>JAGOHA010000006.1:12062-33206 GCA_017996395.1 Acidobacteriota bacterium | reverse complement strand
ATGGTGCCGCGCCCGCGGTCGGTGGCGTCGGTGCAGCGGGTGACGCAGCGGGCCCGGGCGTGGTGGGTCAAGCGGTCGAAACGGGCGCTCAGCGCCTCGAACATCTCGAGAGTGGCGTGGGTGATCAGCAGATTGGCGGTCCGGTCGATGATCCGCTCGGCGATGGCCGTCACCTCGGCCACGGTTTTGCCGCGGCCGAAGATGACCTCCGGAAATCCGTGGCGGAGGGCGCGGTGGTGGTCCACCCGGGCGAAGCCGAGATCCTCGAACGGCAGGTGCCGCAGGCGTTCCAAGGCGCCCTCCACGGGGATCTCACCCTGCTGGAGCGATTCGAGCAGCCGCCGCAGTTCCTGTTCGTTCAAACAGCCTCCCGCCTTCAGGGAATCCGAAGGCCCCAACTTAACAGAAATCAGGTCAGCGGGCAAGGGCGATCATTGTAACTGTCGCAATACCAATAGATTGTCCGGCGCTCTCCCGGTAGATAAAAATAATGGGATGTTCCGCTAAACTTTTTGGCCGCGACGTCATCTAACTGTATAGCCGGTCTTTCAAAGCCAAAAAACAAGTCAAGGTTTATCAACCCTTAAACCCACCTTTAAAGACCCATCCAACCAAAAATCCCCAAATTTTGAAAGACCGGCGCCTTCCTTCTACTCGCCATAAGCCGGCTCCCCGGTAATCTGCTGCCCGATGATGAGGGTGTGGATGTCGTGAGTGCCTTCATAGGTGCGCACCGATTCCAGGTTCAGCATGTGCCGGATGACCGGATGGTCATCGACGATTCCCGCGGCTCCCAGGATGTCCCGGGCCAGACGGGCGCACTGCAGGGCCATGTCCACGTTGTTCCGCTTGATCATCGAAACGTGGTGGAATTTCAGCTCTCCGGCGTCCTTGAGCCGCGCGGCGTGGAGGGTGAGGAACTGGGCCTTGGTGATCTCGGTGATCATCCAGGCCAGTTTCTCCTGGACAAGCTGGTGGGCGGCGATGGGCCGCCCGCCGAACTGGACCCGTTCCTTGGCATATTCCAGCGCGGTGTGGTAGCACTCCATGGCGGCGCCGATCACTCCCCAGGCGATGCCGTAGCGGGCCTGGGTGAGGCACATCAGGGCGGTCTTCAGGCCCCGGGCGCCCGGCAGGCGATTGGCCGCCGGAATCCGGCAGTCTTCGAAGAACAGCGTGGCGGTGTCCGACGCCCGCAGCGAAAACTTACCCTTGATCTCCTGGGTGGCGAAACCCGGCGTGCCGCGCTCCACCAGGAAACCGTTCACCTCGCCGTCGAGCTTGGCGAAGACCACGGCCACGTCGGCCAGATCGCCGTTGGTGATCCACATCTTGGAACCGTTCAACACGAACCCGTCGGCGGTCGCTTCGGCCCGGGTGGTCATGCCGCCGGGATTGGAACCGAAATCGGGCTCAGTCAGGCCGAAGCAGCCGACGACTTCACCGGCGCCCAACCGGGGCAGCCAGTGAGCCTTCTGCTCCTCCGAGCCGAAGGCATGGATGGGGTACATGACCAGCGCCCCCTGCACCGAGGCGAACGAGCGGATGCCGCTGTCGCCCCGCTCCAGTTCCTGCATGATCAGCCCGTACGCCGCGCCGGCCAGGCCGGGCAGGCCGTAGCCGTCGAGGTTCGCGCCCAGGAGCCCCAGCTCCGCCATCGGCCGGATGAGGGTGACGGGAAAATGACCCTCTCGGTGGTGGGTTTCGATGACGGGCTTGATCTGTTCATCGGTGAAGCGGCGGACCGTGTCGCGCACCATCCGCTCCTCATCGCTCAACAGCGCATCGAATCTGAAAAAGTCGACGCCGGGAAACGGTTTCATGCGGTACAACTCCTGGGTGGATTATGGCCGGGGACCGGCCGCATCAGGCGGCGGGGCCGCGTCCGTCCCGGCTGGGGGACCGGACGGAACCCGGGAGAGCAGGCCGGGCAGAAGCTGGACGAGACCGGTCAACGCCGAACGGGGCAGTAAAAAGCCGGCGGACAAGCCGCTGTCCGACAGGCAGGTCTGGCCGAGGAACGGGACGCCGGATGCGGGCGCACCGCGCCCGAACGAGCCGGACAGGTCGGCCCGTCCGTACAGCATCTGAATGCGGCGAACGCCGGCTGGGGGGTCCTGAAGAACGGACGGGTTGAACGTTGCGCCGGACCGGCTGGCGGTCAGGATCTGCCGCAGCGCTTCCGGGCGGTCGCTGACAAAGACCGCCGGCCCCGTCTGGAGCAGGTACGTGAGTGACGGCTTCTCGGCTTGCGGGTTCAGGTTCAGGATGTAGAACGGCTCGCCACCCGAGGCGGGCGGGGTGACACCCATCGGCAGGCGCGGGGCGACCCGCTCCAGCACCACCGTTAGCATGGCGGGATCCTCGGGAACGCAGAAGCCCACCAGTCGGGGGGAGTCATCCGGGGCGCCGGGCAGGACGGCCAGACCCCATTCGGCGCCCACAAGGGGCAGGAGCTGATCGGAGAACGACAGGCCCAGGCGGGCCTGGGCGGCCAGCTCCAACCCGAGGAACACCGTCTCGCCGGACGTCCCCAGAGTGTTCCGGGCATGCGCACGCAGGAGGCGCAGCAGGTGGGGCGCGTCCATGACGGAGTCCATCGCCATCAGGGTGTCGGCCGGGAGGAGACGCCACGCCACCGGTTGTCGGTCGCGCATCCCCGCCAGGTAGTCCTGGACCAGCCCCGGCTCGCGGTCGATCGCCAGGTCCATCGCCAGGCCCATCCGATCGGCGTCGCCGCTGAGGGTGAGGGTGAGGTCGCGCAGACTGTCCAATCCAAGGCCGGTCAGAAATGCCGTCATCTGTTCGGGAGTGGTCCGATTAAACAAGTTGCGGAATGCCGAGATCGAAGCCCCGCCCGCGTCCGGAGCATCGGCCGGCTGTCGCAGTTCCCGGACGATCCGCTCGGCGGCGGCCCGCATGGTGTCGTCGGAGAGCAGCCCCATGGAAGCCAGGTTGAGCCGCAGACGGAGGAAGGAGTCGGCCGGAAAGCCGGGCAGGGCGGAGTTGGCTGAGTTCGCGGGGACCGCCTGGCCGCGGGGGATGGTGATTAGCTTGGCAACGTCGTAGCCGCGGCCGAAGGCGACAGTCTGTGCGCCGAGAACCAGGAATCCAGCAGGTTCGGGGGCGGAATAAACCGAATAAGTGCCCACGGTCCGGATGGAGACCGCGGTCCCCGCCGGCGGCTGGAGCTGCCGCGCGAACCGCTGGCACAGGTCCGCTGTGCCGAAGCCCAAGACCAGGAGGCCACGGGCGGATTCCGCCGGTGCGCCCGTGGGGCGGTGGACCGCGATCAGCGCGGACATCGACCGCCAGTCATCGGGACCGGTCGCCGGCCATTCGGCGGGAGCCCACGGGAGCCGGAGCTCCGGCCACAGCCGTTGGATCAGGATGGCGGGATCGGGGACCGGACCGGATACGGCCAGCGGCGCCATGGCCTCGTCCAGGTGCTGGATCTCCAGAATCAGTTGGCAGTCCGGCGGCGCCCACGCCGACAGATCCGGGCCGGTTCCGGCGGCGGTGGTGGCCGTCGCGGCCAACAGAATCAGCAGGACCAGTGCGCGTTTCATGGTGTTTCCTCCGAGAGGCGACCCGCCAGCCCGGTGTTGAGCGAGCCGGTGCGGTACCCCTCCAGGTCCAGGGTGATGTACGTGTATCCGAGCGCGCGGAGGCAGGCGATGACCGCGGTCCGCCGGGTTCGCTCCAGCAGGAGCGGCAACTCGTCGGACGGCACCTCGATGCGACATGTGTCGCCGTGATGCCGCAGCCTGCAGTTGGAAAAGCCTTGGGCGAACAGGAACGCCTCGCCGCGGCCGATCCGCTCCAGCAGGTCGGCCGTGATGGGTGTGCCGTACGGAATCCGGGACGCCAGGCAGGCCAGAGCCGGCCGGTCCGCGGTGGGCAGGCCCGCCAGGCGGGACAGCCGGCGGATGGCGTCCTTGCCCAGCCCGGCCTCGACCAGAGGATGCCGGACGCCCAGCTCGGCGGTGGCCCGTCGCCCGGGACGCCAGTCGGCGGCGTCGTCCGCGTTTTCGCCGTCGGCCACTACGGCCAGACCGAGATCCCGGGCCAACAGCCGCAGACGTTCCATCAGCTCGAGTTTGCAGTGATAGCAGCGGTCGGGTGGGTTGGTGCGGAACGCGTCCAGTCCGAGCGGATCGAATGCCACCGTTTCGTGGCGGATGCCGATGCGGCGGGCGGTCTCAACTGCCGCGGCCGGCTCGCCGGGCGGATTCAGGGGGCTCAGCACGGTCGCCGCCACGGCCCGCGCCCCCAACACCCGGCGTGCCGCCCAGACCAGATAGGTACTGTCCACACCGCCGCTGAAGGCGATGAGCGCAGATCCCATCGCTGCCAGGATCGCGTCCAGCTGCGTCTCCTGTCGCCTGAGGGCATCCTCGTCAAACTCGACGGGTCTGGTTTCCAAGTTCGCCATCTTTTTCTTTGGGCGGCTGTGCAAATTAGGATATCATCTTACCACGGAATTGGATGGAGCTCCCCGGGTCCGGTTTCAATCCGCCCCGACGGCGAAGGAGGCACAACCGCCATGAGCAGCAAACACGAACACATGGATAACGGCGAACTGTATCTGTCTCACGTGGCCATCAAGAAGCGCTTCGGCGTGTCCAAAAAGCAGCTCAACGAATGGGCCAAGGAAGGCAAAATCCGTGAAGTCACCCGCGAGGTGGCGCGGATGCCGCACACGCTGATGAACGACCCGCAGCTGGAGCTTCATTTCTTCCACGCCGGCGACGTCGAGAAGATACGGCAGACCAAGTGATCCGGCCGATAGCCGCGACCCGGACCAAGTGGCCGCGCCGTGCGCCGACTGCACCGCCGACTTGCCGCCCCGGGAATCCGTGATGACCACCCCTGAAAACATCTCCGCCATGCCCCCGCCGGAACGGCGGGTTTACTGCAACCGCACGCTGAACCTGCGCAGCATCCGGGCCGTGGGATACGACATGGATTACACCCTGGTGCACTACCAGGTCGAGGCATGGGAGCAGCGGGCGTTTCTGACGCTCAGGGACAAGCTGGCGGGTCTCGGCTGGCCGGTCGGCGACGTGCGGTTCGACCCGGAACAGGTCATCCGCGGCCTCCTGATCGACACGAAACTGGGCAACCTGATCAAGGCCAACCGGTTCGGCTACGTCACCCGCGCCTGCCACGGAACCCGGCCGATGCCGTTCGACGCCCAGCGCGAAGTGTACGGCCGGACGGAGGTCGAGCTGTCGGACCGCCGCTTCGTGTTTCTGAACACGCTGTTCTCGTTGTCCGAGGCGTCCATGTACGCCCAGCTGGTGGACCGCCTCGACCGAGGGTTGCTGCCGGGTGCGATCGGTTACGCCGACTTGTACTGGGAGGTCAAACGGCGACTGGACGAGGCGCACATGGAGGGGGAGCTGAAAGCCGAGATCCTGAGCTGTCCGGAGCAGTTTGTGGAGACGGATCCGGAACTGGTCCTGACCCTGCTGGACCAGCTCAAGGCGGGCAAACGACTCCTGCTCATCACTAACTCCGAGTGGCCCTACACCCGGCGAATCATGACTCACGCCCTCGACCGGCACCTGCCGGCCGGGCAGACGTGGCGTGACTTGTTCGAACTGGTGATCCTGTCCGCCCGCAAGCCGGATTTCTTCAGCCATCGGATGCCGCTGTTCGAGTTGGCCACCCCGGACGGCCTGCTGCAGCCGTGTCCCGGCGGGATCTGCAAGCCCGGCGTGTATGTGGGCGGAGATGCCCGGCAGGTCGAAGCGTATCTCGGCGTGTCCGGCGAGGAGATCCTGTTTGTCGGCGACCACATCTTCACCGACGTTCACGTGTCCAAGGACATCATGCGCTGGCGGACCGCCCTTATCCTGCGTGAGCTCGAGGGGGAGTTGGCCGCCCTGTCCGCCTTCCAGCCTCATCAGGACAAGCTGGTCCAGCTCATGGACGTTAAGATCGCGCTGGAACACCGCCACGCCCAGCTGCGGATCCAGCTGCAACGGGCCGAGTTGGCCTATGGGCCGGCTCCGGTCGCCGATCCCCAGCGGCTGCGGTCGGAGATCGGCGCCCTGCGCAGCCGGCTGGAGGCGCTCGACGATCAGATCAGCCCGCTGGCCAGGGAGAGCGGCGAGTTGCGCAACCACACGTGGGGGCTGCTCATGCGGGCTGGCAACGATAAAAGTCTGCTCGCCCGGCAGGTGGAGCATTACGCCGATGTCTACACCTCGCGGGTGTCCAATTTGCTGCATGAATCCCCCTTCGCGTATCTGCGGGCTCCGCGAGGGAGTCTGCCGCATGATGCGGTCCCGTTCCGGGAATGAGGCCGGACAGCCTGCAGGAGGGGCGCCCATGACGCCGCCGGGAACAAACCTGTCGAAATCGCGTTGGCCGTGGACCCCGGTGCTGCTTTCGCTGCTGGTGTGTCCCGGGTTGGGGCAATGGAGCCTGGGCCGCCGGCTGGCCGGCTTCATTCAAGGTGGACTCGCGCTGGGCATCCTGGCGGTGTTCCTGGTGGCGGCCTACCTGGACATCCTGACCTTGATGCCGGAGGAGCCGCCGCTGGACCCGGCCGGCATGTTGAGCCTGTCCCTGGACATCACCCATCAGGTCATGGCGCGGAACCGGACACGGTTCCTGGTGACCTGCCTGGCTTTTGGGGTTGTGTATGCGTACTCGGCAGCCGAGGCGTTCTGGCTGGTCTGGCGGGAGCGCCGGCGACCGGCCCCCGCGGCACAGAGCCGGCTGCGGTAAGGTTCAGGAGACGAGGGGGGTCTTCCGGTCGCCCAGCGGCCGGCAATCGCACAACGTGTTATAAAACTCCATGTACTGGGTGCCGGCGCGAGCCTGGTCGCGCAGCACCTGGAGGGAGACGAGGCCGATCTTGTCGCAGTCGGCATGCCCTTCGATGAATTGTTGGGCGGCCGCCAGATTGTCGTCGTCGGCCATGATCATCACCTTGTGGTAGTTCAGGCCGATCAGCTCCCGGATCCCCTGGTTCATGTCGGTGCCCTCAACGACCCATAGAATGTAGGCCAGTTCGGGGTTGCCGCCGATGTGCCAGCCCATGCAGTTGGTCGTTTTGTCCGCCAGACGAACGGGCAGCACCTTGTACCCCATCACCGTGCCCAGCGCTTCCATCAGTTCCCACAGCTCCTTCCGGTCCACGTTGGGGCCGCCGGCGGCACGAGCCGGCTCGGGGCGTTTCATGCTCGGGTGGGGGCGGGACTGCCCGCCATGATGCCGCTGGGGACGGTTCACCATCTCGCGATTGCCGGATGCCGGACGGTTGGACTGGGAGCGATGACCCTCCGGCCGCTGTTTGTCGGCCCGGGGGGCATGGCGGGGCCTGTCGGCATGCGCGGGCACCGCCCGCGGCGGGGGCGGATCCTCTGTTTCGGGCGCGTTCTTGTACACCAGCTTGCGCAGGGTGTAGGTGCCGGGACTCACCCGGGAAAAATCGGACCGCACGCCGCGGGATTTCAAGTCTTGCATGATCAGCACGTTCATGATCGAGGAGGGTTCGGGCCCCTGCGGCTCGATCCAGTCGCGTTCCAGAGCGGTCATCGTGATCTGCTGTGAAGTCAGGGGGCGGCCGGCTTCTTCCAGGATCTTCATTGCAGCTTCGAGGTAGTTCATCCTCCGTCTTCTCCCTTGCGGACCAGTCTGTAAGCCGCCAATATTAGCACAGACTGGAGCGGATGCAAGCTGGAAAGTGGGCGCCGGCCAGCCGTCCCGGCCGTGTTGGCAAGGATCCGGAAATAGGATAAGATGTCAAGCGTCGGCAACCCGGGAACGGAGGCGGCGATGATCGTAGTGACCGGCGCGGCGGGGATGATCGGCAGCGGCGTCATCTGGGCGTTGAACCGACGGGGTGAGGAGCGGATTCTGGCTGTGGACAGCCTTGGCGCCGATGACCGCTGGCGGAACCTGCGCGGGCTGCGCTTCGCCGACTATCAGGAGAAAGAGGCGTTTCTGGAGCGGATCCGACAGGGGCAGATTCCGGCGGGAACCCGGGCGATCATCCACCTGGGCGCCTGTTCCGACACGACGGAACGCGACGCCAGCTACCTCATCCGCAACAACTTCGAGTATACCAAGCATCTGGCCACCTGCGCCGTGGAACGGGGCATCCGATTCATCTATGCCTCCAGTGCGGCCACATACGGGGACGGCTCCCGGGGGTACGCCGACCGAGAGGAATTGCTGCCCGATCTGGAACCGCTCAACATGTACGGCTATTCCAAGCATTTGTTCGACCTGTGGGCCTGGCGGGCGGGCTTGCTGCAGACGATCACCGGCCTGAAATACTTCAACGTCTTCGGTCCCAATGAATACCACAAGGGGGAGATGCGGAGCGTCGTGCTGAAGGCCTACGAGCAGATCCGCGCCAACGGGGTGATCCGGTTGTTCCGCTCCCACCGGCCGGAGTTCGCCGACGGCGAGCAGAAGCGCGATTTCATCTACCTGAAGGACGCGGTGGCCATGACCCTGTTCTGCCTCGACCACCCCGGTGTGGCGGGCATTCTGAACGTGGGTAGCGGCGCGGCCCGCACCTGGAACGATCTGGCCCGGGCCATCTTCGCGGCGCTGGATCGCCCACCGCGGATCGAATACATCGACATGCCGGAAGAGCTGCGCGACCGCTACCAGTACTTCACCCAGGCGGAGCTGGCCCGCTTGGGGCAGGCCGGCTGGAAGGAGAGCGGCACGCCGCTCGAGGCGGCCGTCCGGGAGTATGTGGTCAATTACCTCGTGCCCGGGGCTTACCTGTCCGCGACTTCGGCCTGACTTCCACGATCGTCACATGGTCCGGATCCAGATGCTCCCGGGCGGCGGCCAGGACGTCGGCGGCGGTGACCGTCTCGACCAGCGCGGGAAAACGCTCGGAGTAGTCGAATCCGAGCCCGTGCATCCACGCGGTGAGCATGTAGTTGATGATCAGCCCCATGTTCTCGAAATTGAACACGAAGCTGCCGGTCAGGTAGTCCTTGGCCGCTCGCAGTTCGGTCCGACTCACCCGGTGTTCCCGAACAGCCCGGATTTCATCCAGAATGCCACGGACGGCCGCGTTGCGGTGCCGCGGGGACGTGGCGATATAGGCGAGAAACCGCCCCGGATCGATGCCGGCGGTGGCGGTGATGGTGGCATAAGTGGTGTAGGCCAGCCCCATCTCGTCGCGCAGCTTGCGGGGAATGCGGGAGGTGAAGCCGGGGCCGCCGCCGAGGATGATGTCCAGCAGCAGCAGCGGGTAAAACGCTGGACAGGCTCGGGCGATGCCGAGGTGTCCGAGGAAGATGTGCAGTTGCTCCTTGTCGGCGACCGTGACCGTCCGCTCGACGCGCCGGATCTGACGTTCGACGGGAATGATCGGTCGGGGCGGCCGGATTCCGGCGGGCCGCTTCCGCCAGCGCGCCGCCACCTCGCGCAGCGCGCGGGCGGGATCCACATCTCCGGCGATGAGGATGATGGTGTTTGCCGGCGTATAGTGACGGCGATGGAAGCGGCGAAGCTGGGCGCGGGTGAAGCTCCGAACCGTGTCCGGCGAGCCGTGGACCGGATGGGCCAGGGGCGTACCGTGAAAGACCACGCGGTTGAACTCCCGCGAGCCGACATAGTCGGGGCGGTCGTCCAGGGCCGCGATGTGGGTCAGCAGTTGCGAGCGGGACAGCTCCAGGCGGTCCGGGGGAAAGTGGGACTCGTTGAGGAGCTCGTCCAGCAGATCCAGACCAGTCATGAAGTCCGTTTTGAGCAGTTTCAAGATCAGTCCCGACGACTCCCGGTTGCTGAACGTCTCGAGGGTGCCGCCGAGACCATCCACCAGCTCGGCGATGTGGCGGTAATCGTGAGTCGGCGTCCCCTCGTCCAGCATCCCGGCGACAAGATGGGCCAGCCCCTCAGCGCCGGGACAATCCTCCCGGCTGCCCACCTGAACCACGCCGCCCAGCAGGACGGCGGGGATGTGATGTTGCGGGCACACCAGCACCGTCAGGCCGTTGGCCAGCCGGTGGGATTCGATGGGCAGCCGGACAGCGGGTCCGCTGCCCGTGCACCGAGCGGCCACCACCCGGGCCACGGTCGGCGGCGCGGGCAACCGGTAGCCCTGGCGCAGGTCGGGTAGCTCCAGCGGTTCGTCCGCCGACTCCTCCTTGGTGCCGACCGGGCCGCTCCGCGATTCCTCCAGGCAGCCCACCACACAGGCCGCCGGGTTGAGGATTTCCCGGGCGGCGGCCTGGATGTCGACCGCTGTCACCCGGCGGGCCCGTTCCAGGAATTGCTCGTAGTAGCGATAACCGACGATGCACTCGTACATGCCGTAATTGATCGCCAGGCTGGAGACGTCCTCCTGGTCGAAGACGGTGTCGGCGGTGAGCTGACGCCGTGCGCGGGCCAGTTCAGACGGCGTGACGCCGTCGGTGCGCAGGCGGTCGAGTTCCTCGAATACGGCCGCTTCCACAACGGCGGGGGCGACGCCGGACTTGAGCTGGACCGCCACGCCCAGCAGCGCCGGGTCCAGCATGTCTTCGAAGTGGATGGCGGAGGAGGTGGCCGTCTGGTCGCTTTCCACCAATCGGCGGTACAGACGGCTGGTTTTGCCTTCTCCCAGGATGTAGGACAGCA
This sequence comes from Acidobacteriota bacterium, assembly GCA_017996395.1. Taxonomy (GTDB): domain Bacteria; phylum Acidobacteriota; class JAAYUB01; order JAAYUB01; family JAAYUB01; genus JAAYUB01. The sequence continues at coordinate 22,598 of JAGOHA010000006.1, read as the reverse complement.
GGTGGGCGGCGTAGATCCCGCGATAACGGACCGACGGCGCGTGGAATGCGATGTACATCCGGCTCACGTGGACCGGTCGGGAGGCCGCGAAGCGGACCCGGCCTTCGGGGGGGCCGTCCGGCGGCAGGACGGCCAACGGCGTCGGGCGGCCGGGGATCGGGCCGAAGCGGTCTTCGATGCGTCGGAACGTGTCGGCGGGTTTCAAATCGCCGGCCACGACCAGTACGGCGTTTCCCGGCTGGTAGTGCCGCTGGTGGAAGGCTCGCATCTGCTCCACCGTCAGCGCCGCCACGTCCTCGGGCCAGCCGATGATCGGGTGGCGGTACGGATGACGCGAGTAGGCCAGGGCCCGGACGTTGCGTCGCAGGAACTCCCAGGGGTGATCCTCGCCCATGGTGAGCTCCTCGAGCACGACCTGCCGCTCCGCCTCGAATTCAACTGGATCCAGGTTCAGGTGTCGCATCCGGTCGGCCTCGATGTCCAGGGCCACGTCCCAGCGGTCCGCGGCGAACGTGAAGTAGTAGCCGGTGCAGTCGTATGAGGTGAAGGCGTTGTTGTTGCCGCCCCGCTGGAGGCTGATGGCATCGATACGGCCCTTGGGAAAACGGGCCGTCCCTTTGAACATCATGTGTTCCAGAAAGTGGGCAATCCCCGTCTGGTTCTTGGGCTCGTCCCGGGTGCCGACGCGGTACCAGATGGTGCTGCAGACGACAGGCAGGCGGTGGTCCTCGATCACCAGGGCGGTGAGGCCGTTGGGCAATTGGTGTCGGTGCACTGGGGGCATGGGGCGCTCCTCGCCGGAACCGGCATGAAAATCGGCATTATAGCACAGCCCCCCGCCCTTTCCCCGCGGCTCCGGTGGTGGTAAGATGACCGCGCGGGAGGCGTGGCATGAACGAACAACAGGTGGATGTTCCGGTGCCGTTCCGGCGACGCGAATCACTGGCGCCTTATACGACGTTCCGGATCGGCGGCCCGGCCGACTGGCTGCTCCTGCCGGACAGCGCCCAAGGGTTCGTGGCGGCGGTCCGCTGGACCATCGGCCAGAGCCTGCCGCTGACGATCCTTGGGGGCGGGTCCAATGTGCTGGTGGCGGACGCCGGCGTGGATGGTGCGGTGATCGTAACCACGGCCATGCGCCGGGTGGAGGCGGACGGCGCCGAGGTCCGGGCGGAGGCCGGCATCGGGATCAGCGACCTGTGCGAGTTCTGCGCCGGGCGCGGGCTGGCCGGACTGCAGAATTTCCATGGCATGCCGGGCTCGCTCGGCGGCGCCGTGTTCATGAACGCGCGTTGCTACGAGCGGTCCATCGGCGACGTCGTCCGCCGCGTGCACGGAGTGGACCAGGCGGGACATGAGGCGACGTTTGAAGCGGCCGCATGCGGGTTCGCGTACAAGCGCTCGCGGTTCCAGGCGGGCGGGGAATGGGTGGCCGAGGTGGATCTCCGGTTGGAAGCCGGCTCCGATCCCGAAAGCCTCCGCGAGGCGATGTCCGATTTTCAGCGCCGGCGTGAGGCGATGGGCCAGTTCCTGTTCCCCAACGCAGGCTGCATCTTCAAGAATGATTACCGAACCGGCACACCCTCCGGGAAGATCATCGAGTCCTGCGGCCTCAAAGGTATGCGGATAGGCGACGCCGAGGTATTCCCGCGCCACGCCAATTTCATCGTCAACCGCGGCGCCGCCTCCGCCCGCGACGTGCTGGCACTGATCCGGTCAGTGGAACAGGTGGTGCAGGATCGTACGGGGCTTGAGTTGGAACGGGAAATTCAGCTGCTCGGGCGGTGGGGAGACGTCTCAGAGGTTCTGTCGGGTGGATGATCCGCCGGTGTCGGACGTCACGGCGGCCGGGGCGGGAGGCCGGCGCGCCTTCAGTTCTTCCACGAGATGATAGGGGAGGCGGGTCTTGCCGCGGCCGGTGCCGATGGCCACCTCGGGCTTGACGGGACCGTGGAAATCGCTGCCGCCGGTGAGACAGAGATCCAGACGCTGGGCGAGCTCCCGGTAGAGTTCCACCGGGCACCGGCTGTCCGACAGGTAGTATGCTTCGATGCCGCCCAGTCCGTCAGCTTTGAGCTGGCTCAGAAAGTCGGCCAGCTCGGTGGGATCCTGGATTTCCAGGGTGAGGGGGTGGGCCAGTACGGGGACACCGCCGAACCGCCGCACCAGCTGGATGCCCTCGGGCGCGGAGAGCATCTCCTTGGGCACATAGGCCGGTCCGTCCTTGCGCAGATACCGGTTGAACGCTTCCTTGACCGACCGAACGTACCCGGACTCCACCATCGCGGCGGCGATGTGGGGACGGCCGACGTTGCCGTTGTTGATCTTTGCCCGAATCGCCTCAAGGTTCAGCTCGATGCCCAGTCCGGCCAGCTTGCGGATGATCTGGGGATTGCGCCGCCGCCGGTACTCGCGCAGTCGCCGCAGCTCCTCGTGCAGGGCCGGATCGAGATGATCCACATAGTACCCCAGGATGTGCAGCTCGCCCCGGGAATAGGCGATCGACAACTCCACTCCGGGGATCACCTCGAGCCCCCGGACTTGTCCCTCGGCCAGGGCTTCGGTGTTGCCGTCCACCGTGTCATGGTCGGTGATGGCGATGGCCCGGAGATGGGCGTCCAGCGCGTGATGGACAAGCTGGGCGGGTGTGAGTGCGCCGTCCGAGAAGGTTGAGTGCAGGTGTAGGTCGATGTAACCGTTCATATGTGACGTCCGGGTCTAATGAAACTGACCATTATAACGAATGGAGCGGGGATTGCAAGCGGTGGATCAGGGGCTGCTCGGCGGCGGGGGGAGGGCGGCCAGCAGGGCGTCGACGTAGCCGGGCCAGCGGAACCTGTCCGCGAATCCGGGGACGTGCGATTCGATGTGAGTTTGCCGAGCCAGGAATCGTCGGATGGCCTCGGCCAGCGCAGCCGGATCATCCGGCGAAACGAGATAGCCGGATTCCCCATCCGCGACCATCTCGGCCAGACCGCCCACCCGGGTGCTCACCACGCCGCGGCCGAACTGGTAGGCCAGCGGAATGATCCCGCTCTGCGTCGCGTGGCGATAGGGCAGGACCACCAGATCGGCAGCCCGGAAGTGGAGATGAACATCCTCGTTGGGGATGAACCGATCGCGCAGGATGAGCCGCCCGCTGCGGACGAGCTCGCCCAGCAGCGGCTCAAAGCGCTCGGGTTTTTCGTAAAACTCGCCCGCCACCATCAGGCTCACGTCCGGATCGGTGGCGGACAGCATCCGAAACGCCTCCAGCAACACGTCCAGTCCCTTGTAGGGGCGCACGAGGCCGAAGAACAGGATGAGTCGGCGCGTGGAATCCGCCAGACCCAACCGGGCGCGGGCGTCATTCCGGTCGAGATCGGCGGGACCGGGGAACTGCTCGTAGAGAGGATGGTAGAGGGCAATCACGGTTTGTCCTGGGCGTGCACCGGCGAGTGCGTCCTGGTCGCGCCGGCAGTGGACAATCACCGTGTCCATGGCCCGGAGCAACCGACGCTGGAATATTCCGCCCAGTGGGATGCTCTCGTGGGGCTGCACGTTGTGACAGACGGCGGCCAGGGGGATCCGGGTGCGTCGCCGCAGGCGATTCAGGAACACCGCCAGCGACGGCGCGAACAGCGGCGTCCAGACCGCCACGATCAGGGCACGGGGCATTGAACGGCCGATGGCGTTCAGGCCGGCCGGCCAGTGCCAGGGCCGGAACGGATCGAACACGGCTTCGGCCGGAACCTGGAACGGCAGTCGGCTCTCGTCGAGCTGAGTCTGACCCGGGAAAATCGACCGCGGGTACAGCCGCCGGTAATTCCAGGCGATACACCGCGTCCGTTTGTGCAATTCTGTCCAGAGGTGGACGTTGAACGTGGCGATGCCGCCGCGGAACGGCGGAAACGGGCCGAGGATGCCCAGGGTCAAGGGTCAGCCTCGCCGGCGGGTGGTTGGTGACGCTTGTGCTCCCGAATCGAGTAGTGAGCCTCGGTGTCACGCGAGTGGGCGATCATCTCGGCAAGCAGGCCGAAGAAAACCAGCTGAACGCCGACGATGAGCACCGACAGGGCCAGGTAGAACAGTGGGCGGTTGCTGAGGTATTCGCCGAACAGCCGGCTGATGATCAGGTAGAGGGACGTGGCGCCGCCGGCCAGCACCGCCAGGGATCCGATCAGGCCGAACACGTGCAGCGGGCGCGACATGAACCGGGTCAGCATGAGCACGGTGATCAGGTCGAAGAAACCGCTGATGAACCGCCACAGACCGTACTTGGAACTGCCGAAGCGGCGCGGGTGATGCGCGATCTGGATTTCACCCACCTGGAATCCCTTGCTGTGGACGATGACCGGGATGTATCGGTGGAGCTCTCCGTAGAGGCGCAGGGAATGGGTGGCCTCCCGACTGAACGCCTTGAAACCGCAATTCATGTCGTGGAGCGGCACTCTGGAAAGGAATCGGGTGACCCGGTTGTAGATCCGTGACGCCAGCCGCCGGCTCAACGGATCGCGCCGGGGATATTTCCAGCCGCTGACCAAGTCGTAGCCTTCATGGAGCTTGTCGAGAAACCGGGGGATTTCCTCGGGCAGGTCCTGTAGGTCGGCGTCCAAGGTGACCAGTTCGACACCGCGGGCGATTGAGAAGCCGGCGGACAGTGCGGCGGCTTTGCCGAAATTCTTGCGGAAGTGGATCACCTGAACGCGCGCGTCGCCGGCAAAGCATGCGTCGAGGACATCCGCCGATCCGTCGGTGCTGCCGTCGTTGACATAAATGATCTCGAACGGGTCGCCTTGCTCCACCATGACCGTCACGAGCCGCTGGTGGAGTTCCGGAAGGGACTCCTTCTCGTTATAAACAGGGATCAGGATGGATACACGGGGGAGCTGGGCCATCACGCCCCGGTTAGAATGAGATCCGGCCGATGGCGAAGTCGATTCGGTTGTCTTGATTGAAGTCACCGACAACCAGGCAGTTGTCCGCTTCGAGGCGATTCAGCAATGCCGCCAGTCGGCCGGGGCCGCTGATCACCGGATAGATCATTAGCTGATCCTTGTAGTCGCACAGCCAGAACTTGGCGGCAGCCCGACCCGGCCAGGGAGAGAATTGAACCAAAGTCGGCGGGGTGAAGGGCGGTGGTGTCGCCAACAACTGGAGAGCCTGTCCGCTGATGTTCCGGAGATAGTTCACCCGGTTGTATTTCAAATTCTGGAGGACCAGATCACCGAATCCGTCGCCGTTGAAATCCGAACTGGCTATGCCATCGTATTTGTACGCGAGCGGAATGCTGACGGACAGCTCGAATCGGCCGATTCCCCAATCCTCATAAATATCGAGCACGTTGTTCTCGGGGCAGTACATAGTCAGCTGCCGGCTGCCCGGTTCGAAGAAGGGCAGCCGCGTACCGAACTGAGGCCGGTTGTCCGGGGTGAACGCACGCATGGGGGCAAGTTCCGCACCCGTGTTCAGGAAGAGCCGGCAAGCCCCGTTGGATTGCTGGATGTTGAGGGCGTCCGTCAGGAAGTCGTTGTTGAAGTCGTCGAACAGCAGGAAGCAGGGATCGCCGCGCCGATCGAGGAAGGTGCCGCACAACTGGATCTCCAGGACGGCACCGTTGTCCATCTTGAAATGGTGCTCGTCAATCCGCTTGGTCACCAGGTTGACCGTCTGGCCGGCCGCCGAGCGGTGGAACACCACAAACTCCGGGTCGCCTTCGGATGATTCCACCGTGGATGCGATGTCAGTGTCGCTGGTCTCCGAAGCTGCATCGGCGCCATCGTCGCCGGACGACTCGTCGCCGGCATGAGAAGAGGCGTCCGAGCCGTCATCGGCACTGCCGTTGGCATCGTGCGCCGAGTTGTCCGGTTCGGGATCGGTCTGCAGAAGCACCTGGGTAAAAGGATTGTCATCGCTGGGCTCGAAGGCGCCGTTCCACGGATCCTCATTGACCAGCGTTGCCAGCACGGCGATGGGTACGACAGGCTCGGTGATCTCCGATGGATCGCCGGAGACGAAGCTGTCGGACACCTTTCCGATACGGGTCGGAGCCGGGCTGGGGCGGTGGCTCACGGCGAGCGTGGTGGGCGTGTGGCCCGCTGCGGACGTCGTGCTGGGGATGGTGACGATCGAGCGATCGGTGCGCAAATAGGCGGCGACGGAGCCGGCCGGGGAACGCCGATCCTGCAGGGTGGGGCCGGCCACGTGCTGGAAATTGGGAACGGACTGGAAGAGCAGGGCAGCGCGCAACGATTGCTCGGCGGCAGACCCGAGGTCTGAACCGACGGTTGCCACGTCAAAGTGGTGTCTGGGCAGCGCCGCTCCGTTATGCGGGAAAGAGAACGGACGACCGCCGTTGACGATCACAGTCAGCAGGATCACGCTTGCGATGACAACCAGTCGTTTCGTGGTCACAGAAGACCCGTCCGTTTAATATAACGACTTTATTCTGACACCAAAAAAAACTTATGTAAAGAAAAAAATAATAATTTTGGGAATTTAAATCCGGTCGGCTGAGAAACAGGTTTGACTATTTGCCAGTTTTCTTCTCGCGCAGTTCCACTTCCTGTTTGTAGGTCTGGATTGCTTCGTCCAATCGTCCGTCACGCTTCAGCAAACCGGCTTTCACGTTCAACACGCGGGCCCGGAAATCCTTTGTTTTAAGCGAATTGAAACCCAGTTCCAGGACCTCGTACGCATGCTCCTTTTGACCCGATTCATACAACTTTTTGGTCACGATGACGATTTCCTTGAAGATCGCCTCTTCAAAGGCTACCGGCAGATTAAGGTCGAGAATCACCTGCAGCTCGGTGATGGCCTTGTCGTATTCGCCCTTCTGAATCAGGAGTTGGATGATCTCGTGCTGCGTCTCGGCAATGGATAACTGTTTCACGGTCCTGGCGTCAACAGCAGCCGAATCACCCGCAGCAGCCGGGCTGTAGTTCACCAAACAGATCATCAGAACGGCCACAAACAGAAGCGTCCGTTTGCCGATTCTTTGGAATTGATTTGCAGCGTCCATATGTCAATCTCCTGAGCCTTAATCCTGTTGGATCAATCGCCGGAACGGGTTTTCGTCAAGCCGCAGACTGGCTGCGGCCGGCCCCCCTGCGGCCTGGAAAGGATTCTCATCCGCGGTGGATTCAAGGATGCCGTTACCGTCGAACGGGTTCGTCTGTGAGGCCGCGTCAACCGCCCAGATGGTCTGGTAGCGACTGTCGATGGTGCTTAGAATTTCCTGACGCGAAGGGCCGGGAGACCAGGGCGTCAGCAAGACCAAAGCGGTGACGAGCAATACGGCAGCGGCGGCGGTAAGGATCGTCCGGGGTGCCGGGCGAAGGGGTGCAGCGAAAGGAAGCGGGCGCGTGCCCGGCTCGTCCAGCCGGCGAGCGATCTGCGGCCACATGTCGGTTGCCGGTTCGGCTGCCCGAAAATGCTGCCGGAAAAAAGTGTCCAAGTCCGCTTCGTCTTGTCGGAGTTGCCGAATGTCGGCCGACTCCTCAACGCGCCGGAAGACACTCCGACCCAGCCGGGTGTCCCCGACCAGGAAGTGAATTCGATAACGCAATGGCAGCCGATTCATTTCATTAACCTTGGGTCAAATACCGTTTAATCATCTCTTTGGCAAAAACACGAGCCCGATAAATGTCCGTCTTCACCGACAAAAGCGAACGATCGACAATGCCTGCAATGTCTTTGTAGCTCAATTCCTGGAGCACGGACAAGATGAACACCTCACGTAATTTCGGCGGCAACTCGGTGAGCGTTCGTTGAATAACCTGCTCCAGTTCCACCGTCAGGACCTCTTCTTCCGGATTGCTGGTGGGGCGCCTTCCGCCGGCCTCTTCGGCGGGAAGAAACTCGGGTTCCAGCATCACCTCTTGGACCTTCTTCTTCCGGAAACGCTGGTACACCTCATTGCGAGCGATGCGGTACAACCACTGCTCGAACTTACCCAAGTCCTTGAGGTGAAGCAGGTTGTTGAATGCCTGGATGAAAGCGTCCTGGGTGACATCTTCCGCATCCTCCCGGCTGCGTACCATGCCCAAAACAAAATTGAAGATTCGGGCGACAAAAAACTGGTACAACAGATGGCACGCATCCCGGTCGCCATCTTGAGCCTGCTGAATCAATGACTGGAGGTCTTGGGCATTCAACGGTTTAAGCTACTGCAGTTTTCGGGCGAAATTTCACAGATCAACATTATCCATACGATAGAGATAATAAACCACTCGAAAAGTTGCTAAATTCTGCGTCAAACAAAACAGGGTCCCGGGGGACCCTGTCAGGCGTTTCCGGCTTGCGCGTCGATCAGTGGACACGAGACGGCGGGTCCGCTTCATCCGGCGGCGGCTCAGGCGGTTGCGGCGATTTCTCTGCCGGTGGCGGCGTATCCTGCTTTTTTTCGTTCGATTCGGGTTCCGGCTGTTCCGGCTTGTGTCCTTCTCTCAATGCTTCTTCCAGTTTTTTGGCGGTATCCGAAGTGTCACGGAGCACGCCCAACTGGCCCTGGGGCCATTTCTTCTTCAAATACTTGTTGATATTGGACAGGGTGTCGACGACCTGATACGTGGCGTCGGTGGCATCCTGAGTCGTGTGGATCACCCGGGGCGACAGGATGACAATAAGCTCCGTCCGTGCCTTCGACACGGTGGTCGAGCTGAAGAGCCAACCGAAGATCGGCACGTGGCCGATGAGCGGCACGGCGCTGCGTGAGTTAGTGTTTTCCTCCTTGATCAGTCCGGCGATGAGGACCGACTTGCCGTCTTCGACCACGAGCGTGGAGTTGACGTTGGACGCGTTGATCGGGGGGGAGCCACCCAGCCCGCCGGCGCTGTCGCCGGGTGAACTGACCTCCACGGCTATTTCCAGGGTCACGATTCCGGAGGCGCTGATCCGGGGCGACACGCTGAGGTTGACGCCGGTGGAGCGGTACTGGATCTGGGTGTTGGTGATGTTGTAATTCGGGTCCTGATTGTTCGCCCACGGGTTGGTGTATGTGCTCGTGGCGATGGGGATCTCGGTGCCGACGCTGATCGTGGCTTCGTTGCCGTCCAGAACCAGAACGGAGGGGCTGTTCAGAACCTGGATTTTGGAGATGGTCTCCAGGGTGTCGAGCAGGGCCTTGATTTCACGGGAACCGAACACCGCGATGGTACTGATGTTCAAACCGGCACTTTCGCCCCATTGGATGGAGCCGGTTGTGGGCGGATAGGCGCCGGACCGCTCCTGCAGAAAATAGTTGACGCCCATCTTGAGCGAATCGCTCAAGTCCACCCGGATCACCTTGGCCTCGATGAGCACCTGACGGGGCAGGACATCCAGCTTTTTAATGGTCTTGAGCAAGAATTCGTAATCGGCTTGGGTGCCGTGGATGATCAGGTTGTTGTTGAGTTCGTCCACGATGATCTTCACGCCGCCGGAAAGACCCTGGATCGGACCGCGCTCGCTCCCGCGCATGGTACCCTTGAGCTGCGGGCTGATGGTCTGGCCGCCGGAGGGCAGGCTGGCGGTGGATCGTTCCGCTCCGCCCTCACCGGTCTGGATCGCCCGCTGGGGGGCCGACACAGTGCCCACCTGGGCTCCCTGATCCGCGAACAGCTGACCCAGGATGTCGGCGATGTTTGTGGCGGTCGTGTTCTCCACCTTGTATACGAATGTCTCATTGCCACCGGAGGATGGTATGTCCAGTTTTTCCACCCACTTGTAAACGGTTTCCAGTGCGCGGGGGGACCGGCAGACCGCCAGGACCGAATTCATGCGGGGCACGGCGATGAACCGGATGCCGCTGGAGGAGCCGCCCGCGTTGAACACCGCTTCCAGGTCCTTGGCCAGGTCCTCTGCCTTGTTGAACTTGACGGTGATGAGCTCGACTTTGTTGACTTCGAAGAAGCCGCCGTCCAGAATCTTGATGATATGCAGGAGCTTGCGTAAATTGTCTTTGAAGTCGGTCAGGACCAGCAGGTTGTAAGTGTCGTAATTGATGATGAGCGTTTTTTCCGTCTTGAACTCATCCAGAAGCTTGGCGATGTCGGCGGACGGGACGAACTCGATTGGGGTGATGACGGTGGTCAGATCATTGCCCTCGGAGGTGTAGTCGGGGTCGATTTTTTCGATAGCCGCCGGGTACTGCCGGCTCTCCTCGATGGGGACAATGTGATTGATATCGCCCGACTTGATGATCGTCGCTCCGTTGATCCGCAGAATATCGATGAAGATGTCATAGAGAGCTTCCCGGGGCACGGGCGAATTCATGTTGATGCTGACACGGCCGGAGACCTGCGGATCGACGATATAACTCAGGTTGAGAATGCCGGCAACAATATCGATGAAGTCGAGCAGGTCGACGTCGTCGTACTTCAGGCTGACGCCCTTAGCAGTGACATTGACCTTGGCCGGCGTCGGCGGCGCCTGTGCGGCGGCTGCCGTCTCCTCGGCGCCTTCCGGCTTGGGTTCCTGGACGTCGGGAGGCTGGGCTTGCGCGGCCGGAGGGGGCGCCTGGGCCTCGATCGGGATTGGCGCTCGGCGCGGTGCCTCCTCGCCGGCCTTGGGCGGATT
>JAGOHA010000006.1:0-11962 GCA_017996395.1 Acidobacteriota bacterium | reverse complement strand
CCGATGGTCAGGATGGCGGATTTCCCTTTCGCCTGACTGGGACCCGCCGCTTTCTGGGGCCGGCGCTTGTCGGGATCGTGAAACAGGACTTCCTGGCGGGCTTCGCCGGAAACGAGGACGATTCGGTCGTCGAGGATGGCGTCGAGCTGCCAAATGGTTTCCCATTTGTCGCCTTCCGCGAGCTGCACGGCACGGTTGCCCTCGCCTCCGCCTTTCGAGGATCGCGCTTGAATGTACTTCCGCCCCTCGATGACGACAACCCCCATGATTTCTGGGGGATTGTTCAGGCGGATGACGGTTTTCGCCGGATCCTCGATCTTCGGCAGGTTCATGTTGCGATCCTTGTGGAAGAGGTTGTTGTCGGAGATGTAACTCAACTCGGCCGCCGACATGGCCGTTCGGACAGGCTGGGCGTCGACCGCCGGGAATTCCGGCGCCTGCGGTTTGACCCGCTCCATGAGCTTTTGAATGTTGTGCTGCTGATTCCAGCGATCCCAGTCCAATTTGAGCTTGTAAGTCAGCCCCGCCATGCACAGAATCAGGATGATATTTGCCAAAATGATGGGTCGTTTCATGATCGGCCTCCCGAGGAGTTTCCGGCCAGGCGGGCCTGGCTGGAAGGCTTCTTTTTATCGGATCCGCTCTCGTCCGGTTTGAATATGAGCGTCATCACGACGATATCCGGATTGATCTCTTTGTCGGGTCGAACGTTCCAGGCCCGAACCTCCAGACGTTCCACTGCGAGGTATTTCGGATGCCCTTCGATCGACGCCAGCATCGCCATCAGTTTGTCGGGGGTGCACTTGAGCGACGCCCGCACGCGCAGTTTGAGGAAATTGCCCATGAACGGGTTCTGCTTGACCGTTTCGGTGTCGAACCGCTCGGGCTTCAGGGAAGCGTCGATCCGCGAGACGCTGATGCCGTGCTGTTCGGCCAGCGTATTCACCACGCGGTGCAGCTCGGATGTCACCTGGGCGGGATCGGTGCCCTCGATCATGATCGACCGGAAGCGGTCTTCGGCGGCCATCAGTCCGGCCAGCGACTGCTGGTAGTCATCCTTCTGGCGGATGATTTCCGCCTTGCGGATCAAATCGCCCTCAAGCTGATTCTTGTCGTTCTCAAGCTGGCGGGCGTATTCAATCAGCGGCAGAATTCCGTACCAGACGGCCGCGACCAGCAGGACAATCACGCCGCCAATCAGGATGACCCGCCGATCCCTGCGTGAGATGTTCACGTCATTCCTCCAGCAGTTGGATCTCGAAGCGGAAATGCTCGAGTCCTTCCTTGGTTTTGGTGATGGATCCCTGCAGGTTGACGCCCTTGAAAAACCGGATGGCCGTCAATCGCGTCTGCAGATCCAGCACCGAGTCGGTGTACCCGCTGACGATCAGATTGTTCGCACGGACGTATTCGCTGAGGTAGGTCTTGTCCCCCGCTTTCTCGGTCAGCTCGCGCAGAATGTCCAGGTCGGAAATCGGTCTTTTGATCACGCGCTGGTAGGTGTCCAGTTCGTTGCGGACGCGGACGATGTTCCGGCGCAACTGCATCGTGCTCCGATATTCGCGCTCGATCTTGGCGAGGTTCCGCTGGAGTTGGTCGTTGTAGGACGACTCCTGAAAATACACCCGGGTGAAGCTGATCCCCAGAAGGAGAACCAACCCCGCCGCCAGAATGAGGGTCGGCACCAGACTAATCGAGGACGATTTTTCACGCCATTCGGCGGGGATGAGGTTGAAGGAGCGGCGGTTGTGCTCCAGCGCCTGCAGGGCCACGGAGAGCGGCTTCAGGTTCAGCGTGGTGCGCTCCGGGAAGGGGGAGCATTCCTTGAGATAGCGGAGGAAGGGGTATTCGCCCTCAACCAGCTGATCCTGCCAGTTGGAGTCGGAGATGTTGAGCATCACGTCGATGTCCTGGTCGTCCGGCAGCTGGATCAACGACGCGCAGCGCTCCACTTCCTTCAGGACGTTCTGAAGATTCTTGTTGGCCGGATTGATCCACGCCAGTTTGAAGTATGTGAACCGGCCGCCCTGGAACACGTGGACGGCGAAATTGTTCAAATCCAGATCGGCGATGAACACCGGGTGCTGGTTGGCCGGGCCGTCCTTCTTCAGCAGGCGCTCGAAACCCAGCGCGGTGAGTGTCAGTGCCTGGGGGGCCAGGCCCAATTGCCGTAACAAGTCCAGCAGCTTGCGCACGCGCTCGCGGGGGATGATGTAAAGATCGACCTCGAAGGATTTGCCGTCGGCGCTGCGGCGAACGATTTTTTCGGCGCAGAACTCATCGGTGTCGGAGGGGACCACGTTCATGATCTGGAGCCGGATCGCCTGTTCCAGGTTGTCCTCGGCCTCGGCGGGCAGGACCAGGCGCCGGAACGCGAGCTGGTCGGGCGCGAGGCCGACGACCACGTTTTCCGGCTTGATCTTCAGGCCGGCGAAGAAATCCTCGAGCTCCGACCGAAAAACCAGCGGATCCTTCTGGGACAGGCCGCTCAGAGTCAGGCCGCCCAGAAAATGGATGTCGCCAAAGCTGCGGGCGACGACCTCGATGTCCAGATCATCGTCGTGAATGAACACGCCGATGGCTTTTTTCAGGTACATCATGGCAATCCCTGTTCCTCCATGAGTTCGAAATCGGCTGTCTGCGTCTGATAGTTCTCGTTCCAGTATACGATGCTGTGCTTGAGCGGGAAGCGCGGGTTGAGCCGGACAATTGCCAGGATGGTCTTTTGGAGTTTTGAGTTGTGCATCTTGGCGGTGGAGATCAGCGAAAAGTATGAGGATTGGACAGGGGGACGCGTCACAATGGGCGCCTTGAGCTGTTCCATGCCGGGAGACTCGGGCACGCGCGTATTGAAATCCTGCTGGTCCTTGAAGGGGCGCTCCTGCCGCTCGGCGATGATGCGGCGGGCCATCTCGGGCGGGAAACCGATGCTCAGTAGCACGGTGTACGGCGCCGAGTTGATGTTGACACCGGAACCGGAGCCATAGACGCTGACGCATTGGTTAAGTCCCGGCATGTGCCGCAGCGAGCCGGACTCATCCTCGTATGTGTAGCCGTAGAAGAGCTGGGAGTCGACTTCGCGGATCAGCAACAGCTCCTCGATGGTGTCCATGGGGCCGTTTTTTGCGGCATACGGATTTTCCAGGCCCAGGTAATAGTCCGATTCCGCTCCGTTGGCGTGATAGTCCTCGTCAATGTCGCACCAGTCGAGGATGGAGTCCGAGATGATGTCGGCGCGGTTGTCCTCCAAGCCGAGTCCGAGCAGCAGGCTGAGCAGAAGGTCCTTGTTGGCGCGGTTGATGTTGATCTTGCCGTCCTCGTCGAAGATCTCCACCGTCACGTCGGCGACGTCGGTGTGAAGGATCACCCGACCGCGATCGATGTCACGGGGTTCCAGCTCGGCTTCGGCCGAGAATGATGAGACGCCGCCTTCGAGGCGGTAGACCACCAGCTTGTAGATGGTTTCGGAGATGCCGGCCTGGGCGAGGTAGTACGCTTGGGTCAGGCCGCGGGTGTTGGACACCGCGTTGGCTTCCACCCGGACCGTCTTAGCGAAACTGATGCACAGGATGCTCATGGCCATGAGCATCCACAGCATCGCGATGAGAACCGAGCCCCGCGCGGGGCGCTCACGTCGTCGCATTCGGCATTCTCCGCGGCACCCGACCGGCGGGCAGGTTGCCTTTGCTCCGGATAGGGACAAGGATTTCGCCTTCCGGGAACCGCATCTTGGCTTCGGGCATGAACCGGTAGCGGATGCGGACCGCTTCCGGCAGGTCGCCCATCTCCTCGACCTTCCAGGTGGGGTACCACTGCTTGGTCTGCTCCTCCTCCGGCACGACGCCGGCCTGGGACAGGTCAAGGCCGTAGAACTCGAACGAGACTTCCTCCAAACGGTCGAGCAGGGTGTAGCGATACATGTTCTCCGGCGCCGACGACACGCCGTCCGCCGCCAGCGGACTGATGCCGGTGTACGGCTTCTCCAGTTCCACCAGAGCCAACCCGTCGCCGCTCGGGGACGGCTCGACACCATAAGCCACGAAGCAGAGGCCGGGAATGGCGTTGAGCCGGAGCGAAAACAGGGTGACGAAGGCGACCTGCTGGTCGCTGCCCACGAAGTAGGGGATCTTGGCGGCGATCATGCGCTGGGGCCCCGGCTGGGCCAGATCAGCCTCGGTGTCCTCCTCCACCGGTACCACCGGGTAGATGGAGATAACCTGACGCCGGATCAGCTCGAACACACTGCGCAGCCGCTCGCTCTGCTGGATGTTCTCGTGGCCGCGGCGCCAGCTGCGGGTGACCATGGAGAATCCGGAGTAAAGCACGGAACAGATGATGGCGAACAGCGTCACCGACACCAGCACTTCCAGCAAGCTGAATCCTCTGGGGGAGAGCGTGCGCCTAGCGGCCATAGGGCGTCCTCCTCCCCGAGAGCCGGCCGGGCTCGCCCACGCTCGGCTTGGGCACGAGCTTGATGGTGAACAGCCGGACCTCCCGGCGGCGGCCTTCGTTGGTGTACGTGACGGTGAGCCGGATGTGGAGCAGCCGGGTCGTCAGCCGGTTTTTGTCGACGGTCAGATCGTCCACTTCGCGGGTTTCCATCACGGCGCGCCAGCTGTAATTGTCGTCCCACGATCCATCCAGCGCGCCATCCTCAATGATGCTCTCGTCGATGAGCAGCTCGTTCATCTTGTTCTGCGCCAGTTGGAGGGCGATCTGATACACGTTGACCTGGCTGATGTTCCGGAGTGAGTATGAGAACGCCTGGATGATGGCGCCGAAGATCACCCCGACCAGCACCACTGCGATCACCACTTCCAACAAGGAGAAACCGGCGTCGGAACGCCGGCGGCGAAGGCGAAGTTCGGTCTCCCGGTTGTCAGGGATTGAACACGTCATCATCAAACCCGCTTTCACCGGGGGCGTAGATCCGCGTGTTGCCGGTGAGAATGTCGGTTTTAAGCCGAAGCTGGCGGCCGCTGTCATGGCGGACGACCATGGCGACACCCGTACTGCGTCCGTCAGGGTAGAACCACACCACCGTCCGATTGTCCGCCACGTCGAGCCCGTCCAGGAAGAGGCGGGCGAACGTGACTCTGTCGTACAGGCGATAATATTTGATGGATTGGCCGCGGCGATTGAAGATCGTCAGGTCGCCTTCCTGTTTGCGCAGCACCACGGCTACGGTCTCCTGTTCGGCCATCGATTTTTCCCGGGCGTATTTCAACAGAGCCGCCAGCTCCCGGACGGCGCTCTCCATCCGGGTTTTTTCCAGCGTGGCGCGCAGCGGCGGATAGGCGACGAGGCCGGTGACGGCCAGGATGGCCAGCACCACCACCACCTCCACATACGTGAATCCGCCGCGGCGCCGGTTCATGGATCACTCCCAGTTGGTGATATCGTCGGCGGTCCCCGCCTGGCCGTCCTGTCCCTTGGAGTAAAGGTCGAATTCGTTGTTGTGGGAACCCGGAAAGGTGTACACGTATTCCGCCTGCCAGGGATCCTTGGGCACCTTCATCTTGTTCAGATAGGGGCCGGCCCATAGTTCCGAGCCGTCCGGGTTATCGACCAGCGCCTTGAGCCCTTCCTCGGTGGTGGGCAGGCGGCCCATGTCGGTGCTGAAACTGAGCAGGGACGCTTCCAGTTGCTGGATCTGGGTTTTGGCTGCGATCTTCTGGCCCTGGGTCAGCCGGCGCCACGCACTCGGGCCCACGATGCCGACAATCAAACCCAGGATGACAAGCACCACCATCAGCTCGATCAAGCTGAAACCCCTGCAGTGCTGCCGACGACGCTCCCGTTTCTCGCTCATAGCTTCTCCTACATCGGAATCTCACTGATGCTGAATATCGAAAACACCATGGTGATGACGATCAGGCCCACCACCACGCCCATCAGCAGGATCATGGCGGGTTCGAACAGGCCGATCAACCGCTTGACCTCCACCCGGGCGTCGTTTTCGAACACGTCGGCGGCCTGGGTGAGCATGGCGGCCAGGTTGCCGGTCTCTTCGCCCACCTCGATCAGGTGCAGGGACAGGGGCGGGAAGACGCCGGTCTTTCGCATGGGGCCCACCAGCCCGTCGCCTTTCTTGACGCCATTCTTGATGGGTTCGATGGTCTCGGCAATGACCTGATTGTTGATGATCTCCTTGACCAGCGTGAGCGCCTGGACGAGCGGGACGGCGCTCTGCAACAGGGTGCCCAGGGTCCGATTGAACCGGGCAACTTCCACCAGACTGACCAGCCGCCCGAAGACGGGCGTCCGGAGCAGCCGCTCGTCCCAGATCCGCCGGCCCCGGGGTGTCTGGCGCCAGCGGACAAAGCCCAGGACGGCGAGGACCAGGACGCCCACGATCGCCCACCACCAGCCGGTGAAGAAATCGCTGATCGTCATCAGCACCTGCATGGGCAGCGGGATCGGCGCCCGCGAGCTTTCGAAGATCTGCGCAAACTTGGGGATGACGAAGAGGAACATCACCAGCAGCGACACGATCATCATCGAAGAAACGATGACCGGGTAGATCAGCGAGGTCGCCAGGTAGGTCCTGAGCTCGACGCTCCGCTCGAGGTAGGCGCTGACTTCCTCCAAAACCTGCGGCACCACGCCGCCGGATTCGCCCGCACGGATCATGTTCACGTAGACCTTGGGGAACACGTCGGGATGATCGGCCATGGCGTCGGCCAGGGTTTTGCCACCCTTGATCTTGCCGATGACGTCGTGGATGATCTCCTGGAACACGCCCTTCTCCGTGAGCTGCTCGAGGATCATCAGGCTGCGGTCCAGCGGGAGTCCGGCTCGAAGCAGAGTCTTGAGCTCCTGGGTGAACATCAGCAGGTCTTTGGTGCGGACCTTGCGCCGGCGCTGGGCCGAAAAATTGAAGGCGAACATGGAGGAGCCGCCTTTCGATCCTGCGGTGATCCGCAGCGGCAGATAGCCCAGGTCCTGCAGTTTAACCAGGACCGCGCGCTCGTTCTCGGCCTCGATCAGGCCTTCGACGACCTTGCCGTCGCGGGTGGTGGCTTTGTAGCTGAATGCCGTCATGATCCCTCGTGCGGTTCGCCTACACGTCCTGCGTGACGCGCAGCACTTCGGCGAGGGTGGTCATACCCCGGCTGACTTTCAGGAAGCCGTCCTCCTGCAGCGTGCGCATGCCCTGTTGAATGGCCATCTTGCGTATCTCGGACGCCGGCGAGCGGCTGATGGTCAGGTGTTTGACCTCCTCGGTCATGTTCATCAGCTCGAAGATCCCGATCCGGCCGTGGTAACCGGTGCCCGCGCAACTGGGGCATCCCTTTCCCTCAAAGAACATGGTGTCGTTCGGGAAATTGAACTGCTTGAGCAGCGCCGACTCGGGCCGGACCGGCTGCTTGCACTCGTCACAGATGACCCGGACCAGGCGCTGGGCCAGGATGCCCAGAATCGAGGACGCCAGCAGGTAGTCTTCCGCGCCCATGTCGATGAGGCGGGCAATGGCACCCGGCGCGTCGTTCGTGTGCAGGGTGGAGAACACAAGGTGGCCCGTGAGAGCGGCCCGGATGGCGATCTCCGCGGTCTCGAGGTCGCGGATTTCGCCCACCATGATCACATCCGGGTCCTGGCGCACGATGTGGCGCAGGCCGCTGGCGAACGTGAGGCCGATCTGGGGATTCACGTGGATCTGGTTCACCCCTTCAATCTGGTACTCCACCGGGTCCTCGATGGTGATGATCTTCTTATCGGGCAGGTTGATCTTCTTGAGCGAGCCGTAGAGCGTGGTTGACTTGCCGCTGCCGGTTGGGCCCGTCACCAGGAACATGCCGTAGGGACGGCGGATGATCGTGTGGATCGCGTTCATGGTGTCGCTCAGGAAACCGAGCTTGGCCAGGTCGTAGTGGGCAGCCGAACCTTTGTCCAGAATGCGAAGCACGACGCTCTCGCCGAACAGCGTGGGCAGGGTCGAGACGCGCAGGTCGATTTCCTTGCCCAGCACGCGGAGTTTGATGCGACCGTCCTGGGGGAGCCGCCGCTCGGCGATGTTCAGTTTGGCCATGAGCTTGATGCGGGAGATGATCGCCGCCTTGAGATGCTTCGGCGGCGATTCGATGTCGTGGAGGATGCCGTCGATGCGGAACCGGACCTTGAACTCCTTCTCGAAGGGTTCCACGTGGATGTCGCTGGAGCGGCTCTCCACGGCCTTCTGGAGGAACAGGTTGACCAGACGGATGACCGGCGCCTCCGAGGCCAGATCCTTGAGGTGCTCGATGTCCTCGACGTCCTCGAGACCGGCCATCTCGCCGTCACCGATGCCCTCAATAATCCGTTCCATGTCGGACGCGGCGCCGCCGTACAGCCGGTCGATGAGGTCCATGATTTCCGACTCGACCGCCAGGTAAGTCTTGATCTCGTGCTGGGTGAGCTGGCGGATGGTATTGACCAGGGCGTAGTCGTTGGGATAGACGCAAGCGATGCTCAGCAGACCGCCCTCAAAATGGACCGGGAGAAACCGGTTGAACTTCATGAAATTGATGCTGAAGGTGTTCTCGATGACCGGAACCGGCGGGATCATCTCGGGGATCAGGATGGGGATCTCCAGCTGCAGGCTCAGCTCCTGCAACAGATCCTTCTCGGAGATGTAACCCAGTTCGCAGAGGATCCGCCCGATCTTCTCCCGCGACTCCTTCTGCAGGTTGAGCGCGGTCTTGAGCTCGTCGGCGCTGACCAGCCCTTTTTCCACCAGGATATCGCCGATCTTTTTCTTCTGTTTGATGTCGGACAGTTTAATACTCAAGGTAGACGATCCTCTTTTTGAATTCATCGGCATTGATTCGGGCACGCTGGAGTTGGTCCAGATCGTTCCGGGTAGCCGTAACGACCAAGACGTGCCCGGATTGCACATTCGGATCCACCGAGCGGGAAAGAACGTGGGCGATTATACTGATTTTGTGTTGGGCGGGCAACTGCCGGAAGGCTGATCCGTACTGGCTCAACACCTCCGCGGCACATCGCCGCAGGATCTGAACTGTCTTCCCGAGATCGGGTTCGTTGCCGGACTGGGTTGTCGCGGATTGGGTGGATCTGGGGAACAGGATCATCGAGCGGTTCAGGTTGACGGTGTATGTGAAGGTGACACCGTAGCCTTCCAGGTACGCGCCGCGCACCTTCTCGGCGATGAAGAGGGGATTCTGGATGTTCTGGCGCAGGGAGGTGTTGAGGATGTTCTCAAATAGTTCGCACTCCCGCCGCAGCTGGTTCAGATCGACGGCCGGTGTGCCGGCGCCATGGAGGCTGGTGGTGCCGGACAGCCCGACGATCAGGCAGAACACAGCGGGTAGATAGCTTCTGCGCATCATGACGACCTCAACGGGGTTGGATTCGGGTGCGGTAGTCCGCCTGCTGGAGAGACAGTTCCAGCAGCTGGTTGTTGCGCTCGATCTGGTCCATATAAATCTCCTTTACCAGATCGAAACCTTGCTGAATGGCCTGACGGTCGCGGTATCGCTCATCCTCGAGCCTGAAATGGACATTTTGCATGGCGTCCATGAACCGGCCCATCTGCCGGGTTTCGCTTTCAGCGATCATCTGGTCCACCGTGCGCAGCCATTCCGAGCCGGCGGCAGTCGGTGCTGCCGGCGTGCTGCCCAAGCGGATCTCCACCGCGTTGTCGTGGTAGCGGATCTGCACCGGGGTGACGGCCACCAGGACGCCGGCGGCGATCACAAGCAGGGCGGCGGCGGCCGTGAGCCAGGAGATCCGTGGAAAATGAAGCAACGGGCGGCCGGCCGCGGCTGCGGGGGCGAGGGGGCGGCGGGAAGCCGCCGGCACGGCGTCGTCCCAGGCGGCCAGAAACCGACGGGTGATGCCCAGTTCGTCCAGTTCGGTCCGGCAGCGGGGGCAGCCGCTCAGATGGGCGTCCAGGGCGTCGCGCTCGGCGCCCGGGGGCAACTCGTCGTACATCAGATCCAGCAAATGTTCTCTGGCTTGATCGCAATTCATGGCGCACCTATGGCCGAATGATTTTGATGATTTCCCGCCGGAGGCTTTCCAGCCCCAGGTACATTCGGGATTTGATCGTCGAGATCGGAGCGTCGAGCACCTCGGCGATCTCGTGGAACCGCAGTCCGGAATACTCCTTCAACACGATCACCTCGCGCTGCTTCGGCTCGATCCGGTCGAGCGCCTGGCGGACCACCCGGGCCATCTCCTGCTTGGACAGACGCTCCTCCGGGGAGAGCGACGTGTTGAGCGTGAGCGATTGGTAACTGTCCTTCGGCTCGTTGTTTTCAAAGGTCTGAGCATCCAGCGACTCCATCTGCCGGTTGCGCTGCTTGCGCATCCGCATCCGGGAGTGGTTCAGGGCGATCTTGTAGATCCACGAGGAGAACCGGGCGGGATCCTTCAAATCGCCGAGTCGACGGGCGACGGTCTGGAAGGTTTCCTGGGCCAGTTCGGCGGCATCATCCTGGCTGCCGGTGCACCGGTACAGGAAGTTGACGATGGGCCGGTGCCAGCGATTCATGATCGCCTGGAACGCGCCCTCATCGCCTGCCAAAAACCGCCGGATCTCTTCCGCTTCGCCGCTGCTCATCCGAACAGTCCCGGGGCCAAGATGAAAGATGTCATTCTATCAAAAAAAGGCGAAAGGACTTTACTTTTCTGGCGATCCGGGCAAGCCGCTCCTCCCGCGGCAGGCCGCGGTGGGCCCGCGGCATCGAGACGGGAGCAAGGCCGCGCCGGAAATTCAGGGTTGAAATGCTCCGGCGATTCTGATACAAACTGGGTTTTCAAAAATTCACCCGAAAGGCGGGCCATCGTGAGCGAATATAAGGTCAAGATTTCCGGCATCAGCATGTACGTTCCGGAGCGCGTCCTGACGAACGCGGATCTGGAGAAAATTGTCGACACCACCAACGAGTGGATCCTTGAGCGCACCGGCATCCATGAGCGGCACATCGTGGAGAAGGGCCAGGCCACCTCCGATCTTGCCGCCCAGGCCATCCTCCGCTTGTGCAGCGCCCGGGGCATCGAGCCCGCGGACATCGACCTGATCATCATCCCGACGGTGACCCCTGACATGTTCTTCCCCTCCACCGCATGCGTGGTCCAGGAGAAAATCGGCGCCAAGAACGCCTGGGGGTTCGACTTGTCGGGCGCGTGCTCCGGATTCATCTTCGCCCTGGCCGTCGGTGAGAAGTTCGTCCGAACGGGCGTCCACCGGCGGGTGGTCGTCGTTGGCGCCGAGACGATGTCCTCGATCGTCGACTACACTGACCGGGCCACCTGTGTGCTGTTCGGCGACGGCGCCGGCGCCGCACTCCTGGAGCCGGCAGGCGAAGACGAGGTCGGGTTGATGGACTTTGTGCTCCGTACCGACGGGTCGGGCGGCAAGTTCCTCTACATGCCCGGCGGCGGCAGCCTCAACCCGCCCAGCCACGAGACCGTGGACAAGAAGATGCATGTCATCCACCAGGAGGGCCGCCAGGTTTACAAATTTGCCGTCACCGAGATGGCCAGCGCCTCTGAGGAAATCCTGCGGCGGAACAACCTGGCCTCGGAGCAGCTTAAACTGTTTGTTCCCCACCAGGCCAACCTGCGGATAATCTCAGCGTGCGCCGAACGCCTGGGTTTGCGCGACGACCAGGTGATCGTCAACATCGATCGCTACGGCAACACGACCTCCGCCACGATTCCCATCTGCCTGTACGAAGCCGCCCGGGACGGCCGCATCCGGAAAGGCGACTGGATCGTCCTGGCCAGTTTCGGCGCCGGGTTCACCTGGGGCAGCACCCTGCTGCGCTGGGAAATCTGATTTCCTCTGGTCAGGGCGACCGGCGGACGCCGCCGTTGTCGCCGGGTCCGGGCTCCGCTATAATGCTGAAAAACAGCAGGTGGTGCCCCATGAGCGATCCCCAACTCCGGAACATTCTGTTCACCACGGATTTCTCCGAAGCGGCCGAGGCGGCCTTGCCCTACGCGTCGGCGC
>JAGOHA010000086.1:7554-14201 GCA_017996395.1 Acidobacteriota bacterium | reverse complement strand
GGAGCCGCCACCGCCCTACTGGCCCGCCCCGAGGCGGACACGGCGGCGGTTATCGGCGCCGGCCGCCAGGGCCGGGCGCAGCTGGAGGCGGTGTGCGCCGTCCGCTCCATCCGCCGCGCGACGGTGTATGACCCGAACGGGGACGCGGCATCGATGTTCGCCGCGGAGACTTCGGCGGCGCTCGGCATCCCGGTGGTCCCGGCGCGCTCGGCGGACGAGGCGGTGGCGGCAGCCGGCATCGTGTGCACCGCCACCCCGTCCGGCACTCCCGTGTTCGACGACGCCGCCGTCCGGGCCGGCACGCACATCAATGCGGTGGGAGCTTACACCCCCGACCGGCGCGAGATCCCCGGCGCCACCGTGGCCCGGGCGCGGCTGGTGGTGGACAGCCGGGCCGCCTGTCTCGAGGAGGCGGGCGATCTGCTGATCCCCCTGGGCGAGGGGCTGATCGGCCCGCCCGACACCTGGACGGAACTGGGTGAGATCGCCGCCGGCAGCCGCCCCGGCCGCCAGTCGGCGGACGAGATCACCCTGTTCAAGTCGGTGGGGCTGGCAGTCCAGGACGCGGCCGCGGCGGCCGTCGCCCTGCAGGCGGCCGATTCCCTGGGGCTCGGCGCCCGAGTCGAGCTCTGAATGGATGCGCGCCCGGCGGATGGACGGGAGCCGGCGCGCATGCTAGACTGAATCCGCCAGAATCCCGCCGCGGATGAGACGATGCACAGCGACAACCCAACAGACCCCGGACGCCCCGCAGACACGGCGCCTGACACGGTCGGTCCGGCGGGTGCTTCAACGCCGCCCGAGGTTGTGGAACTCCCCGCGGCACTGGTCGGCCGGTACACGGTGGATCGGAAGCTGGGCAGCGGGGCGTTCGGCGACGTCTTCCTCGCCCGCGATCACATGCTCCAGCGCGACATCTGCATCAAGATGCTCCGCGAAAATCCGGAAGCGGACGCCTCGTCCGGCGGATCAAGGGAACGGATGCTTCGGGAAGCCCGGGCGGCCGCCCGGCTCAAGCACCCGAACATCGTCACGATCCACGACATTGTCGCCGACGGCCGGCTGGCCGCGATCGTCATGGAACACGTGGAGGGCGAGAACCTGCGGGACATGCTCCTCCGCCGGGGTGCCCTGCCGTTCGACGAAGCCGCCGGCATCGCTTTCCAGGTCGCCGAGGCGCTGGCCTATGCCCACGCCAACGGGGTCATCCACCGCGACATCAAACCCGCCAACATCTTCCGGTCCGGCGACGGCACGATCAAGCTGGGCGACTTCGGCACCGCCCGTCTGGAGGGCCAGTCGGCGATCACCCTGACCGAGGGGCTGGTGGGCACGCCAGCCTACATGTCCCCGGAGCAGATTCAAGGGCATAAAGTGGACGGCCGCACGGACGTCTTCTCGCTGGGCAGCACTCTGTACGAGATGCTCACCGGCGTCCGCCCGTTCCACGACTCGTCGGCCTGCACCATGCTGTTCAAGATCCTGCACGAGGAGCCCGCGGCCCCGAGCCGGCTGGTGCCGGAGATCCCGGCGGCGATCGACGCCATCGTCGCCCGGTGCCTGGCCAAGGATCGCGGGCAGCGCTACCCGGACGCCGCCGCCCTGGCTGCCGAGCTGGGCGGTGTGACCGCTGCCGTGCCGACACGCTTCCCGTCGACGATGCGCCGGCCGCGCCGCCGGCTTTGGTTTGCTGCGGCTGCGGCGCTGGTGGCGATTCTGGCCGGAGCGGCCTTCCTCCTGCTGCCGGGCAGGATGGGCGTCCGGCCCTTTGTCACGATCAGCCCGTTCGACAACCGGACCGACCGCCAGGAGTATGCGTTCATCGCCGAGGGGCTGTCCGCGGAGCTGGGCCGGCGGTTCGCCGAGGAGGTCTCGGTGACCCTGGTGCCGTTCGACGACGTCGCCGCCCAGCAGCGCCGGGGCCGCCGGATCGAAGACGCCGCCCGAAAGGCCGGAGCCGGCTTTCTCATCACCGGCACGCTGCGCGCCAGCGGCGAGCAGCTGACCGTCGAGTACCGTCTGCAGAATCTGCGCGGCGACGGCCGATGGCAAGACACACTGCCGCTGGCTCGTCGCAATCTGCAGGGCTCCCTCAACCAGATCAAGGGGCAGATCAGCGCCTGGCTGGATCTGAAGACGCCACCCCGGATCGACACCATGGATCCGCAGGCGTACGAATTCTACCTGCGCGGCGTGTCCAAGATCGTCGAGATGGAACAGGGGCGCGACACCGCGTTCACCGAGGGTCGGTCGTTTCTGGAGCGGGCGGTCGCCATCGAGCCATCCGTGGAGGTGTACACGGGACTGGCGCGGCTGTACTACCAGGCGGTCAATCTCGGGCTGGCGCTGGAGCCCGAAAACATGGACATGGCCCGTTACTACATGGAAAAGGCCCTGCGGATCCGGCCCGATTACGGTCCGCTCATCCAGCAGCAGCTGCGCTCCGCCCTCCAGGAAGGCCGCTACGAGGACACGTTGAAAATCGCCGCCCGGGAGATCGCCGCCGACCGGCTGGAGCTCGATTACGCGGCCATGGCGGCCTACGCCCTGCGCCAGACCGGCCGGTACCGCTGGAGCGGCGCGCTCTACCGGCAGACCATCCGCCTGTTCCCCGAGAACTACTACACCAAGCTCAACTACGGCATCTGCCTGTTTCAGCAAGGCCGGCGCGCCGAGGCGCTGAAGCGGATCCGGGCCTGCGTCGCCGACGAGCCTGACAAGTACTGGGGTCAGTTCTACCTGGCCTACTATTCGCTGTTGCTGGGCGACACGTCCGCTGCGGCGCGCCAGGCCGCGACGCTGCCCGACAACGCGACGACGCAGAACATCCTCCGACAGATCAGCCTGATCCGGCACGATCCGGCGGGTCGCGACGTCAAGTTGTCCGACCCGGAGCTCTCAACCACCGACGCGAACCATTCCCTGCGGCTGGTCGAGACCTACGCCCTGGCCGGCGACACCGCCGCGGCGCTCCGGCAGTTCCAGATCGACGTCCGGATGGGTCACGGCACGTGGGAGTTTTTCGACTGGGATCCGCTGCTGGCCCGCTTGCGGGGCACGCCCGAGTATCAGCAATGGCGAGCGGAGGGCCTACGCTTGCGGGCGGCGGCCTGGCAACGGCAGGAGGCGATCGTGCGGCCGATCTTTCAGAAGCTCGGTATCGATCCGGACGCCGAGCCCCGGCAAACGGAACGCGATTTGCGGTGACGGCGCCGCCCGGCCCTCATCCGGATGGAG
The DNA here is from genome assembly GCA_017996395.1 of Acidobacteriota bacterium. Classification (GTDB taxonomy): domain Bacteria; phylum Acidobacteriota; class JAAYUB01; order JAAYUB01; family JAAYUB01; genus JAAYUB01. The sequence goes on along the minus strand of JAGOHA010000086.1, from coordinate 10,964 downwards.
CGGCGGCGCCGCCGGTTGGCAAACCGTGGGCGACGTCGTCAGTCGCGGTGCTTCGCCATCCGCAGCGCGGTGATGACCAGCATGGGCCCCACGAAACAGGCCTTGCCGATAAAGTAGAGGCCGATGCCGGTGGAGACGGCGTTGTCCTTCGTCGCCTCGAAGCCCACGAAATACAGGATCCAGATTCCCGCGAACAGGCAAATCAGCGAAGCCAGGACCCCGAACGTGATCCCGACCCGGGTGAGGCGGTCCATGGGCACCTCCTGTTGAGATGACGATGGGCTCATTGGACCACAAGTCCCGGTCAAAATCCCGCCTTTTCTGATTCGGCCGATTTCGCGAGCCCGACGTCAAGCGGTCGGCGCAGGCAGCCTGCTGTCGGCCGCCCCGTTGATGGCACGTCCGCGGCCGGTTCAGGGCACCGCGACGCCCAGCTCCCGGACGAGGAAGCTCCAGATGTCGGCGATCTCCTCGATCTGCTTGGCCACCGGCTTGCCACCGCCGTGGCCGGCCCGGGTTTCGATGCGGATGAGCACCGGCGCCGGTCCCGCCTGGGCCGCTTGGAGCGCCGCGGCGAACTTGAAGCTATGCGCCGGGACCACCCGGTCGTCGTGGTCGGCGGTGGTGATCAGGGTGGCCGGGTACCGGGTGCCCGGCTTGAGGTTGTGCAGCGGCGAGTAGGCGCGGATCGCTTTGAACTCCTCGGGATCGTCCGGCGAGCCGAAGTCGGACACCCACGCCCAACCGATGGTGAACTTGTGGAAGCGGAGCATGTCCATGACGCCCACTTCCGGCACCGCCGCGCCGAACAGGTCCGGGCGCTGGGTCAGGCAGGCGCCCACCAGCAGGCCGCCGTTGCTGCCGCCGCCGATGGCGAGCTTGGGTGTCGAGGTGTATTTCTGTGCGATGAGCCATTCGCCGGCGGCGATGAAGTCGTCGAACACGTTCTGCTTCTTCAGCTTCATCCCCGCCTGGTGCCATTCCTCGCCGTACTCGCCGCCGCCCCGGATGCAGGCCAGCGCGTACACGCCGCCCATCTCCATCCAGACCAGGTTGGCCACCGAGAAGTACGGCGTGGACGAGGCGTTGAATCCGCCGTACCCGTACAGGTAGACCGGGTTATTGCCGTCCAGCTTCAGCCCCGTGCGATGGGCCAGGAACATGGGCACGCGGGTGCCGTCCTTGCTCGTGTAGAAGACCCGCTGGACCTCGAACCGGTCCGGATCGAAATCCACCTTCGGGCTGCGGAAAGGCGTCTGTTGACCCGTGGCGACGTCGTACCGGTAGATGGCGCCGGGCGTCACGAAGTTGGTGAACAAGAAGAATGTCTCGGGATCGTCTGCGTGGCCGCCGAAACCGGCCACGCTGCCGAGGCCGGGCAGCGCCACGACCCGATCGAGCCTGCCGTCCAGGGAATACACCGACACCTTGCTGGCGGCGTCCTCCATGAATCCGGCCACCAGGCGGCCGCCCAGCAGGCTGGCGAACTCCAGCGTCTCGGCGGTCTGGGGCAGGACCTCGCGCCAGGCGGCGCGCTCGGGCCGACGGATGTCGATGGCGATGACACGGCCCCGCGGGGCGTTCAGGTCCGTCTTGAAGTAGAACACATCGCCCACGTTGCCCAGAAAAGAATAGCTGGCCTCGAGCTCCGGGAGCAGCTCCACGACGGGGCTGTCGGGCTTGGCCAGTTCCTTGTAGAAAAACCGGTTCCGGACGTCGGTTCCCTGCCAGACGGAAATGCCGAGAAACCGGCCATCCTCGGTCACGCCGCCGCCGAAGCCCCACTCCTTCTGATCCTTGCGTTCGTACACAAGCACGTCTGCGGACTGCAGCGTGCCCCGCTTGTGGTAGTACAGCTTCTGGAAGTAGTTCTGAGACTGCAATTTGCTCTTTTCATCAGGGGCGTCGTAGCGGCTGTAGAAAAAGCCCGCGCCGTCCTTCGTCCAGGAGGCGCCGGAGAACTTCACCCACTGGACGAGGTCCGGCAGGTCGTTCCCGGTGACCACGTCGCGGACGCGCCACTCGGTCCAGTCGGAGCCGCCGCTGGAGACGCCGTAGGCGATCCACTTCCCGTCCGGGCTCACGGCGTAGCCGGCCAGCGCCACGGTGCCGTCCGCCGACCAGGTGTTCGGATCGATGAGCACCCGCGGCGCCGCGTCGAGCGAATCGGCGGTGTAGAGCACCGACTGGTTCTGCAGGCCGTCGTTGCGGGTGTAGAAGTACCGTCCGCCTTCCCGGAACGGAATGCCGAAACGCTCGTAGTTCCAGAGCCTGGTCAGGCGCTCGCGGATCTTCGGTCGGGCCGGAATCCCCTCGAGGTAGCCGAAGGTGATCTTGTTTTCCGCCTCGATCCAGGCGCGGGTCTCCGCCGAGTCCGGGTCCTCGAGCCAGCGGTACGGATCGGCGACTTTCACGCCGTGGTAGTCGTCCACCGTGTCACCCAGCCGCGCCGCCGGGTATTTTTTCGGGGCGTCGCCGTCAGGTCCGGCCGCCCGGATCGCCATGAGTGTTCCCAGTGCCAGGATCAGAATAAGGCCCAGTCTCATAATGGAGCAATTGGACATGGTGTTCTCCCGTGTGGATTGAAGGTCCGGTGCCCTCGGGTCGCGGCTTCGACTTCGCTGCGTCTCGCTCGGGTTGTCTGGACCATGACATTGTACGTCCGGTCCGGGCGAAAAGGTTCGGCCGAAGGCCAGCCACATGCTGTTGGATGCGGGAATCCGGCTCTGGTTTAAACGCAACATGGGCACGATCGCGGAACGCCCCCGGGGTGCGTCCTACAGTCGCGCGGAGTGGGCGCCGACGAGCCGCAGGACGCCGTCGATGAACGTGAGGGGGTGGGCGGGACAGCCGGGCACGTACAGATCCACGGCGTGCCCGTCGAAAAAGCCCCGCTGCAGCGCCGGTGACGGCGCGAACACGCCGCCCGATATGGCGCAGCTCCCCACGGCGATGAGCAGGCGCGGCGCGGGCACGGCGCGCCAGGTGTCTTCCAGCGCGGCGGCCATGTTCTCGGAAACCGGCCCCGTGACCACCACTCCGTCGGCGTGGCGGGGCGAAGCGACGAATTCGACGCCGTAGCGGCCCATGTCGAAATTGACATTGCCGCAGGCGCCCAGCTCCATCTCGCAACCGTTGCAGCCGCCCGCCGACACCTGGCGCAGCTTGAGGGATCGGCCGAACAGGCGGCGGATATCCGTCCGGACGGCGTCGGCCGCCGGCTCCTTCGCCGCGGCCACGCCCTCGCCCGTGATCAACGCTTCGCGCCTGAAGGCCGCCAGCCGATGCTCCGTCGTGAACTCGATCGCCCCCGCCGGGCACGCCTCCCGGCAGTCGCCGCACAGGATGCAGCGGCCCAGGTCGATGCGCAGGGGTTCGGCCGTGATGGCGGCCGCGGGGCAAACCCCCTC
>JAGOHA010000086.1:0-7454 GCA_017996395.1 Acidobacteriota bacterium | reverse complement strand
GATGCTCCGTCGTGAACTCGATCGCCCCCGCCGGGCACGCCTCCCGGCAGTCGCCGCACAGGATGCAGCGGCCCAGGTCGATGCGCAGGGGTTCGGCCGTGATGGCGGCCGCGGGGCAAACCCCCTCGCACAGCCGACAGCGGGTGCAGGCGTCGGGCCGCAGATCCGGCCTCCCGCGAAACGGTGGGATCACGGATGCCCGGAGAGGATCCGGCACGAAGGCCCAGCCGTGACGCCGGCGGATTTTGAGCAGGTCAAACATCGCAGGGTTCCTGGGTATGGTGGTGTCCGGCAAGCGCATTGCCGGAGTGGCTGGGATGGGGTAGGACAAGGAGCATGAGGGAACGACTACGATCACGAGTACGAGCACGATTACGATTACGATCACGATTACGAGCACGAACGGCAGTCAACATCTCCCTACTCCTATCTCCTATCTCCTATCTCCTCACTCCTCACAAATCATGTCCGCAATACGACAGGTTGAAGCTCTTGTTGCAGAGCGGAAAATCCGAGATGCCGTTGTGGCGCACCGCCAGCGCCAGGCCAAACCAGTTGTGCACCGACGGATCCTTCACCCGGTAGCGGATAACCCGCCCGTCGCCGCCGGTGACGACCGCGTGCAGGATCTCGCCCCGCCACCCCTCCACCAGCGAAACGGCCAACCGGTCGGGCGGGAGCGTGTTGTCCGCCGGAGCGCTCAGGGCGGCGCCTTCGGGGAGATTGTCCAGCCGCTGCCGGATCACCTCCATCGATTGGCGGATCTCCAGATACCGAAGGGTGGCCCGGGCCAGGACGTCTCCGCTTTCCTGGGTGACCGTACGGAGCGGGACGCCGGCGTACCCGCCCCACGGGTGATCGGCGCGCACGTCGCGGGGGACGCCGCTGGCCCGCGCGGCCATGCCCACCAGGCCGACGCTCTCGGCCGAAGCCTGATCGACGATGCCCGTCTTCTCGAGCCGCGACAGCACCGCTGCCGACGAGAAGAACTTCTCGGCCATCCCCTCGGCCTCGCTCCAGACGTCACCCAGGTTTTTCAGGATCAGGGACCGCAGCGCGTCATCCACGTCGCTGCGCACGCCGCCGGTCTGGATCCAGCCGCGCCCGTAGCGACTGCCGCACGCGGCCAGCGACGTGTTGATCACCCGGGTGCGCAGCGCGCCGAACACCGCGTTGCCCGTGAGGTAGGCCACGTCGTTGGCGATAGCCGCCAGGTCGCCCATGTGCACGCCCATCCGCTCCATCTCCAGGGCGACATCGCGCACGGACCGGGCGCGCGGCGTCGGCTCCAGCCCCAGCAGCGCCTCCATGGCGCCGCAGTAGGCCAGGTTGTGCCCCACCGCGGTGTCCCCGGCGATGGACTCGGCCAGCCGGTTCCGGAACGGGTGGGCCGGCACGGCATCGCGCTCCAGCAGCCGCTCGACGCCCCGGTGCTGGTAGCCGAGCTGGATCTCCAGGTGATGGACGTCCTCGCCGGCGCACTGGAAGCGGAAATGACCCGGTTCGATCACGCCGGCATGCACCGGCCCCACCGCCACCTCGTGCACTTCCTCACCCGCCATGGCGAAGAAGGGGTAACCGGTCATGATCTGTTCCCGGTCCGCCCGGTCGTGGGGATAGCGCACCGGCTTGAGCCAGGGATGCCCCTCCGGCTGCAGTCCGTGCTCCTCCCACAGCTCCCGTTCGAACACGTGGGCAGCCGGCACCTCCCGGGTGATGGCCGGGTAGGCGGCGCCAGGCGCCGCGACCGCGCCGGCGATCCAGAGCCGGGCGGCGGAATCGTCGGCCAGAATGGCGTACACGGTCAGGCGGCCGTCCGTGGGAACCCCGAACAGCGCCGCCAGGCGCAGCCCCTCCTGGCAGCGCCGGACGATTTCGGCGGCCAGATCCGGCAGCGTCCAGGCCGGAATGTCGGCGCGCGCCTCGCTGCGGTTGTTCCGGGTGGCGAGCCAGCCGTTCACACTCACCTCCCCCCGCCCAGACTGACTGCCGCCCGCTGCACCAGGTCGTAGACCGGCGCGGGCATGGCCAGCCCCACCGCCACCAGGACGGCGAGGAACAGCACCTGCGGGATGTAATTGACCAGCGGCGTCCGCTGGCTGCGCACCGAGGGGTTGGGATCGCCGAACGCCATCTGCATGACCGAGTGGCCCATGCCGAACAGGATGACGGTCAGCAGGAGGAAAAACGGCACCAGCAGCCAGGCGGAGCCGCCGTCCAGGATGGCGCCGGCCATGAGAAACTCGCTCAGGAACGCCGGGAACGGCGGGAACGCGGCCAGGGCCAGGAAACCGATGATCCAGAGCCAGCCCGTCGCCCGGTCCACCCGCAGGAGGCCGCGCACGCCGGCCACGTCCTTGGTGCCGTAATGCCCCAGGATGTTGCCCGCGGTCAGGAACAGGGACGCCTTGCCCAGCGAATGGGCCACCATGTGCAGCATGGCGGCGAAGATCCCGACGCCGCCGAGGCCCGCGCCGATGGCGATGAGCCCCATGTTCTCGATGGACGAGTACGCCAGCATCCGTTTGTAGTTGCGATTCTTCAGCACGAAGACGGCGCACACGAACAGCGACAGGAAACCCATGGCCACCAGCAGGATCCTGGCCTGCGCGGCCTGGCCCGCCAGGTCCATGACGCGATACACCCGCAGGATGCCCAGCAGCGCGGTGTTGAGCAGCGTGCCCGAGAGCACCGCCGAGATGGGCGCCGGCGACTCGGCGTGGGCGTCGGGCAGCCAGGCGTGCACCGGGGCCAGCCCCATCTTGGTGCCAAAGCCCATCAGGATGAACGGAAACGCCAGCCGCAGCCAGAACGGCGACAGCTTGCCGGCGTTGGCGCCCAGGTCGTCGAAGAACAGTGACACGGTGTCGCCCGCGCTCATGGACAGCAGGATGATCCCGACGAACGCCAGCGCGATGCCCACCGAGCAGATGAACACGTACTTCCAGGTCGCCTCGAGGGCGGCCTTGTTCCCCTCGTAGTAGATGAACGGGGCGCTGGCCAGGGTGGTCCCCTCGACGAAGACCCACAGCAGGCCGAGATGCGTGGACAGGATCACGCCGGTCATGCAGCAGTTGAAGAGCAGCAGGCAGATGGCGTACCAGGTGTGCCACCGCGGGCTCAGTCCGGACTGCTTCAGGAAGTCGCCGTGATAGAAGGCCACCCCCAGGTACAGCACCGACAGGACCAGCAGGAACAGGATGTTCAGGTCGTCCACCCGGAAGAACGGCAGCAGCGACGACGGCTGCCGCCACAGCCAGACCGAGATCACCAGGTGGAGCGCCGCGTACAGGTAAATGGTCGCCACGTTGGCGGTCTTCGACTTGAGCGCCAGCAGCAGGACGCCGGCGACAAGGGGGAACAGGATGAGGATGGCGATCAGCATGGCGTCAATCCCGGAGATGCGTCAAGGCATCGATCTTCGATTCGTCGAAGGTGGACTTGATCTTCGTCGCGAACAGGCCCAGCAGGAAGATCCCCAGGAAAATGTCCAGCAGCACGCCCAGGTTCACCAGGAGGGGCATCTCCCGCGCCATGGAGAGCGACAGCAGGAAGATGCCGTTCTCCAGCATCATGTAGCCGGCGACGTGGGTGACCAGCATCTTCCGGGTGGTGATCACCAGCAGCCCGGTGAGCATGGTGGAGACCGACACGCCGAAGTACAGCGGCTTGATGTCCCGGGCGAAGTCCAGCGAGCCGTACGCCAGCAGGAATCCGAAGGCGAAGATCAGACTGGCGATGACCACCGAGAAGAAGTTGGGGATGTACGGTTCCAGTTCCCGGAAGACGCCGTTGCGGCGGACCACCCGGCGCAGGAACCACGGGATGATGATCGCCTTGAAGCCGAGGGTCTCCACCGCGAGGAACAGCAGGTTGAGCAGGTGGAAGCTCTGCCAGTCGGCGACCACCAGCAGGAACAGCACGAGGCCCTGCGCCACCAGCATGCGGACGTACGCCTCGATGCGGCTGGTCGCCGCCACGTAGAGCATGGTCACGCCGAACAGGACGATCAGGAAGTTGATCACCGCAGCCCCCCGAATTTGAACAGCAGCACCACCGCCAGGACGATCAGCCCGTTGGACGTCATCAGGAACACGAACTGCGACACGTGGGTCATGCGCAACCGGGCGGTCACCGATTCCACCAGGCCCGTGGCCACGGCCACCGCGGCCAGCACCAGCAGGAGCAGCGCCGCCGACACGCCCAGCGGCGCCGCCGGCGGCAGCACCAGCGCGGCGATCAACGCGCCCACGATGACCAGCTTCAGAGCGGCGGCGTACTGGAGGAACGCCAGGTCGGGACCCGAATGGTCCAGCACCATGACCTCGTGGATCATGGTGAGCTCGAGGTGTGTATTGGGATCGTCCACGGGCACCCGGCATCCCTCCACCAGCAGCATGATGAAAAACGAGATCACGCCGAGCACCAGGGCCACCTGGAGCAGCCCGCCGGAACGCTGCAACGCCGGCAGGGCGTCGGCGAGCGACGTCTGGCCGGCGATCGCCATGCAGCCCGCCATCAGGAGAAAGAACGCCGGCTCCACCAGGCCGGAGAACAGCGCCTCGCGGCTGGCGCCCATCCCCTCGAAGCTGCTGCCGGTGTCCATGGCCGCCAGCACGCGGGCGAACTTGCCCATGGCCATGAGGTAAGCGAAGAGCACGAAATCGCCTTCGAAACTGACGATCGCCCCGCCGCCGGCCAGCGGTACCATCAGCCCCGCCAGGATCACGGCGGCCAGGTTCACCGACGGGGCCAGCCGGAAGACGGGCGTGGTCGTTTCGCTGATCACCGCCCCCTTGCGCAGCAGGCGGAAGCAATCGTGGAACGGCTGCACCAGCGGCGCCCCGCGCCGGCCGGCCCACAGGGCCTTGGTCCGGTTGATCACGCCCACCAGCAGCAGGGGCGCCCCGAACAGTATTAATAAGTTGACGGCCAGGTTCAGCATGACCGACTCCGCCCGGGTCCGGCGATGGTGCGCATCCGGAGGGCCATCACACCACCGCCATCCAGATCAGGGTGACGGCCAGGAAGATCAGGCCGTAGAAAATGTAGCGCTGGGTGCTGCCGCTCTGGATCCACGTGAAGCGCGTCAGGAAGCGGTTGAGGCGGCTCACCACCGGCTGGATCAGCCAGGCCTCGAAGATGTTTCCCGGATGGGTTTCGAACGAAGCTGCGCCGGGGAAGAAGCCCTCCGGCGGCTCGAGCCTCGTCTCCAGCGCCAGCACCGGATTGGTCAGGGCCAGCACCGGCGAGGCAAAGGACGAAGCCGTGTACTGCATCCGGGGCGTCCCCGCCCCGTAGCCGCAATCCCACGTCCGGAAGGTTTCCACCGGCCGGCCGCCGAGCAGCAGGCGGCGCAGCGCCATCAGCCCCGCCGTCAGGACGATCAGCCCCGCGGCGATGACGGAGACGCGCTGCAGCAGGTCGATCACCGGCAGCCGGGCCGGCAGCGCCGTCACCCCGGCCAGCAGCCGGGCCGCCGGCAGGACCAGCGGCACCGCCGCCTGCGGCAGGACGCCGATGAGCAGGGCCAGGGCGCCGAGCAGGAGCATGGGTCCGCGCATGCTCCAGCCGGGATCGCGCATGTCCGGCGGCTGCGGCCGGCGGGGAACCCCCAGGAAGGCCACCCCGCAGACCTTGGTGAAGCAGATGAGCGCCAGCACGCCCACCAGCGCCAGCACCGCCATCACCAGGGCGGACACCAGCACCAGCGCCACCCGCTGGCCCACCAGGCCGCTGAACGCGGCGGCGTATACCAGAAACTCGCTCACGAACCCGTTGAACGGAGGCAAACCGCAGATCGCGGCGGAGCCCACGATGAACAGCGCAGCCGTGACCGGCATGCGGCGGGCGATGCCGCCCATCCGCTCCAGGTCGCGGGTGTGCAGCCGCCGGTAGACGGCGCCGGCGGCGTAAAAAAGCAACGCCTTGAAGATGGAATGGTTCAGCACGTGCAACACGGCGCCGGCGAACCCGAGGAGGGCGATCATGGGGGCGCCGTACGCCAGTCCGAGCATGCCCATGCCGATGCCCAGACCGATGATGCCGATGTTCTCCACGCTGTGGTAGGCCAGCAGGCGCTTCAGGTCGTGCTGGGCGATGGCGTACACCACCCCGAGCACCGCGGACGCGGCGGCGATGGCGAGGACGGCCAGCGCCAGCTCCACCGGCGGCTTACCCAGCCACGACACGACGCGCAGGATGCCGTAGATGCCCGTCTTGATCATGATCCCCGACATGATGCCGGACACGTGCGACGGCGCCGCCGGATGCGCCCGGGGCAGCCAGGTCTGCAGGGGGACGAAACCGGCCTTGATGCCGAACCCGGCGAAGAACAGAAGGAAGATCCCCGGTGCGGGGAACGCCGGATCCTGGAACACGGCGGCGAACTGGCGGAAGTCCATCCCCGCCCCGCGGCCGCCGATAAAAATGAAGCCGGTGATGAGACAGACCACGCCGACGTGCATGGACACCAGGTAGTTCAAGCCGGCGTCCACCACCTCGTCCTTCCAGTGCTCGGTGACCACCAGAAAGAAGGACGCCAGCGACATGATCTCCCACACGATGAGGAAGGCCAGCGCGTGCTGCACCACCGTCACCAGCAGCATGCTGGCCGTGAGCAGGCCGAGGCAGAAGAAGTGACCGCCCAGCCGCTCCGGCCGGACCGGCGCAGCCTCGGGCGCGGCGCGGAGATAGCCGGTTCCATATATCCCGCCCAGCAGGCAGGTCAGGGCGATGGCCAGGGCAAAGAACGCCGACAATTCATCCAGCACCAGCGGCACGTCGCCGAAGAACGGACCCGCGGACACCACCCGCACTTCGGCGCCGCCGTTCCAGATCGCGCGCAGCGCGCCGCCCAGGACCACCACGCAGCCGGCGGCGGACAACAGGGTGCTGAGGCGGCTCTTCCAGTCGGCGGGGACGACCAGGGCAGCCAGGCTGCCGGTCAGGATGAGGATGATCCCGATGACGAACAGGTCCATGACGTACTCCGGGGATGCCGGGCCCCCGTACCGGGCCAGGCAGCCAGTCCGCTCGATGTGGGCTGGTCAGTGCGTCCGTCCGATAACGGGTCCCGTCAGTCGGGCCGTCCGGGCCGGATAAATCGGCGGCACCCCGCGAAAGCGCCGATTGTATGACTGGAGGTATGGAAACTCAAGGGAAATTCTTCGCCGCCAAACCTGCTCGGATCATCGTTCGGATGGAGTCTGCCATTCGATGGACATCCGGCTCGGCTGCCCGCCGGGCGGCGGTCCGGATCCTGCTCCGCGCGCCGTGCGCGGATCCGAAGCGGCGGCGGACCGTCGTGCGACGATCCGGCCGCCCGTTGTCACGCAACAAAAAAGCCTCCCCGGAGGGAGGCTGAATATGGCGGGGTTGACGAGACTCGAACTCGCGACCTTCGGCGTGACAGGCCGACGTTCTAACCAACTGAACTACAACCCCGCATGCTT
>JAGOHA010000225.1 GCA_017996395.1 Acidobacteriota bacterium | reverse complement strand
AACGGGTAAATCCGCCGACGAGTTCACACAATCCGTCACAATCCGGTTCAATCAGGCCGTGTCACCCGGCAATCTCCTCATTCAACTGGATGATGCTTCTTCGGCCAATGGTTGTGACACAGCCTCTTCACCCGGGGCTACCCATATTCGACCCGCGTGCCGCGGGTCGTTTCTTACCTGAGGACCACCATCAACGCTCCAACCATTCTTTCTGAACGAAAATTCCAGCATCCTGCAACAGTTGCCAATACTCGTCAAGGTACGTCATCTTCCCGTGATGTTCCTCCTGCCGCCGAATATAGTCGATCACCGCATCCTTTTGGGCAGGACTCACCGAAAAGGCAGCATACCCGTCCTGCCAACCGCTAAACTTCGGCAATGTGCCGGTTTCCTTCAGCCAATCAGAACTGGCCAGTTTGACATCCTTGACCAGGTGGGCCACGGCCACCGCCGGCGACATCCCGGCAAAGAAATGGAGGTGATCCTCCACTCCGTTGATCTGCAGCATCTTGCAATGATGGTTCTGAACCACGCCGGTGATATAGCGGAACAGAGCCGCCCGGCCGTCCCGCCACAACACCGGCTCCCGCCGATATGGACCGAAGACGAAATGGACCAGCAACTGAGTATAGGTAGACATTCGAATGCCCTCCGCAAAATGGATGTACCGACATACATAATAACGGATGACCATGACGACTGTTCAGGGTGGGCGATCTCAAACGACCCGCGCGGCGGGTCGAAGGTGGTACGGAGTTTGAGATGAACTCCACGGGCAACCGATCTCGGGATTTCGAGATCATTCCTGATCCGCCCAGTCGGCCATTCATATTCGACCCGCGTCGCGGGTCGTCAATAATCCAAACCACACGGGATGGACCCCGGGTTTCACCCGGGGCTACCCATATTCGACCCGCGTGCCGCGGGTCGTTTCCCCGCCGACAATCTCCTTGCTGGAAATTAATAACCTGTAACCAAGGGCAGTCTCATCAACGCGCATGGGTAACCCCGGGCGCGAGCCCGGGGTGTGCGGCGCCGATCACCGTTGGGCCGCGACCCGCGAGGCGGGTCGAAGGTGGTGCGTCCTGACACCCTTCTCGGGGCCGGCCGTTCCGACCATCAGCGGGCGCTCGGTTGATTGACAGCCACCGAGAAAGCCTCTAAGATCAGTTTTGCCCGACGACATCGATCGATTACCACCCAGGTGGTGAGGGGCCATGAAATTCAATCCCGCCGTCGTCAGCTATTTTTTCCAGCGGGCCAGCACCCGGCGCAACCTCCGTCAGCTCTTCAATTTCATGCTCGTGCTCTCGGGCATGGTGGCCGTCTACAGCGTCATCTTCCATTACATCATGGCCGCGGAAGGGCAGGATCACTCCTGGATCACGGGGGTGTACTGGACCCTCACGGTCATGTCCACGCTGGGCTTCGGCGACATCACCTTCGCGACGGACCTGGGCAAGGCGTTCTCCATCGTCGTGCTGCTGTCCGGGATGATCTTCCTGCTGACCCTGCTCCCCTTCATGTTCATCAAGTTCTTTTACGGCCCCTGGATCGAGGCCGAGGCCCGCAACCGCGCTCCCCGCGAGCTGCCGCCCGGGACGCGGGATCACGTCATCATCACGAGCTACGATCCGGTCACGGCCGCCCTGATCGAGAAGCTGCAGGCCCACCGCTGCGACTACGTCCTCGTGGTGGACGACTTCAAGCATGCGCTGGAGCTGTACGACCTGGGCATCCGGGTGGCCGTGGGGGCCATCGATGACCCGGAGACGTACCGCCGGCTGCGCGCCGACCGCGCCGCGCTCGTCGTCGCCACCAACCGCGACGAGATCAACACCAACGTCGCCTTCACCGTCCGGGAGCTGAGCGAGGAGGTCCCCGTCCTCACCACCGCCGATTCCCCCCACTCCGTGGATATCCTGCAGATGGCCGGCAGCACGAAGGTGATCCAGATCTACGACATCCTGGGGCGCTCCCTGGCCGCCTGGACCGTGGGCGGCGACTGCCGCGCCAACATCATCAGCCGCTTCGACGAGCTGGTGATCGCCGAGTTCGCGGCCATGGGCACCCCGCTGGTGGGCCAGACGCTGGCCGAGAGCCGGCTGCGCGAGCGATTCGGGCTCAGCATCGTGGGGATCTGGGAGCGGGGACGATTCGAGATCCCGCGCGCCGACCGCCGCATCGGCCGCACCAGCGCCCTCGTGCTGGCCGGCGCCGAAGCGGGGCTGGCGGCGTTCGATGCGGAGTTCTCCCGCTACCACCTCCGCGAGCTGACCCAGGACCCTATCCTGATCGTCGGCAGCGGCCGGGTGGGCGACACGATCGCCGCGCGGTTCAAGGAGCGGGGCAGCCCCTACCGGGTCGTCGAGAAAAACCCGCGACAGGTGGAGGACCAGGAACACCACGTCATCGGCGACGCCGCCGATATCCGCACGCTGCAGCGGGCCTGGATCGACAAGACCCCCGCCGCCCTCATCACCACCCACGACGACGCCGTCAACATCTACCTGACCAAGTACCTGCGCAGCCTGCGGCCGGACATGCAGATCCTCAGCCGCGCCAATCTCAATCGCAACGTCTCGACGCTGCACCGCGCCGGGGCCGACTTCGTCATGTCGTACGCCGCGCTGGGCGCCGACGCCATCTTCAACTTCCTGCGCAACGAGGACACCTGGATGCTGGCCGAAGGATTGAACATCTTCAGCCTGGCGGTTCCGGCGTCTCTGGTGGGCCGCAACCTGTCCCAATCGGGGATCCGGGCGGCCACGGACTGCTCCGTCATCGCGATCCGGGCCGACGGCGGCCTGGCCATCAACCCCGATCCGGCGATGCCCCTCGCGGCGGACGCCGAGCTGATCCTCATCGGCACCGATGACGGCGAACGGAAATTTCTGCAGACTTTTGGTTCCTGATCCGCCGGATTCCCGGCGGAAAATGTCGGATTATTGCTTCACCAGCTCCACCCGGCGGTTCTTGGCCCGGCCCGCCTCGGTGGCGTTGGTGGCCACGGGGGCGAAGGGGCCGCAGCCGTGCGCCCGGAGCCGGGCGGGATCGATGCCGTGCTGGCTAACCAGCG
>JAGOHA010000085.1 GCA_017996395.1 Acidobacteriota bacterium | reverse complement strand
TCCGGCAGCACGGCCCGGAAGCGCGGCACGAAGTCTTGCCGCAGCTTGAGACGCGCCGCCTCGATGGCCAGGTACTCGTCCAGGAGCCAACGCGCCCGCTCGTCGGAGATCTGGCCGTACTCCCGCTCGTAGATCTGGTGCATGGTCACGAGACGGTCGTAGAGCGGGTCCAGGCCCTGCTGATACTCCTCGTAGAGCGGCCAGAACACCCCGGCCTGCGCCTCGTCGAGCGGGAGGGAGTCGGTGATGAACTGGCGGCGGTCCGCGCGGGTGGCGGTCTTGGCGACCTCCTCGGGGGCGTCGGGCATCGCTGGCGGCGTCTTCGCCTGCTCCACCCCGCTGCAGGCAATCAGCAGCGCGGCCAGAACGGCCAGCAGCGACCCCATCAGCATCTGCTTCATGGTGATCTCCTTGGCAAAATGGCCGGACACGCCCGGCTGTCTGAAGCCGGCGCATCCGGACGCGTCTGAAAGTTTATCACGTTTTGAATCGGGGTGGTTCAGGCCTTTTCCGGCGCGTCCGGAGCCACCACGTGGCCCACTGCCCGGCGCACGACCCGGCGGGTCCAGTCGCGCAGGTCCTCCACCACCAGATAAAGGGTGGGGACCACCACCAGGGTCAGGAAGGTGGAGGTGGTCAGCCCGCCGAACAGGGCCAGGGCCACCGGCGCATACTGCTGGGCGCGAAAGCTCACGGCGCCGAACCACTGGGGCACGATCACCGGCAGGATCATGGGCAGCAGGCCGAAGATGGTGGTCATGGCCGTCATCAGGATGGGGCGGAGCCGGTCCTTGCCGCCGGTGACCAGCGCCTCGAGCCGCGGCAGTCCCTTTTCCCGGCGCAGGATGTTCACGTGGTCCACGAGGATGATGGCGTTGTTCACCACCACGCCGCACATGAGCATGATGCCGAGGTAGGCGGTGGAGGACAGCGACGTTCCGGTGAGCCAGAAGGTCAGGCTGACACCCGTGATGGCGAACGGCACGGTGATCATGATGATCATGGGCTGGACCAGCGATTCGAACAGCGACGCCATGATGATGAAGATGAACAGCAGCGCCAGCCACACGGCGAAGGTCTGCATTTCCTGGCTCTCGGCGAAGCGCCGGAAGGAGCGGCCCATCTCCCACGAGTAGCCGGGCGGCAACTCGAGGTCGCCCAGGGCGTCCTGCAGGCTCTGCTGGAGCCACATCATGCCGGAGCGGCCGGTGTTGGCCGAGATGGAAACGATCTGCTTCCGGTTCTCCTTCCGGATCACCCGCGGCCCGGCCTGGAACTCGGGCTGGGCCACGGTGGACAGGGTGACCAGCTCGCCCGACGGCGCGGCCACCTTCAGGTTCAGGATCTGGTCGATGCTCTTCCGGTCCGCCTCGCGGAAACGGACGATCACGTCCACCTCGCCCATCTCGGTGTTGTAGCGAGTGGTCGCCCGCTCGCTGAGCGCGCCGCTGATGGTCTGGGCCACCTGCCGCGGAGTCAGTCCCAGCGATTCGGCCTTGACCCGGTTGACGCGGAAGTGCAGCTCCTGGTCGCCGCTCTCGAGGTCGGTGGTGACGTCCTTGACCTCGGGCAGGCTCATGAGCCGGGTCTTGATCTGCTCGGCGTACAGGGCGAGGATTTCGCGGTTGTCGCCACGCAGCTCCACATTGAAGCCGCCCTCAGAACCGCCGAAATGGCGCATGGCGCCCACCTGGTACTCGACACCGGCCTCGGCCGGCAGCAGCGCCTGCATCCGCTCTTTCAGGATGTCGACGGAGGTGAGCTGGTCGCCTTCCTCGGTGAAATAGAGGCTGAGCTCACCGCTGTACCGGCCCAGGCTGCGCCGCTCCTTGCCGTAGGAGGTGGTGTAGGTTTCGACCTCCAGCGCCTGCTGGTTCTTGGCCACCGCACCCTCGATCCGGTCGAACAGGGCCGCCATCTCCTCCAAGTTGTAGTTCGACGGCATGAGCACGTTGACGTTCAGCTCGCGCGCCGCCACCCGGGGCATGTCCTCCTGCTCGATCTGGGAAAAGAGCCAGAAGCTGAACCAGAGTACCGGAACCAACAGCAGCAGCATGACGTAGCGTCCGCGCAGGGTCCAGGCCATGAACCGGCCGTACAGTTGGGTGATCCACTGCAGGAGGCGCAGCTTGGGTTTCTCCTGGCCGGTGTAGATCCGCGAGGCGATCATGGGTACGAGGGTGAGCGAGACCACGAGCGAGGAGACCAGCGCCAGCGTCACCGCCACGCCGAAATCGCTCATGAACTTTCCGAACATGGACTGAGACGCGAACAGCAACGGCACGAAGACGATGATGGTGGTCAGGGTCGAGGCGGTCACGGCCATGCCCACTTCGCGGCTGCCCACCCGGGCGGCGTCCATGGCGTTGAGCCCTTCCTCCTGCTTGTGGCGGAAAATGTTCTCGAGCACCACGATGGAGCTGTCCACGATCATCCCGACGGCGAACACCATGCCCATCAGCGAGATGATGTTGATGCTGATGTCCACGACGCCGAGGGACCGGAGGGCGTACATGCCGGCGAACGTGAACACGACGCAGATGGGCATCGAGATGGACAGAATGAACGTACTGCGGACCTTCCAGAGAAACAGGAACATGATCACCAGCGCCAGCAGACCGCCGTACATGCCGCCCTCACTCAGGTCGGAGATGGTGCCCAGGATCTCCTCCGACGAATCGCGGAACACCCGGTACTCGAGCCCGGTGAGCTCGGGCAACTTGTGCAACTGCTCCAGCTCGGCCGTCACCGACTGGCACACCTCCACGACGTTGGCGGTGGAGGCCTTGAAAATCCGGACAGTCACGGCATCCTGGCCGTTGAAGTGGTAAACGCTGGTCCGTTCGGGATAGGCGTAGCGCACGTCGGCCACGTCGCGGACGCGCACCGTGGTTCCGCGAATGGGCAGGTCCCGGATCTCCTCCAGGTTCTGGAACCGGCCCACCGTCCGCAAAAAGTACTTCTTGCCCTGTTCGTACAGGTGCCCGGACCCCAGGTCGAGGTTGTTGTTGCGGAGGGACTGGCCCAGGGTGTACACATCGAGGCCGAACGCCTGCACCCGGTCCGGATTGATGTCGATGTAGACGTCTTTTTGGTCGAGGCCGCGGACGTCCACGTTGGCCACCCCGTCGATCCGCTCCAGCCGGGGGCGGATCACATTGTCCATTAACGTGTTGAGCTCGTCGCGCGACTGCTTCAGGGTCATGGTCAGGTGGAGGATGGGGCTCTGGGTTGTCTGCCAGCGCCGGATGTAGATGTTGCGCACGCCCGAGGGGAGCAGGTTGCGCACCTGGTCGATCTTGTCGCGCACCTCCAGGCTCTTGAGGTCCATGTCCGCGTCGTAGTCGAACTCGAGCATGACATTGGCGCCCGAGCCTGAGGAGGAAGAGGACATGCTCTTGAGCTCGGTGACGGTGCCGAGGATGTCCTCAATGGGGCGGGTGATGTCCTGCTCCACCTCTTCAGGTGAAGAGGAAGGGTAGTCCACCTGCACCCGGAGGCTCGGGAAGCTGATCTCCGGCATGAAGAGGAGCGGCAGCTTGAAGATGCTGATGATGCCGAGAATGATGGCCATCAGCGTGAGCATGATCACGGTGACCGGCCGGCGGATGGACAGTTCCGAGAGGTTCATGACTGCTTCTCGCGGATGATCCAGAGATAGAGCACCGGGATCAGCACCAGGGTCAGCAGGGTCGACGAAGTCAAGCCGCCGATCAGGGTGAGCGCCAGCGGCTTGCGGAGCTCCGCGCCGCGCGCCATGCCCACGGCCATGGGTAGGAGCCCCAGCACCGTCGTGGACGTGGTCATCAGGATGGGCCGGAGGCGCAGGTGGCAGGCCTTGATCACGGCGTCCCGGATGGCCAGGCCGCCGGTGCGCAGATGATTGATGCAGTCCAGGAGCACGATGGCGTTGTTGACCACGATACCGGCGAGAATGATGACCCCGATGAACACCACCACGCTGATGCTCTGCCGGGTCAGCCAAAGGGTCAGCAACACACCCACCACGGAGAACGGAATGCTGAACATGATGATGAGCGGCTGGATCAGCGACTCAAACTGCGACGCCATGACGAGGTAAATGAGAAAGATCGCCAGCAGCACAGCGAAAGCCATGCTCTGGAAGGCGACCGCCTGCTCCTCGCTCTGGCCGCCCAGGAAGGCGGTGAAACCGGTGGGCATGGGGTTGGCGGCGATCACCCCGCGGATCTCGGCGATGACCGACGCCAGATCGCGCCCTTCGACGTTGCCGCTGATGAGGGCGACCCGCTGCTGATTGAGGCGCCGGATCTCGGCCGGGCCCTCGGCCACCTCCAGGCTGGCCACGGTGGTGAGCGGGATGGTGTTGCCGGCGGAGTCGTGAATCTTCAGCTCGCGGATCTGAGTCAGCGTCTGGCGCTGCGCCTCGGGCAGGCGCACCCGGATATCCACTTTCCGGTCAGGCCGGACGAACTCGGTGGCCACGTCGCCTAAAATCTGATTCCGAATGGCGGTGGCCACCCCCTGGATGGTGAGCCCGTAGGCGGACAGGCGCTGCCGGTTGAAGACGATCTGCACCTCGGGATTGCCGGCCTCGGTGCTCGCCTTCAGGTCGGTCAGGCCGCGCAGGCGGCCCATCTCACCCGTCAGCCGGTCGGCCATGCGCGCCAGCACCTGCTGGTTGTAGCCCTGGATGAACACCTCCACCGGCGACTTGAAGCTGAAGAAAGTGGGCCGCGAGAATTTGTAATCCAAGCCGGGCAGCGGCGCCACGCGGGTGCGGATCTGCTCCAGGATGTGGTCTTCGGCCGCCGGGGTCACCGTGTCATCCATCTGGATGTACAGCCAGGCGGCGTTTTCCTTGTTCTCCTCGATGCTCATGCCGGACTGGGTGGACAGGCCGGTCACGGCGTATATGCCGGCGATGCCGTCGATTTCGCGGATCTCGTCCATCAGCAGGTCCACGGTCTGCTGGGTGTTGTCGATGGGCGTCCCTTCGGCCCGGTTCAAGGTCACCGAGAGCTGCCCCTGCCGGACTTCGGGGATCAGCTCGCCGCCGAGCAGCGGGTAGATGGCCACGGAGGCCACGGTCAGGATCAACGTAACCAGCAGCACCACGGTCCGGTGGTCCAGCGCGTAGAGCAACAGCCGCTCATACACCCGGCTCAGGGCGGCGTAAGCAATATTGAAACCCCAGGTCAGCGGCGTCAGCAGGAGTAGGATGCCTTTCCAGACCAGCCGGATCAGGCGGGACAGGAGGCCCAGGATCATTCCGGGCAGCTCGACGGCGATAAAACGGATAACCCGCCGCACGCCGCCGGCGGGCGCACGTTCCGGAGCGTCCGTCGCGCCGTTGGCGTCCGGCTCCAGCTTCATTCCTTTGGAGGCCAGCATGGGAATCAGGGTGAGCGACACGAGCAGGCTGGCGCTGAGCGAGAAGGTCACCGTCAGCGCCTGGTCGGCGAAGAGCTGCCGGGCCACGCCCTCGACGAACACGATGGGCAGGAACACGCAGATGGTGGTGAGCGTCGAGGCGGTCACCGCCATGCCCACGTCCGAGGCGCCCTTCATGGCCGCCTCGAAGACGCCGAGACCCTCCTCGCGAAACCGCTGGATGGACTCCAGCACCACGATGGAGTTGTCCACCAGCATGCCGATGCCCAGGGCCAGGCCGCCCAGGCTCATGATGTTCAGCGACAGGTCGAACATGTACATGAAGAAGAAGGTGATCACCACCGACAGCGGGATGGACAGCGAAATGATCGAAGTGCTCTTGAAATCGCGCAGGAACAGGAACAGGACGCCCACCGCCAGGATGCCGCCCAGGAGGCCGGTGTCCAGCACCTCGTCCACGGCCTGGCGGATGAAAATGGACTGGTCGAACACCGGCGTCAGCTCCAGGCGCACGCCGCCCACGTTGATGTCGGGGAGCAGGTCCTGGGCGCGCTGCTTGACGGCGTCAGCCACCAGGATGGTGTTGGCGTCGGCGGCCTTGTAAACGGCCAGCTCGATGACCTCGCGACCGTCGAGCTTCGTGATGACGGTCCGGTCCTTGTACCCGGAATACACGCGGCCGATGTCCTTGAGCAGAATGTTGGCCGAGCCGCGGCGGGCGACGATCACCTCACCGATCTCGTCCACCTGCTGGAACTGGCTCAACGTCCGGACCAGGAAGCGCCGCCGCCCCTCGTCGAGAATGCCGCCGCTCAGGTTGATGTTCTCCTGAGCCAGGCGCGAGGTGATCTGGGTGATGGGCAGGTTGAGGGTGTTGAGCTTGCCGTGGTCCAACTCGACGTAGATCTCCTCCTCGAGGCCGCCGTTGACCTTGACCGCGGCCACGCCCTGGATGTTTTCGAGGTAGGGCTTGACCTTCTCCTCGGACAGCAGGCGGATCTGGGCCGGATTCTGGTTGCCCGTGACGCCGATGCGCAGGATCGGGTCGGACGACGGGTCGTACTTGAGCAGGACGGGCTTCTCGGCGTCGTCGGGGAGCTGGACGAGGTCCAGCTTCTCCCGGACGTTCAGGCCGGCGAAGTCCATGTTGGTCTTCCAATCGAACTCCAGGATGACGTACGACTCGCCGGCGCGGCTCACCGAGGAGACGCGGACGATGTTGTTCACCACGCCCACCGCTTCTTCGATGGGCTTGGTGATGACGTCCTCGACCTCGGCCGGCGCGGCGCCCTCGTAGATCGTCTTGACCGTGAGCGACGGGTAGGTGATGTCCGGCAGCAGGTTCACCGCCAGGCGGCTGTAGGATACAACGCCGAAGATCACCAGCGCCAGGATGAGCATGCTGGTGGTGACCGATCGGCGGATGGAGAATTCGACCAGTCGCATGGGTTACTTCTTCCCGTATTTTTCCATCAGTTGCTGGAAGAACGCCCGGCGTTTTTCGGGATCGCGGAAGAGATCGGGATCGCTCTTGCGCTTGGCCTCGACCTCGGCGCGGGCGTCGGGATTCTGCATGATCTCGGCCATGGGACCACGCATCATGCCGGCGCCGGGGGCGCCGCCCTGGCCGCTGCCGGGGGCGCCCATTCCGCCGGGGCTTTCCGCTCCAGCCGGGCCGCCGGCGGGCGGACGGGCGGCGGCTGTCTTGCGGACCGCCTGCTGCGCGGCCTGCTGGGCGCGGGCCATCTGCTCCTCGCGGCTCTCGCCTTCCATGGCCGCGACCTGGACGGCAAAACCCTCGTCCAGGCTGTCCTGGCCCACCGTGACCACCTTCTCACCCGGCTGCAGGCCGCTGGTCACCTCCACCCACGGCTCCTCGGTGAAGCCCAGGGTGACCTTGCGCTTCTGCACCTTGTCTCCTTCGCCGATGATGAAGACCCAGTCCTCCTCCTTCTCGTGCCAGATCGCCTTGCGGTATATCCGCACCACATCCTGGTGCACCGAGGTGGTCAGGTAGACGTTGACGAACATGCCCGGCTTGAGCTGCCGGGAGGCATCGCGGATCTCGACGGTCACCTTGCCGGTGCCGGTCGCGGCATCGATGGTGGGGCTGATGAGCTTAACGGTGCCGGTGAAGCGCTTGCCGGGCAGCGATTCCGGCTCGAGGCGGGCGCTGAGCCCTTCGCGGAGCCGGTGCAATTCGGTCTCGGGGACGAACACCCGGGCGAGCAGCAGGTTCAGGTCCGCCATGGCGGCGACCTTGTCGTTGGTCTTGATCATGTCGCCCGTCTCCACCAGCCGCTCGCTGATCACGCCGGCGATGGGCGAAATGATCTCGGTGTTCTCAAGCTGGATCTTGGCGGCGGCGTAACGCTCCCGCGCCACCTTCAGGTCGAACTCCGCGTTCTCCAAAGCCAATTGGGAGTAGTCATCGTCCAATTTGGACTTCTCGTATTCCTGGGTGCTGACCAGTTTCTCCCGGAAGAGTTCTTCGTTGCGCTTGTAATCGCTGGCGGCCTGTTCCTTGCGCACTTTGGCCTGCGACAGGGCGATCTCGGCCTGGTTGACGGCCAGGGCGTTCTGGTTATACGTGTTGCGGATCTCCCGGTCGTCCAGCTTGATGAGCACCTTGCCGGCGGCGACGTAGTCGCCTTCCTCGAAGTTGACGCCGGCGGCGATGCCGGTGGCTTTGGAGAAGACGTCGACGCTGCGGACGGCGTCCAGCGTGGTGGAGGCCATGATGAAGGTGGCCACGTCGCCGCGGTCGGCCAGTTGCGCCTTGACCGACACGGTGGGGCCGGCACCGCCGGGCCGCTGGCCGCCGGTCCCGTTGGGACGGCCGTTCTTGCCGTTGGCGGCCGGGGTGCCGCACCCGGCGGCGAGCAGGACCAGAGCGGCCAGACTGACAATCGAAATGTGACGAAGCGCGTGTTTCATGATGTAAAAACCCGTTTATGGAATGCGAACTGCTTTCTACGCCGGACAGTGTGGAAAGTTGCAACGCCGGACAGAATGATTCCCGAATGTGTGTCCGGGGTCACATGTGGAAAGAACAAGATGCGTGAAGTGCGGCCGCAGGTTCTGAAAATCCGGCGGCATCCGTCAGCCGCTGTCGAAGCCCAGCGTGCGCCAGCGAAACTTTCGGGTGATTGAGAGTTCGTTCCCCCGCCGGCCGTGGCTCCAAGAAATGTTCAACCCCCGACGGCCCTTTTGGTTTCAAAAAAACTGCCGGGCGACTGGAGGCGAGAGCGGACGGTCAGAAACTGGCCTCCAGGTTGAACTGGAGCCGGTTCCACCGGTCGGAACCCGACACCTTGTCGGTGATGTAGAGGGTCGGCCCGAATGTGATCCGGTCTTGGAAGCTGTACTTGAAGGTGATCTGGGAACCCTTCCGGTTGGCGTTGCCGAAGTCGCTGTCCACATAGGCGCCCACCAGGGCGTTGGCGTCGATGCGGGTATAGCGGTAGAACAGCGACCACTGGCCGGTTTTCCGGTTCTGGCCGACCTGGCCGCCCAGGCTCCAGGCGGTGTTCTCATCCGCGTGAGGCCCCTCGGCGCCGACGTTGACGGCGTAGTCCGCGTAGGCCATGACGGGGTACCGCCATCCCGTGTAATCGACCTGGCCCACGGCATCGACGATGTCGAAATCGCCGGCGTCCAGCACCGTCACGCCGTCGACGGTGGTGGTGATATTGCCTTTGGCGTACTTGAAGTTGGCCGCATAGTTGTGAAAGTCGTAATAGCAGACGGCGCCGGTGATCCGCCAGGGGCCGGCCCCGGCCCTCAGGCCGCCCTGATAGGCCAGCATGAAGGCATCGTTCCCGTCGGTGACCTCGCGGATGACGGTCTGTCCCAGGGTGGCGAACACCTCGACCGTGTCGTTCGCAAAACTGAGCTGCTCGTAGAAGCCCTCCGGGTTGACGTCGGTGTCCCAGACCATGGGCGAGGAAATCCAGGGATTCTGGAACTTGCCGCCGCCCAGGGTGACATGCCGGCCGAGTTCCGGGGGCGTCCACGCCAGATAGGCCTGGTCCAGCCAGATGCCCTTGCCGTCGAAGCTGTCCGTGAAGGTCTGGTTGGTGGAGATCGAATCGGATCCGAAATCCCAGCCCGGCACGGCCTTGGCCATGCCGGAAGCCAGCCGGAACACTCCCTTGACACCATGGCCCAGGTCAGTTTCCAGCTTCACGCGGGCCCGGAGCCGAAAACCTTGGCGGTCGGCGATGGCTTCATCCTCATAATAGATGCTGTCGTAGCGCAGGCGGGAATCGCCGCTGAACTTGATCCGCGACAGGCCGCGGGTGCCGAGTTCTTTCGCTACTTCCTTCTGGACGGCCTCCGCGGCGGATTGAGGTTGGCCGCCCGCCTGCTGCCGCACCTCCGCCTTCAACTGATCCAGCACGGCCTGCTGGGCGGCGAGCTGCTGTTCCAACTGCCGGATCCTCTCCTCCAGGGCGGCGGTGTCCGCCCGGAGGACGGGGCCGAGGGCGGCGGCCAGCGCCAGGATGAGGGTCCAACGCAATGTTTTCATGGGATGGCTCCTTCGTCGGGCTGTCCCCTCAAAACCGGGGAACGGCTGCAGCCGAAAATTAACGGTCGGTTCAGATCATGTTAAAACAGCCGCCACCCATCCGGTCAACTGTTTTGAAGCGGCGGGGCGGGCAGGCGACCGGCGGAAGGGATTGCCTTCGGCGGGTGATTCCGGTACATTGGGCCCATTCTGTCCCCATCCAAAGGAGCGGTGAAGATGGTCTGGATTTTTCTCGGCTACCTGGTGCTGACCCTGGTGCTGGGCCTGTGGCAGGCCACGCGCACGAAGTCGCAGGCGGATTTCGTGCTGGGCGGATCCAAGCTGCCCGGCTGGATGCTGGCGCTGTCGGAGCGGGCCACCGGTGAATCGGCCTGGCTGTTGCTCGGGTTCACCGGCCTGGTGTTCGCCAAGGGTCTGTCGGCGATCTGGGTGGGCGTGGGCTGCCTCACGGGAATCAGCACCGCCTGGCTCGTGCTGGCGGCCAAGTTCCGGTCGGAATCGGAGCGCTACAAAGCCATGACCATGCCCGAGTACTTCTCGGCCAAGTTCCCCGACAAGGCGAACACCATCCGCCTGGTGTCCACGCTCATCATCGTCTTCTTCTTTGTGTTCTACGTGGGCGCGCAGTTCGCCGGGGCGGGCAAGACCATCCAGACCACCTTCGGCCTGGAGCCCATCTACGGGCAGATCATCTGCGCGGTGGTGATTCTGCTCTACGCCACCATCGGCGGCTTCATCAGCGTGGTGGCCGTGGACGTCTTCCAGTCCGTCCTCATGATCATCACCCTGATCGTGACACCGCTGGTGCTGCTCGTCAAAGTGGCGGAGGGCGGCTTGAGCATCCCGGCGGCGCTGGCCACCGGCGGCACGGGGCTGGACTCGTGGACCGGCGGTTTGGCGGGATTCGCCGGCGGGCTCATCATCTTCAACCACTTTGCCTGGTTCTTCGGCTACCTGGGCGGCCAACCCCAGCTCAACGCCCGCTTCATGGGCATGCGCGACGACCGCCAGGTGCGGATCGGCCGGAACATCGCCATCACCTGGACGGTACTGGCATACGCCGGGGCGGTGGGCATCGGCCTGGGCGCGCTGACCTTGTTCGGGCGCCAGGCGGTGCCCGACGCCGAGATGGTCCTGCCCTACGTGCTCACCACGATGTTTCCGTGGTGGTTGGCCGGCGTGCTGCTCGCCGGCGCGGTGGCCGCGATGGTCTCCACGGCCGAGAGCATGCTCATCGTCGCCGGCACGTCCATCAGCCAGGACGTCTACCAGGGCATCGTCCGAAAAGGGCGGGCCCCCGACCGCACGGTGCTGATGGTGTCGCGCGCGGCGACGCTGGCGGTGGGTGTGCTGGGGCTGGTGATGGCCCTGACGACGGAGAAGCTGATCTACACGATTGTCTCCTACGCCTGGGCCGGCATCGGCTGTTCGTTCGCGCCGGCGGTGCTGCTGTCGTTCTACTGGGACCGCTTCCGCGGCGCCGGCGTGGTGACCGCGCTCGTCGCCGGGCTGGTGACCACGGTGGTCTGGATCGCCACCGGCCTGGACACGACCGTCACGGCCATGGGCGTCACCTTCGCCGTCGCCATGGGCTCGGCGGTCCTGGTCACCCTGGCCCGGCCGGCCAAATCAGTCATTAATTGATGGGGGACAAGCCTCGAGTCCCGAGCCTCTAGCCTCGTCGCCTGATATTGGATTCGGTGGAACGTCAGATCTTGAACAGATCGTCGAACGCCTTGCGGGCGTTGTTGACGGGTCCCTCTTTCCGCTCTTCCACAACCTTTTCGAAGAGAATTTTGGGGCGGAACTGCGGACACTCGTTGCGGACGTTCTTGCCGTCGATCCGCTGCGTCACCGGTTGCATGCACTCGTTGGGGGCGCCGGGGTCGAAGAATTTGCAGTTGCGGCAGGTGCGCAGGTCGGCGTTGCAGGCGCGGCAGGTGTCGGTGGGCTTCAGCTCGTCCATGAACTGGACATTGGCTGAGCACTCGGTGCAGCGGATGGTCCGCCGGTAGCGCGTCTCCACGCGGCCGCGGGCGTGATCGCCGTTGCCGGCGGGTCGCGGGCGGGCCGGCCGCGCGGAGTCGCCGTCCTGATAGCCCTTTTGCTTGTACTTGCGGCTCATGCGAGCCTCCATTGGGAAAGATGGTCCCGTCCGGTGGGCGGCCTCGTTTGTCAACCTCACAATTGGAAACGAGCGGGCGGGGTCTAGGAAACACCATTATACACAAAACAGCCGAGTCAAGAAAAGTGTTAGAATGGGGCCACCCGGCGGAGGCTGGGAACACGAATCACCATGAACACCGGGACTCGTAATATCCGGACAGAGCAAGCACCGGAGCGGCTGGCGGCGCTGCTGGCGGCCGCGCCGGCGGGGTGGCCGTACGGCGAGCGGGTGCGCCGGCTCTGCGCTGCACTGGCGGGCGCGCCGTATCGCCGTGCGCCGCTGGGCGGCGGGCCGGGGCAGCCCGAGGCGTTCACCGCCGCGCTGGACGCGTTCGACTGCGTCACGTTCTGTGAGACCGTCATGGCGCTGGCGCGTTCGGCGGACGCGGCGGAATTCCTCGAGCGCCTGCGGCTGATCCGTTACTCGGGCGGCCGGGTGACGTGGGAGGCGCGCCGGCACTACCTGTCCCGCTGGCTCGCGGACAACGCGGCCGAGGGCCGATTGGCGCTGCTTCGGCATCCGGCGGGGAAGGCCCCGCGCGTGTGGACGAGGCGCCTGGTGGTGGTGCCGGGCCTGCCGCCGGCGACCGCCGCCGTGTGTGGCTGGCCCAAACGCGCGCTGGCCACTTTCCGGCACGTGGTGCGGGACGGCGACGTGGCGGGCTTCATCTCCACCCGCCGCGGGCTTGACTATTTCCACGTCGGCGTGCTCCTGGTTGAGGCCGGCGGGCCCGTGCTGGTGCACGCAGCCCGCTCGGCGGGCAACGTCGTGCGCACGCCCCTGGCCACGTTCCTGGCGGCGCACCGGATGAGCGGCGTGACCCTGGCCCGGCCGTGGCCCGAGCTGCCGCAGCCGGCGGAACCGGACGGAGGGACGGCATGAACCGGTGGACGGTGGCCATCCGGGTGGACGATCCGGCCGCCGCGGCGGCGGCCGCGGCCGCCTGGGCGGGGCGGGAGTGGGTGGCCCGCGTGGTGCTCTTGGTCTCCGCGGAC
Organism: Acidobacteriota bacterium; assembly: GCA_017996395.1. Taxonomy (GTDB): domain Bacteria; phylum Acidobacteriota; class JAAYUB01; order JAAYUB01; family JAAYUB01; genus JAAYUB01. The sequence goes on along the minus strand of JAGOHA010000085.1, from coordinate 1,268 downwards.
AACCCGGGGAGCCTGCCGCCTGGAGCGCCGGCGGACGTCCAACGGGTGCCCGCCTTCCTTCCGGGGCGGGAACTGGAAGGGCTCGTCGACGGGATGGCCGGGGAATATCTGGCGCTGGTGGAGGAACCGGTGGCCGCGGCCCCAGAAGCCGGCTTCCCGGAGCGGCTGGCGGCCGCGTTCGAACACCTGAACGCCGGGTGCCTCTACAGCCACTGGCGGCGCGAAACGCCCGACGGCGCCGTGGAGACGATCTACGCGCCGCCGTTTCAACCGGGCTCCGCCCGCGACACCTTCCCGTGGGGACCGCTGACGGCATGGCGGCGCGAGGCGGTCGCGGCGGCGCGCGACGCCGGCGGGCCGCTCGCTCCCACGCGCTGGTCCGGCCCGGCGGAGTTGCGCCTGCGCCTGGCCCGCGCCAGCGCCGTTGCCCGCGTTCCCGAGGCGCTCTACCGCGTCCGGCCGGCGGCCGGTCCGGCGGCGGACGGGCACTTTGACTATCTGAGACGTGAAAACCAGGACCGTCAGAAGGAACTGGAGACGGTATTCACGGAGCACCTCCGCCGCATCGGCGCGTGGCTGCCGCCGCCGGCGGCGCCCCTGCCGCCCGCAACCGGTGAGCACCCCGTGCTCGCCAGCGTGGTGATCCCGGTACGGAACCGGGCGCGGACCATCGGCGAGGCGGTGGCCAGCGCCGCGGGCCAGCGAGCGGATTTCCCGTTCAACATCCTGGTGGTGGACAATTACTCCACCGACGGCACGAGCGCTGTCGTCGAAGAATTGCAGCATCGCCACTCCCATGTTCACCGGCTGGTCCCGCCGCTCCCCGGCCGGGGCATCGGCGGCTGCTGGGAGCTGGCGGTCGAGTCGCCGCTCTGCGGGCTCTACGCGGTGCAGCTCGACTCCGACGACCTCTACGCCGGGCCCGACACGCTCCAGCGTATGGTGGACGGCCTCCGCTCCGGAGGCGCGGCGCTTGCCGTGGGGAGCTACCGGCTGGTGGACCGCGACCTCAACGAGCTGCCGCCGGGAGTCATCGATCACCGCGAGTGGACGTCCGCCAACGGCCACAACAATCTGCTCCGGGTGGAGGGGATCGGTGCGCCGCGGGCGTACCACGTGCCGGCGCTCCGCCGCGCGGGCTTTCCCGACGTGAGCTACGGCGAGGACTACGCCGCCGCCCTGGCCCTGAGCCGCACGTGGCCGGTGGCCCGGATCTTCGAGCCGGTGTACCTGTGCCGCCGCTGGGAGGGGAACACCGACAGCGGCCT
>JAGOHA010000084.1 GCA_017996395.1 Acidobacteriota bacterium | reverse complement strand
CGTTCCCGGATCCGGTCGCCCCGGGGCAGGCCGTAGCTGCCGTACGCGGCCACGATATCGGCCACGCGGCGCCGGCCGCGCACCACTTCCACGAAGATCGCGGCGTAGGTGGCGAACGAAACCGCCACGAAGCCGGTCATCACCCAGAGGGCGTCGCGCTGCAGCGGCTCGAGGTCGAAGGCGTACACGAAGAACGCGACCATCTCGGTGAATGCCGCGGCCTTGCCCCAGAAGTTGGGCACGATGGGCACGCGCTCCCGGCGGGAGATGAGCCAGCCGCCCAGGGCGATGAGGCCGTCCTTGACGTACAGCAGGACCATGGCCCACGCGGGGAAATCGGTGTACAGGACCAGGGCCGCGCTCAGGACCAGGGCGCAGATCTTGTCCGCAGCCGGGTCCAGCGCTTTCCCCAAGTCCGACACCTGGCCCAGCCGGCGGGCGGCCACCCCGTCGAAAAAGTCGCTCAGCGCCACCCAGCCGACCAGAACCAGGAGCAGCAGCCGGTGGGAGCCGGCCATGGCGTACACCATGAACGGCAACACCGCCACCCGACTGGCGGACAGGGCATTGGGCAGGTTGAGCCAGGCGGACATCAGCGGATAAGCCCTTGGTCCAGCATCCGCCGGATGATGGCCAGGGTGTTGTAGGTGCAGCGCGGCACGTCGGCCAGAATCTTCGCCAGGTTGGCGCCTTCGGTGATCTTCATCCAGATCAGCAGGGCGCTGTCGAGCGTCTCCTCGTCGTCCCAGTCCAGGGTGGGGCGCGCCGGCCGGAAGACCTGGGCGAAATCGGAGATCTCGGCGGTGAACACCAGCAACTCGTCCTTCATCCGCATGGCTTCCAGCAGGAGGTTCATGGGGCTCTTCTCGATGGGCGCCTCGAAGGTCAGGGAGTCCACCTGCTCACCCCGGAAGATGAACTCGCCGGTCAGGTCGTGCTGGAAGATCTGGTAGAAGGCCTCTTCGCCCTCCAGGGCCCCGATCTTCGCGTACAGCACCTTGCCGGCGGCGAACACCACCTCGGCCCGGCGCTTGTCGGGCGTCTCGATGACCATGACGCCGTTCTGGCCCGAGTTGATCAGCGTCTGCATCACGGTGGCGACGTCGAAATACTGCAGGTTGCCCCGCAGCTCCTTGCCCGCCTGGCTGGACGCCAGCTTCGTGTCGGCGCTTTCCAGCCGGCAGGCCAGCAGCTCGCAGAGCCGCCGGAGGAAGAAGTTGTTGCTCAGGATGAGCTCCTCGTAGGCTTCCGGCGGGATCTCGAGCAGTTCGGCCTGCTGCGGCACCCGGGCCGAGGCCGAGCGGGGGCGGCCGGTGATCAGGGCCATCTCCCCCAGGCACTCGCCGGCGGTGAGGTAGGCGACCACGGCGGGTGGCGCGTCGTTGGGCTTGGCTTTCTGGATCTCCACCACGCCGCCGCGGATCACGAACAGGCTGAAACCCTGTTCGCCCTCGCGGAAGAGCAGCTCGCCTGGCCCCAGGCGGCGGATGATGCCGCGGCGGTAAACGTCTTCCAGCAGGGAGTTCGGCAGCCCCTTGAACAGCTCGGACTGCTTCAGGAATTGGATGTCATTGTCCATCGCCACCTCCGGGAATCGCGAGGTGCAGTTCGCGAAGCTGGTCGGACGCCACCGCCGACGGCGACCCGGACATCAGGCACATCGCCGAGGTGGTCTTGGGAAAGGGAATGACGTCCCGGATCGACTTGCCGCCGGCCAGCACCATGACCAGGCGATCGAGGCCGAGGGCGATGCCGCCGTGCGGCGGTGTCCCGTAGCGCAGCGCCTCGAGGAAAAAGCCGAACTTCTCCTGCGCCTCGGCCGGACCGATGCCCAGGGTGCCGAACACTTTGCGCTGGACATCCTCGCGGTGGATACGGATAGAGCCGCCGCCGATCTCGGTGCCGTTGAGCACCAGGTCGTAGGCCTGGGCCAGCGCCGCCGCCGGATCGGCGTACTCCGGGTCTGCCGGCGCGGTGAAGGGATGGTGGCAGGCGTAGTACCGGCCGTCGGCCGCGTCGTACTCGAACATGGGGAAGTCCACCACCCAGAGGAAGCGGAAGTCGCGGTCGTCGAGCCAGCCCTCGCGCCGCGCCACGTGGAGGCGGAGGGTGCCCAGCGCCTCGCTCACTGTCTTGTAAGGGCCGGCCACGAGGACGACCAGGGCGTCGGCGGCGCCGGCCGCCGCCTGGAAGGCGCGTTCCTTCACGCCGTCGGGGACGGCCGCCGGCAGCGAGGACTTCCATTTGCCGTCGTCGGGCCGGATCCAGGCCAGGCCGGCGGCGCCGCAGGCCTTGACGACCTCCTGCAGGCCGTCCAGATCCTTGCGGGAGTACTTCGCGCCGCCGGGGATGGCCAGGCCGCGGACGCAGCCGCCATCGGCGACGATCCGCGCGAACACGGCGAACGGCCCGTCGCGGAAGCAGTCCGACAGGTCGTGGATCTCCATCCCCGCGCGGACGTCGGGACGGTCGGACCCGAAGCGGTCCATCGCCTCGCGGTGGGACATCCGCGGGAACGGCGCCGGCACCTCGACGCCCGCCAGGCGGAACACCTGCTGCATCATGGGTTCCAGCAGGGCGATGATGTCCTCCCGCGTGACGAAGCTCATCTCGATGTCCACCTGGGTGAACTCCGGCTGGCGGTCGGCGCGCAGATCCTCGTCGCGGAAGCAGCGCACGATCTGGAAGTAACGGTCCTGGCCGGCGATCATGAGCAGCTGCTTGAACAGCTGCGGCGATTGCGGCAGGGCATAGAACTTGCCGTGGTGGATCCGGCTGGGCACGAGGTAATCGCGGGCGCCCTCGGGCGTCGAGCGCGTCAGGAAGGGCGTCTCGAGCTCCAGGAAGCGCTGCGCGTCGAGGTACCGCCGGATCTCCAGGGCCACCCGGTGTCGCAGGACCAGGTTCGCGGTCATGGGCGCGCGGCGCAAGTCGAGGTAGCGGTATTTCAGGCGCAGCTCCTCGGAGGCCCGGACCTCGTCCTGGATCTCGAAGGGCGGCAGCTCCGCCGGGCTGAGCACCTCGAGCTCGTCGGCCACCACCTCCACCCGACCCGTGGGCATGTGGGGATTGACGTTCTCCGGCGTGCGGGCGGCCACCTGGCCCCGGACGCTGATGACGAACTCCGACCGCAAGGCGGCGGCCCGCTCGTAGAGCGCCGTGTCGCGGTCCCGGTAGAACGTCACCTGGCAGAGGCCGTACCGGTCGCGCAGCTGCAGGAACAGCAGGCTGCCGAGGTCGCGCTGGGCGTGCACCCAGCCCGCCAGGGTCACGTCCCGGCCCACGAGCTCGAGGTCGGGTTCGCCACAGGTGTGCGTGCGCAGGCTCATCGCGTCACTCCTTCTCGGCGGGCTGCTGCCGGAGGACGGCCTCCAGCTCGGTCAGCGGCACCAGAATCTGGTCGCCGGTGATCAGGCTCTTCAGGGCGGCCTGGCCGGCTTCGGCTTCCGCGTCGCCGATGATCACCACGCGGGGCACGCCCAGGCGGTTGGCGTGACGCAGGTGGCTCTTGAGGCTGCGGTCCTGGAAGTCCTGGCTCACCGCAAAGCCCGCGCGGCGCAGCCGGGCGGCCACCACCTGGGCCAGCTCCCGGGCCGTCTCGCCGAGCGGCGCCAGGTGGACGTCCGGCACCGGCCGCGAGCCGGCGCGCACCGCCTCGGGCAGGGCCAGCACGAACCGGTCCAGGCCGAGGGCGAAACCGAAGCCGTGGGTGGGCGGCCCCCCGAGTTGTTCCACCAACCCGTCGTAGCGGCCGCCGCCGAGCAGCGAATTCTGGGCGCCGAGGGCGCCGGAGGTGATCTCGAACGTGGTCTTCACGTAGTAGTCCAGGCCGCGGACCATCCGGGGATTTTCGTGGTATGCGATTCCCAGCAGTCCCAGGTGCTTCTTGAGCCGCTCGTGGTGCGACCGGCACGGCGCGCACAGGTAGTCGAGGATGCTGGGCAAAGTGTTGATGGTGTCCTGGCAGTCGGGGTTCTTGCAATCCAGCACCCGCAGGGGATTGACGGCGATCCGGCGGACACAGTCGGCGCAGAGGCGGCCGGCCGCCGCCTGCTCCCGCTCCTGCAGCACGGCCAGGAAGGCCGGCCGGCAGGCGGGGCAGCCGATGGAATTGATCCAGAGGCGGGTGTCGCCGATGCCCAGCCGGTCCATCAGCAGCATGAGCATATCGATGACCTCGGCTTCGACGCCGGGGCTGTCGGGGCCGAGCACCTCGGCGCCGATCTGGTAGAACTGGCGGTAGCGGCCCTTCTGCGGCCGCTCGTAGCGGAACATGGGGCCGGCGTAGTACAGTTTGCGGGTCCCGCCGTCCTTGTAGAGCTGGTGCTGGATGTAGGCGCGCACCAGCGAGGCGGTCCCCTCGGGGCGCAGGGTCAGCGACTGGTCGTTCCGGTCGGTGAAGGTGTACATCTCCTTCTCGACGATGTCGGTGGTGTCGCCGATCCCGCGGGCGAACAGCTCGGTCACCTCGAAGATGGGCAGCCGCAGCTCCTCGAAGCCGTACCGGTCGAAGATGGCGGCGCTCTCCCGCTCCACCAGGTGCCACAGGTGGATCTCGTCGGGGAGGATGTCGCGGGTGCCCCGCACGCAGGTGATCATGAAGCACCTCGAAGGGTGGAATCCGAAAGCCGGTATTGTATAGGAAACAATGGGAAAAAACAAATGGCGGCGGCCGGGCGGGCCGGCGCTAGTTCACCACCCAGCCCTTTTCCCGCTCGACGAACGACGCGCCGTGCATCTCGCCGTTCTTCCAGACGATGGCGATGATTCCCTTCACCTTCTTGCGGCCGAACGACAGGTTGACCTCGTATTCGCGGCCCACCTTGAACTCGGCGGGCAGGTTGTCCGCATCCTCGAACGAGAAGCGGAATCCCTTGCGCGACACGTTCTCCGCGATGATGGCCACCGAGCGGATGGTGTCCTGCTCGTCCATGAACTCCATGGTCATGGGCACCCGGATAGACACCCGCCCTTCCTTTCGTTGGACCTTCCAGTTATTCGACATACGTGATCCCAGTGAATTGGAGTTTCAGCCGGCCGCACTCGCCGCCCTTCCTTCTCCGGTTTCAGATGAGCGCCGCCGGAGAAAGATTCCTGACAGCCACCCGCAACCTGTCCGAGATCGGTTCGCCGGAGTCCCCGTCATTTCCGACGGTGACGCCAAGGCGTCACCTACAGCCCAGCGCGTGTAAAACGCATTATATCACAAAGCGCTGCTGCGGCAAGCAAGCCGGCCGGTTCGGCCTGACATTTCCCGAGGCCGGGGAATGGATCGCCCGGCCGGCCGCCCGTGGCGGGGGCGGCGCGATTTATGATTTATTGCCGGTCCAAAATTGGATAGACTGAGAAGGCGACAACTCCGGTTTCCGAGGGAGGTGACCCGTGGCCAACGCCAAACTGTACGTGGGGGCCTCGCTGGACGCACCCGGCGGCGCGCCCAAGGGACCCTGGCACTACGATCCCGACGATCTGACCACCCACGGCCTGATCGTGGGCATGACCGGCAGCGGCAAGACCGGTCTGGCCCTGGTCCTGCTCGAGGAGCTGCTGTTGCAGCGGATCCCGCTGGTCATCCTCGATCCCAAGGGCGACCTGGCCAACCTGTGCCTCCAGTTCCCCGGATTCGAGGCGACGGCGTTCGCCCCCTGGGTTTCGGCGGCCGAGGCGCGCCGGCGCGGATGCGAGCCGGCCCAACTGGCGGCGGAGACCGCCGCCTCGTGGCGCGACGGACTGGCCAAGTGGACCGTCGCATCCGAGCGGCTGAGCCAGCTCCGGGAGCTGGCCGCCTTTCGCGTCTTCACCCCGGGCTCGTCCGCGGGCGAGCCGCTCAACGTCCTGAGCATGCTCCAGCCGGATCGCGGCGACCTGGCCGATCCGGAGCGGCGCGCCGACCGCGTCAGCGGCGCCGCGTCGGCCCTGCTCGGACTGGTGGGGATCGAGGCCGATCCGATTCAGAGTCCCGAGCACATCCTGCTCGCCAACATCCTGGAATTCTTCTGGAGCCAGGGGCACGAGGTGACGATGGAGTCGCTGCTGGGCGCCATCCAGTCGCCGCCCGTGACCAAGCTGGGTATCTTCCCGGTGGACGAGCTGTATCCGCCCGCCCAGCGGCGCAAGCTGGCCATGACCCTCAACGGCATCGTCGCCGCGCCGTCCTTCGCCCTGTGGCGCCAGGGCTCGCCCCTGGCCATGGACGCGCTGCTGGCCGAGCGGGGCGGCCGGGTGCCGTGCAACATCTTCTACCTGGCCCACCTAAGCGACGCCGAGCGGATGTTCGTCGTCGCCGCGGTGCTCAACGAGATGGTCGCCTGGATGCGGCGCCAGCAGGGCTCCGACGCCCTGCGCGCCCTTCTCTACTTCGACGAGATCGCCGGCTACGCGCCCCCGTATCCGCGCAACCCGGCCGCCAAGGGACCGCTCATGACCCTGCTGAAGCAGGCGCGGGCGTTCGGCGTGGGCGTGCTGCTGGCCACCCAGAACCCCGTGGACGTGGACTACAAGGGGCTCACCAACATGGGCACCTGGTTCATCGGCCGCCTCCAGGCCGAGGGCGACAAGGCCCGCCTCCTCGACGGCCTCGAGCTGGCCGGCGGCGGGCCCGGCCGCGCCGACACCGACGCGGCCATGTCGGCGCTCCAGAAGCGGCAGTTCCTGGTGAAGAACGTCCACGAAGCGGCGCTGGCCTTCATCACCACCCGCTGGGCCATGAGCTACCTGGCCGGCCCCATGAGCCTGGCCAACGTGGCGGCGCTGTACACGACGGGCGTGCTGCAGAAGCCGTCCGCGGCCGGACCGGTGCCGGCGCTCGCCGCGGCGGCGGCACCGGCCGATACCGGGCCGCGCGCACCCGTCCCGTCCGCACCCGCGGGCTTGGACGGCGACCTGCCGGCCGAGCCGCAGGTCTTTCCGTCCTGGCCGCGGGTGTACCTGGCGCCGGGCTCCGCCCACTACGAGGAGCTGAAGAGCCTGTTTGCAAAAGTCGCGGTGCCCGAGGCGCTCCCCTTCCGCTACGCGCCGTACGTCCTGGCCCGGGTGAAGGCGGTCTTCGACGAGGAACGCCACCACTTCTTCGTCGAGCAGGAGTTCTACCGCGCCGCGGGTCCGCTGGACGCGGCCGCGACCCCGGTCTGGGAGAATCTGAGCGCCGTCTGGGCCGGCGCCCCGCTGTCGGTGCCGCCGGCGGCCGGCGCCCGCTTCGCCCCGGTGGCGGCCTCGTGGCTGGACCGGAAGGCCGAAGCGGCCCTGGCGGATACGGTGCTCGAGGATGTCTGGCGCGAGGAATCCATCGAGCTGCACCGCCACGCCGCCCTGAAACTGGTCGCGCAGCCCGGCGAGAGCCGCGACGCGTTCGTCGCCCGCTGCCGCGCCGCCGCCGACGACGAGGCCGACGCCGAGGTCCGGGCGCTGAAGAACCGCTACCAGAAGAAGCTGAACACCCTGGGCGACCGCCTGCAGCGCGCCCGGATCGAGCTGGCCCACAAGGAGCAAACCCACGCCGCGCGGCGCAACGAGGAGCTGATCAGCGCCGGCGAGAGCATCCTGGGCATGTTCCTGGGGTCGCGCAGTCGGCGGGCGTTTTCCGGCGCCATGACCAAACGCCGGATGACTTCCGCCAGCGCCCAGTCAGTCGAGGCCAAATCCCAACTGGTAAAAGACCTCGAGGCGGATGTCGCCGCCATGGAGAAGGAGCTGGCCGAGGGGATCGCCCGGCTGGAGCAGGAGGCGAACCGGCGGGTGGAGGAGATAGAAACGCTTCCGGTCCGGCTGGAGAAGACCGACATCCAGGTACTCGGCTTCACCCTGCTCTGGGTTCCGGTCCGCCCCTAGCGGCCCGGCGGCGCACGGCCGTGCTACAATTGAACCATCGACCCGCCAGGAGGCGACCATGGGCCAGCACGCGTACGTGGACCCCGACCTGTGCACCGGCTGCACCCTGTGCACGGATATCTGCCCCGAGGTGTTCGAGATGGACGGCGATGTGGCGGTGGCGAAACACCCCGACCACGCGGCGCTCGGCGTGACCGCCAAGGCGCAAGAAGCCGCCGACGCCTGTCCCGTCCAGGCCATCGTCATCGACCATGACTGATCCCACCGACGGAGCGTTTGGAACCCCGTCCCGGTGATTTGGGACGGACGACGGCCTTCCTTTCGGTTGGCTCAGCGATTCAATTCCGGGGTCTCCTGTAGGCGGCCGGCGGCTGCGCGCACGCGCGCCAGGCGCTCGGCGGCGATCCGGGTATCGTAATCGTCCGGCCCCTTCTTGTCGCGGAGCGCCGCGTATGTTTCGCGGAGCAGCGCTTCGCCCTGCGCCCGGTCACCGGTCCGCCAGAAGTATTCGCCCAGGTCGTTGCGCACCTGGGCCACCCGCCAGTGCTCCGGACCGAAAGCCGCCTCCAGCCGGGCCGCCGCCTCGCGCAGCAGTCGGCCGGCTTCGTCGAGCCGGCCGCGATCCAGCAGGATCCGGGCCAACCCGCGCTGCACCACGGCGAACAGCGGGTGCGCCTCGCCCACGGCCTCGCCGAAAATGGCCAGCGCCTCGCGGCTGGCCGTCTCGGCCGCCGCGTACTTCCCCTGACGGTCCAGGTTGGCCGCCAGGTTGTGCAGGGCGGTGGCCACCTCCACGTGGCCGGACCCGACGCTGCGGCGCAACAGGTCCACCGCCTGGCGGTATAACCGCTCGGCCTCGGCGTCGTTCCAGCCGTCGAGGATGTAACCCAGGTTGTAAATGCTTTTGCCCACGATGTAGTGGTCGGGTCCCAGAAATTCCTCATGAAGCCGCAGAGCTTCCCGCTGGCACGCTTCGGCCTCCTCGAACTTGCCCTGGTTGACCAGCACCGAAGCCAGGTTGTTCAGAGCGTGCGCCAGCTCGGGGTTCTCGTCCCCGAGCGTCTGGCGGAACATGGCGACGGACTCGCGCGCCAGCGGCTCCGCGGCGGCGAAATCGCCCTGCTGCAGCTTCACCACCGCCAGGTCATTGATGCTCTGGGCCAGCGAGGGATGAGCCCCCGGGTAAACCCGTCGTTTTTCATCCAGCACTCGCTGCATCAATTCCCCGGCGCGCCCGTACTCCGCCTGCTCGATGTAGACGTTGGCCAGATTGTGCCAGTTGTCCAGCAAGACTTCGGACGCCGCGGCACCCGCCGCCTGGTTGATGACCACGGCTTGCTGCAGCAACTCCGCGGCGGATGCGTACCGGCCCTGTTCCTTCTGGACCAGAGCCAGTGTCTGCAGCACGGCGGCGTACCGGGTGTCCTGCGTCAGGCCGCGCGCTTCCAATGCGCGGCGGGCGGCGGTGGCCTGCCGTTCGGCCGCCACCAGATCTCCCGCCTTGAGTTCCAAACCCGCCAGTTGGCCCAAGGTTGTCGCCACGGTTGCGTGATCTTTCCCCAGGTTGCTCTCGACAATCCGCAGCGCTTCGGTTTGCTGGATCCGGGCCGGGGCGTACAGACCGAGTCCCGCATAGGTGCTCGCCACCGCTTCCAGCAGCGAGGCCTTCGTTTGCGGCTGGGTGGCGAGTTCGAAGCGGATCCGCCGCGACGCGCGGTCCAGCAGCTGCCTGACGCTGATCTCCCCGCCCCGGGCGTCGTACGGGTTGGCGAACTTGAAGATGTCCAGCAGGAACCGGGTGATGGTCTCGGCGCGGTCCCGCTCGGTCTGGATCTGCCGCGCCTGGCGCGAGGTAACAAGGGCGTACCGGATGGAGACCGCCGTTATCCCGGACAGCAGCAGCAGGATCGCCGCCGAGGCGGCGACGCCCACGGTGTGCCGGCGCATGAACTGCCGGAACCGGTACAGTCCGGCCTGATAACCGGCGGGCGGCGCCGCCAGCACCGCCTGCCGGTGGAGGTGGCGCTCGAGGTCGGCCGCCAGTTCCGACGCCGATTCGTAGCGGTCCTGCTTCGATTTCTGCAGCGCCTTGGTGACGATCCAGCGGAGGTCACCGGCCAGCTCCCGCTGGAGCGCCCGGGCCGTCAGCTGCCGGGCCGCGGCCACCGCCTCGGCCCGCGCGGCGCCCAGTGCTCGAAACCGCTCGGCCGGCGGGGGTGGCGTCTTTTCCAGCACCGCGAACAGCAGTTCGTACAGGTTGGCGCCTTCCGACTCGAACGGACCCCGTCCGGTGAGCAGCTCGTACAGCGTCATGCCCAGGGCGTAGATGTCCGTCCGGGTGTCCACGTCCTCGCCCAGGGTGATCTGCTCGGGGCTCATGTAGGCCGGCGTGCCCACGACGCCGCCCGATTGGGTGGCGGCATGGGCCGCGGCCGCGTCTTTCTCCTGCTGGATCGCCTTGGCGATGCCGAAATCGATGATCTTGGGTACCGGGCGGCCGTCCTCCTCGTGCACCAGAATGTTGGACGGCTTGAGGTCCCGGTGGATGATCCCCTTCTGGTGGGCGTGCTGGACCGCCTGGCAGACCCGGATCATGAGCCGCAGGCGTTCGGCCAGCGGCAGGTTCCGGTTGTCGCAATACGCCGTGAGTGGTTCGCCGGCGATGTACTCCATCACGAAGTAGGGGAGGCCCTCCGGCGTGGCGCCCGCGTCGTAGATCCGGGCGATGCCCGAGTGGTTCATCAGCGCCAGGGTCTGTTTCTCCGCCTGCAGCCGCGTGCGCACGGAGGGGTCCGGAGAGCTCCAGAACATGAATTTCATGGCGACCAGGCGCCGCACCGGCTCCTCCTGTTCCGCCAGGAACACGGTGCCCATGCTGCCGGCGCCCAGCGTGCGAACGATCCGGTAGGGACCCACCCGGTCGCCGGGCGCCAGATCCGTCTTGTGACCCGGGGGTGGTGGCGCGGCGTCCGATGCCGCCGCGGCGGTATCCGCCGGTCCCGCCAGCAGACGGGTCATCTCGAGATGCCGCCCGGCGTCGCCGCCGCAGGTCAGGCGCAGAAAATCGTCGCGCACGTCCTCGGGAACCTGCCGCGCCAGCGCCAGAAGCTCCCGCATCCGGGCGTCGTCTTCAGGGTGGTGGGTGTCATTCATGGCTCTCCCTCCAGGCGGAATCCATGGGGCCTGAACCGGACGGGATCTCGTGAGATCGATTGTCCTGATATCTATTTCATCACACTCACACCGCGAGCGCAAACCGGGATCGGCCAAGAAGGGGAATTTGGAACCGCGGGACGGCCGCGCTCATCCAACGGGTGAACATCACCCGTTGCATGTGAGGGAATGATCTATGCTGCGTATCGTTCTGGCGGTCATCGCCGGTTACCTGGCCATGGCCGTGTTCGTGTTCGCCACGTTCTCCGCGGCCTATCTGATCATCGGTACGGAAGGCTCCTTCCGGCCCGGATCTTTCGACGTGTCAAAGCTCTGGATCGTGGTGAGCATCGTCCTGAGTATTGTCGCCGCGCTGGTCGGCGGCTGGGTGTGCGCCCGTATCGGACGCCGCCGCGCCGCGGTGATCGCGCTGGCCGTGGTGGTGGTGGCGCTGGGCCTGGCCGTCGCGGCCATGGAATTCACCCACAGCGGCGAGCCGGTGCCGGCGGCGCGCTCCGGCGAGATTTCCAACTTCGACGCGATGCAGATGGCGCAGCAGCCCCTGTGGCTCACGCTGCTCAACCCGTTCCTCGGCGCCGCGGGCGTCCTCCTCGGCGCCCGTCTCCGCAGGCCGGAGTGACGCGCCGGACGTTCGTGGTACAATCACGGCGCGGATCGTTCCGTCAACAAGCACCGCGGCAGGAGCTCACCCGTGCCCGACCACGCCGCCCGACGGCCGCTCGGTTCGCTGGAGCGCGCCATCGAAATCGCCGCCCGCGGGCACGCCGGCCAGACGGACAAAGCCGGCGCGCCGTACATCCTGCACCCCCTGCGGGTGATGCTCCGGCTGGAGACGCTGGAGGAGCGCATCGCCGGCGTCCTCCACGACGTCATCGAGGACTGCGGCTGGACGCTGGACTCCTTGCGCGCCGAGGGTTTTTCCGAGACCGTGCTCGCCGCCCTCGCCGCCGTGACGAAGCGCGCCGGCGAGGCGTACGAAGACTTCGTCCTCCGGGCGGCTGCTCACCCCGTGGGCCGGCGGGTGAAACTGGCCGACCTCGAGGACAATTGCGACCTCGCCCGCATCGCCGCCCCCACCGACAGGGACCGCGCCCGCATCGAAAAGTACCGCCGCGCCATCGCCCTCATCCGGAGCCTGCCGGCGGCGGCCGACCGATTGCCCTGATTGGCCGGTGAGACCGGCTCTGGGAGATGTGATGGGACTCGCCTGTTGGCTACGCGGCCATGAGCCGGATGCGCGCTGCCGGTGCGCGCGGTGCGGGCGAACCGTCCACGACATCGAGGAGACGATCATCTGGACCGACACGGGGAACTACGAGACCAGCACCGAGCCGTGGCTGTCGGAGAAAACGAAGACGACCGCCTGGCGCTGCCGACGGTGCGGCTGGGAGGATAGGGTGACGACCCCGCCGGCGTGGTACATCGGATGAGCCGGAGAGCGTTGACGCGCGGGTCAGGAGTTCGGCGATGACGATCCTGCCTCTGGTCATTCTGGCGGTGCTCGGTCTTGCCCTGGTCCTGGGGTGGGCCGTCGTGAACGTGGCGCGCGCCGTCCGCGCCGGCCGGCCCGTCCGCGTTCTCCATGGCGCCACGCTGCTGGCGACAGCCGCGGGGGTGGGGCTGATCTGGTCCATGGCCTGGTACGTGTACGCCGCGCTGGGCCATTCCGCGCGCCTGTCGCCGGGGACCCGAATCGCGCTCCTGGGGGGCGGCATCGTCTGCTTTCTCCTGCCGGTGGGCGCGCTGGCGTGGTGTCGGCGCCGCCGCCTGAAGCGGGAGCGGTCGCCGAAGGGTTAAATGGACGGACGACGAGTCGATGCTGTTCCGCGCGACTTGACGCACCGAGACCACAAGGAACAGCCATCGACTATCAACTAGCAACCATCAATCATCACCTGTCGCTTTCGAATACGATTACGATGACGAGCACGATTACGAGTACGATTACGAGCACGAGAACGAATAGGCGAGTGCGAACGTGACGGGGCGGGGAGGGGGGGCGAGGATGGATAACCTGAGAATCTACGGACGGGCACCGTACCGCGTGGCGGTGATCCACGGCGGGCCCGGCGCGCCCGGCTGCATGGCGCCGGTGGCCCGCGAACTGGCCGACGCCTGGGGCGTGCTGGAGCCGCTCCAGACCGCCGACACGCTGGACGGCCAGGTGGCGGAGCTGCGCGCCGTTCTGGCCGGCGCTGGCGAAATGCCCCTGGTCCTGATCGGATCGTCCTGGGGCGCCATGCTGGCGGTCGTGCTGGCGGCGCACCACCCTGAGTGCGCCCGCCGGTTGCTGCTGGTGGGGAGCGGCGCGTTCACGGAACGGCACGCTGCGGCCGTCCAGACCACCCGCTGGAACCGCCTCAACGCGGCCGAACGGCGGGAATGGACGGCGCTGGCCGACGCGGCGTTCGGCGACCCCGGCCGGCCCGAGGCCGACGCCGCCTTCGCCCGGCTCGGCGCCCTGGCCACCCGGGCCGACGCCTGCGATCTCCTGACGACGGACACCGGGGCGCTGGCCCACCAGGCCCGGATCTACGCCCGCGTCTGGCCGGAGATGGCGGAGCTGCGCCGCCGCGGCGGGCTCCTGGAGCTGGCGCGGTCGGTCCGCTGTCCCGTGACGGCCATCCATGGCGACTGCGACTCCCACCCGGCCGACGGCGTGGCCGAGCCGCTGGCGGCGGTCCTGCCCGGCTTTCGGTTCGTCCTGCTGGAGCGGTGCGGGCACCTCCCCTGGCTCGAGCGGCACGCCCGGGACGCGTTCTTCCGAACCCTTCGCGCCGAGCTGCGGCTGGCGTATCCGCCGGCGCCCCCCGCCTGATCCGCCGCGGCGGCGCAGCGACGATTCTCTGATCGTCGCGACGGTGTGCCCTCGAGCCGCGCCTCACTGGGTCAGGCAAAACGGACCGTACCCCGGACACCGGCATAGTCTGTCTCCGCGATGCCAAGTGACAAATGAGCAATGATCGATGACAAATGAAATTCCTTGTCATTTCGGGCTGCCTGCCACGAAGTCGCGTTCGGCTCCTCTCCGCAATGCCAAATGACAAATGAACAATGATCGATGACAGACGAAATTTCCTGCGGTGAGCGTCGGCCGGTCGGATTTTCCGCACAGCCGCTTCCCTTGACAAACTCCGCCCCCGCTTCTACACTCATGCCCGGATCTTTTCGGGCGGGACATAGCGCAGCCTGGTCAGCGCGCCTGCCTTGGGCGCAGGAGGTCGCAGGTTCAAATCCTGCTGTCCCGACCATTTCTATCCGCCGGCGGATGACGATGCGGATGCCGGCGCCCGGAGGCGCCGGCGGATCGCGCCGCCCGGAACCGGCGTCCGTGATCGCCGCCTCTTTATGCGCGCCCGTAGCTCAACCGGACAGAGCACCGGCCTTCTAAGCCGGGGGTTGCAGGTTCGAG
>JAGOHA010000224.1 GCA_017996395.1 Acidobacteriota bacterium | reverse complement strand
TTCACCAGCTCCACCCGGCGGTTCTTGGCCCGGCCCGCCTCGGTGGCGTTGGTGGCCACGGGGGCGAAGGGGCCGCAGCCGTGCGCCCGGAGCCGGGCGGGATCGATGCCGTGCTGGCTAACCAGCGCCTGCAGCACCGCCTGGGCCCGGTCCTGGGACAGCTTCAGGTTCACCTCCACGGTGCTGACGCTGTCGGTGTGCCCCACCACGAACACCTTGAGGGTCGGATCCGACTTCAGCAGACCGGCGATCTCGCCGATGGCCTGCGCCGACTCGGGTTTGATCACCGCCTTGCCGGTGTCGAAATAGATCCCCTCCACCGTCATGTGCCCCTCGGCGGCCAGCCCCTGGGCCAGCGCAGCCGCATCGACCACGATGTCCTGCGCCATGGCCTGCTTCTGGACGATGGTCAGAAAGTACTTGCCGGTGAATTCGGCCCTGAGATGCACCCAGACCTCCACGCCGTCCTTGACGAGCATGTAGGTGTCCTGGGCCTTTTCGGTCCAGACCACCTTGCCGCCCTGCTTCTGGACCGCGTTCTGAAAGTTGCGCTGGATCTGGAGCTCACTGGGTTTCGGATTGAGGCTGTTCTGGGGGTAGTAGTTGATTTTCCACAACTGGCCTTCCACATGGCTGGTTTTCTTGTTCGGGCCCACAATGAAGTCGAACGCGTCGAACTGCCGTTCGACGCAACTGTGGATCCAGTAGCCGGGCATCCGTGTGAACAGCGGGTGGTCCTTGCATTCCCGGGCGTCTTGCTGCTGGCCCGCGGCGGCGCCGGCAAGCGCCACCAGCATCAGCGCGCCCATCCAGACGGTTGGCAGTGGCTTCATCGGTTTGCTCCTGCATGCGATTCGAAATCCGGACACCGTAAAAATGATACATCGTAATCCGCAGGGTTTCAAACAGGATCCGTTCCGGGCGTGGTAGACTGATCGTGCCACTCGTGATTCGCAGGAGGTCCCGTCCATGGACGTGCTCCAGACCATCGGCCACACCTCGCTGGTCCGGCTGCGCCGGATCGTCCCCGCCAACGGCGCGGCCCTGTTCGCCAAGCTCGAGTGGGAGAACCCCACCGGCAGCATGAAGGACCGGATGGCGCAGGCGGTGATCGCGTGCGCCGAGGCCGACGGCCGGCTCGCGCCCGGCGGCACCGTGGTCGAGTACACGGGCGGCTCCACCGGGACATCGCTGGCGCTGGTGTGCGCCGCCCGGGGGTACCGCATCCGGATCGTCACCTCCGACGCGTTCAGCGCCGAAAAGCGCGACCACATGGCGGCGCTCGGCGCGGAGCTGACGCTCGTCCCCAGCGAGGGCGGCCTCACCACCAAGCAGCTGATCCTGGACATGATCGAAACCGCCCGCCGGATCAGCCGGGAGCCCGGCACGTTCTGGACCGACCAGCTCAACAACCAAGACGCCATCGCGGGGTACCATCCGCTGGGCGAGGAGATCTGGGCGCAGACCGAGGGCCGGATCGACGCCTTCGTGCACAGCGTGGGCACGGCGGCTTCACTGCGCGGCGTCGCCGCCGTGTTGAAGCGCCGCCACCCGGGTGCCCGGATCGTCGCCGTGGAGCCGGCCGAATCGTCGGTGCTGCTGGGCGGCGCGCCGGGACCCCACAAGATCGAGGGGGTCGGGATCGGCTACGTGCCGCCGCTCTGGGAGCCGGCGCTGGTGGACGAGATCATCGCCGTGCCGACCGAGGACGCGAAGGCGATGACCCGCCGCCTGGCGAAGGAGGAGGCCCTCTTCGCGGGGACGTCGTCCGGCGCCAACGTCATCGCCGCGCTCCAGGTGGCCGAGCGGCTGGGCCCGCAGGCCCGCGTGGCGACGCTCCTGTGCGACTCCGGCCTCAAGTACCTGAGCACCGACGTGTACCGCCGCCGCTAGCGGGCGGCCGCGGCAACAGCCGCCCCGCGCCGGGCAGGGCCCGACCGCGCGCCGGACCGCCGTGGACGGATTTTTCAAATATCCGGAGTGACGGATGCGAATTCTCTGGCGCTACCTCCGGCCGCACCGCGGGCTCCTCGCGCTGATCCTGCTGCTGGCCGCCATCGCCCAGGTGCTGACGCTCGTCGATCCGCTGATCTTCGGCCGGATCCTGGACGACTACGTGCTCCATCCCGGCGGGCGCGCCGAAGCGGAACTCGTCCGCGGGGCGCTGGGCTGGCTGGCCCTGGCGGTGGCCATCGCCCTGACCGCCCGCGCCGCCACCGCCGCCCAGGAATACCTGCTGCGGCTCGTGGTGGGCCGGGCCGGAACGGAGATGTTCAACGACGGCCTCAAGCAGACGCTGCGGCTGTCGTTCGCGGAACTCGAGGCGCGCAGCAGCGGCGAAACGATGGGCCTGCTGCAGAAGGTGCGCACCGACACCGAGCGCTTCCTGGACGCGGCCGTCACCATCCTCTACTCCGCCACCGTGGGCATCGGCTTCATCGTCTGGTACGGCGTGACGAAGAACTGGCTGCTGATCCCGGTCTTCGGGATCGGCGTCGCGCTCATGGCCGGGTTCACCGGCCTGCTCAGCCACCGGATCCGGACCGTCCAGCGCACCATCGTCCGCGAGAGCGCGCACGCCTCCGGCCAGATCACGGAGTCGCTCCGCAACATCGAACTGGTCAAGAGCCTGGGGCTCACCTGGCCCGAGATCCGCCGGCTCCAGGTTTTCACCCGGCGGATCTTCGACCTCGAGATGGACAAGGTCCGCAAGATCCGCGGCCTGGCCTTCCTGCAGGGCTCGCTCATCAACCTCCTGCGGCACTCGATCCTGTTCATCCTGCTCTGGCTCATCTTCCGCCAGGCCCTGTCGACCGGCGAGCTGGTCTCGTTCCAGCTCATCCTCAACACGATCTTCGGCCCGCTCCATCAGCTCGGCCGGGTCATCCTGAGCTACCGCGAATCCGAGGCCTCGCTGCAGGCGTTCGACCGGCTCATGCAGACGCCCATCGAAAAACGGCCGGACGAACCCGTCGAGATCGGCGGAATCGAGCGGCTGCGGTTCGACGACGTGGTCTTCCGGTACCACGAGGCGGCCGACAACGCCATCGACCACATCTCGTTCGAGGCGCGGCTCGGCGACACCATCGCCTTCGCCGGCCCGTCGGGCTGCGGCAAGA
>JAGOHA010000223.1 GCA_017996395.1 Acidobacteriota bacterium | reverse complement strand
CAGACGGCGATGATCAGGCTGCCGCTGGGGATCACCGTGGACATGGCCGAGGCGGTCAGGGCGGTGCTGGTGAGCTCGCCGCCCATCACCGGCGTGAGCTTCCAGACGCCGGTGACCACGATGAGCAGAGTGGTCAGGGTGTTGACCACGATGGTGTCGATGAACACGCCGGTCATGGCCATGAGGCCGTTGTCGGTGGGATCCGACGACCGCGAGGCGCTCTGGGCGATGGCCGCCGAGCCCAGGCCCGCCTCGTTGCTGAGCACGCCCCGGCTCACGCCCAGGCTGATGGCCCGCTGGACCGAGATCCCGATCACCCCGCCCACCGCCGCCTTCAGCGAAAAGGCGAAACCGAAGATGGTCTCGAAGGCGGCGGGAATTTCCCGCCAGTGGGCGCCCAGCACGATGATGACGCCGATGAAATAAATGGCGATCATGGTGGGCACGAGCTTTTCGGCCACGGCGCCGATGCGCTTGATGCCGCCGATGACCACGAGTCCGACGAGCACCGTGATGACCAGGCCGGAGATCCAGAAGGGACATCCGCCGGCCACGCCGTGCTCCTTGAACGCCGCGTCGACGGCCAGGGCCATGGAGTTGGACTGGGCCATGTTGCCGGTGCCCAGCAGGCAGGCGAAGCCGCCGAACAGGGCGAACGCCCAGCCGAGCCCCCGGGCGAAGCGGGTGTCCTTGAGGCCGTAGCGGCAGTAGTACATGGGGCCGCCGGCCATGGAGCCGTCCTCCGCCTCGCGGCGGAAGTAGACGCCCAGGAACCCCTCGGCGTACTTGGTGGCCATGCCGAAAATGCCGCTCATCCACATCCAGAATGGCGCGCCGGGGCCGCCGGTGGCGATGGCCGCGGCCACGCCGGCGATGTTGCCGTTGCCCACCGTGGCCGCCAGCGCCGTCATCAGCGCAGCGTAGGGGGAAATATCGCCCTTCTCCTCCTTCGCGGGCTCCTTGCCGAACGCGCCGCGGAGGAGCAGCTTCATGGACTGCACGAACAGGCGGAACTGGACGCCGCCGGTGCGCAGGGTCAGCACCACGCCCGTGCCCACCAGCAGGGCGATCATCCAGTTGCCCCAGATCCAGTCCCGGGCCACGGAGACGAAATTGAGCACGCTTTGCAAGAATTGGTCCATCAGGCCCTCCCGGCCGCCTGGGCGCCCGGCTGGAGCGGTCGGGGCGATCCTCCGCCGGGGCTGCGCCGAATGACGCATTCTAGCATCGACGGGAGGGCCTGCCAATTCTCTTTGTTGAACTTTCACCGCCTTTCCTTTATCTTTAGCTGCACGGATTCCAGCCTGGGCGGGCATCTTTCGGACGAGGCGCCACCGGTGAAACTGTTGCGGGGCATGCGGGGCAGAATCCTCCTGTGGCTGGTGCTGGCGGGCCTCCTGCCGCTGGCCGCGGCGCTGTTGCTGTTCTACCAGTTCGCCCGCCGCATCATCGTCGACGACCGCGTGGAGATCTACCTGCACCACCTCTCCCAACAGACGGCCGACAAGCTGGACCTGTTCCTCACCGAGCGCCGCGAGGAGGGCGCCGCCATGGCCTCGAACGAGGGCGTCGAGGCCTTCCTGCGCGGCGCCCCGGCGCCGGCGCCGCCCGCCTCCCCTACCCAGGCCATCCTCAACGAGTACGTCCAGATCCATGAGGTGTACGACCTGATGGTGCTGGTGGACACCGGCGGGACCATCCGCGCCTGCAACAGCATCAACCGGTTCGGCGACTGGTTCGACCCGCGGCTGCTCAACGAGCTGGTGGGCCAGTCCGTCGAGGCCTATCCCGTGGAGGCGGCCGCCTGGCGGCAGGCCATGCAGGGACGCGCCGCCGTGCACGACTGGTACGCCTCGCCGCTGGCGCACCGGCTCTACTTCTTCGAAGACGACGACGCCAGCCGCTCCTACCACCTGCTGTTCGCGCAGCCGGTCCGGGACCACGCCACCGGCCGCGTGCTGGGAGTCTGGATCAACATCATGAACTGGGAGTACATCCAGGCCCAGTTGGATCTGGTGGAGTCGGATTTCCGCCGGTACGGGCTCACCTCGGGTTACGCGCTCCTCCTGTCGCGGGACGACCGGCGCATCCTGGCCGCGCCGGAGCGGCGCAACCGCCGGCCCGGCGACACCGCCAACGGGGTGGGAGCCGAATTGGCCGGGCAGCCCGGCCTGGCCGCGTTGCCGGCGGCCATTCGCGCCGGTGGCGCCACCGTGCACCTGCCCGCGCCCGCCGCGCGATACGGCGGGCTGGCCCGCGTCGGCAGCCGGGACTTCGGCTGGCGCATCGTGGTCACGCTCAGCGAAGGAGACATATTCAAGCCGGTGTACCAGCTGGCGCTGGCGTTCGCCGGCATCGTCAGCGTCGCCGTGGTGCTCGTCGTGGCCGGCGCGTGGCTGCTGAGCCGCCAGATCAGCCGGCCGCTGCTGTCCCTCACCGAATCAGCCCGGGAGATCGCCCGCGGGCAGTACCACCGCCGGGTGCAGCCGGCGGCCGACGACGAAATCGGCGCCCTGGGAGAGGCGTTCAATCAGATGGCCCGGACGGTGGAGGAGCGCCAGCAGGAGCTCGAGGCCAGCAACCGCGATCTCGAGGTCAAGGTCCGCCATCGCACCGAGGAGCTGGAAGCGAGCAACCGCGAGCTGCGGCAGGCGCTGCAGGACCTTCACGATGCCCAGGACCAGCTCGTCCAGTCGGAGAAGATGGCCTCGCTGGGGCGGCTGGTCGCCGGGATCGCCCACGAGATCAAGAATCCGCTGAATTTCATCTACGGCAACACCCGCTTCCTCGACGAGTACGCCGACAAGCTGGGCCGGTACCTGGCCCGGGTGACCGCCGGCGCCGAGCCGGCGGAGCTGGTGCGGCTGCGCGATGAGCTCCGCATCGATTTCATCCTCGGCGACATCGGCGGACTGGCCGCCAACATCCACGAGGGCGCCGAGCGGATCAAGACCATTGTGGACGACCTGCGGGTGTTTTCGCGCGCCCCCTCCGGCGACCCGGAGGAGGTGGACCTGTGCAAGGTCCTCGACATGTGCCTCAACCTCCTGCGCAACCAGTACAAGAACCGGATCCGGATCGTCCGCGAATACGGCGCCATCCCCCCGGCGCGGGTGCTGGTGGGCAAGATGGA
>JAGOHA010000222.1 GCA_017996395.1 Acidobacteriota bacterium | reverse complement strand
CCGGCCGAGGCCGGCCCGGAGGATGAATTTGCCGAACCCGGTTTCCATCTGGTGGAGCCGGACAATCCCCTGCCCGCCATCACCGCCGACGACCTGCCCCCCGCCCAGCGCGACGCGGTGGCCCGGATGGGCTGGACCACCCTGACGCCGGTCCAGTCCCGGGCGATCCCCTACGTGATGGCCGGCCGGGATGTCATGGTCCAGTCGAAGACCGGCTCCGGCAAAACCGCCGCCTTCGTGCTCCCCATCCTGGCGCGGATCAACCCGGAGGTGGCCGCCTGCCAGGCCATGGTCCTGGTGCCCACGCGGGAGCTGGCCCAGCAGGTCTTCCACGACGTCGAGAAGCTCGGCGCCGGCACCGGTGTGCGGCCTCTGTCGGTATACGGCGGCGTCGGTTACGGACCGCAGCTCGAGGGCCTGCGCCAGGGCGCCCACATCGTGGTGGGCACGCCCGGCCGGATCCTGGACCACCTGCTGCGCGGCACGCTGAAGCTGAACCGGCTGCAGGTGCTGGTGTTCGACGAGGCGGACCGGATGCTGTCCATGGGCTTCTACCCGGACATGGTGGCCATCCACGCCTACCTGCCGCACCGGCGCACCGGCTTCATGTTCTCGGCCACCTACCCGCCGCTGGTGCGCAAGCTCGCCGCCCAGTTCCTGGAGCATCCCGGATTCCTGAGCCTGAGCACCGACGTCATCCACGTGGAGGAGACCACCCACATCTGCTACGAAGTCCCGCCCATGGACAAGGACCGGGCGCTCATCCGGATCATCGAATTCGAGAACCCGGAGGCCGCCATTATCTTCTGCAACACCAAGATGCGCGTCAATTACGTGGCCACGGTGCTTCAGCGCTTCGGCTACGACGCCGACCAGCTCTCGGCGGACCTGGGGCAGGCGGCGCGGGACCAGGTGCTCCAGCGCCTGCGGGACCGCAAGCTCCGCTTCCTCGTCTCCACCGACCTGGCGGGGCGGGGCATCGACATCCTGCACCTGTCCCACGTGTTCAACTACGAGGTGCCCGAGGACCCCGAGGCGTACATCCACCGCACCGGCCGCACCGGCCGGGCCGGCGGCACCGGCACCGCCATCTCGCTGGTTTCCCCCATGGAAGCGATCGAACTGGTGCGCCTGGCGAAAAAATTCAAGATCCCCATCGAAACGCGCCCGCTGCCCGACGCCGAGGACGTGGAGCAGCTCGTGACCCAGCGTCTCACCGCCCTGCTCGAGGGCCGGCTGCGCCAGCGCGACAAGCTGCAGGTGGAGCGGATGCGCCGCTTCATCCCCCTGGCCCGCAGCCTGGCCGAGGGCGAGGATGAGCTGGCGCTGCTGACGATGGTGCTCGACGACGCCTACCAGTCGGCCCTCCACGCGCCGCTGGCCCCGCCCGATTTGGAACCGAAGCCCCGGCCCGCTCTCCGCCGCCGGGAGGACGACCCGGCTCGCCGCGAAGGCGGCTCCGACCGGCGCCGTCCCCGCCGCCGCCGGTAGTGATACAATAGATCCAGCAGCGTCCTCCATATCGCCCCCCCGGGGGGGCAGCTGACAGCGCTTGACTGCCGGCCGCAATGCGGCCGGACAGTTTGTATTCGTGTCGGGCGGTGACGGACGTCGCCGCGAAGGAGAGAGGTTATGAGACATTACCTGGCCTGTGTCCTCCTGGCGGCGATGATGTCCGCCGCCGCCTGGGGTGTCGTCTACACCGGCACCTATGAGCTGCGCCACGAGAACGTGACCATCACCCTGGTGCTGCAGCAGGACGCCGCCGGCAACGTCACCGGCACCCTGCGCAGCACCACCGGCATGCAGTACCGCGTCGAGGGAATGGTGGAGCCCGGCGAAGAAGTGGCCGTGGGCGCCTGCTCCGGTCCCGACGGCGCCATTTACTTCGAAGCCCACCTGCAGGGCGACACCCTGCTGCTGGCGCTCATCGAGGCGACGCCGGGCACCAACGCCCCCGACTACGACAAGATGCGCCAGCTCACGCTCAATCGCGTGCGCGGCGTGGCCGCGCCCCCCGCGCCGCCGCCGCCCGGCCAGGCGGTGCCGCGCGCGCCTGTGCCCAGCGTGCCCATGCCCACGGTGCCCGGCGCCCGCGCGCCGGCGGCACCCCCGGCGCCCGCCGCGCCGCCGCCCCCGGCGGCGAACGACGCCCAGCGGGTCACGGACCCGGAACTGGGCCTGTCGTTCGTGCCGCCGTCCGGCTGGATGGCCCAAAAGCAGGGGAGCGGCTACCTGCTGGGCTCCAACACCCACGCCGGCTTCATCGTGATGCTGCCCAACCAGTTCCGCAGCCTGGGCGAGGCCCAGGCGGCCGCCGGCGAGGGGTTCGTGGACGAGCAGCAGGGCATCCAGCTCCTGCCCGCCGGCCCCTTCCAGCCCCTGGGCGGCAATGCCATCGGCGCCGAGTTCAGCGGGTTCATCCAGGGCCAGTCGGCCCGCGCCTACGCCGCCGCGGTGCTCGCGCCGCAGGGCGGCGGAGTGACGCTCATCGCCGCCACCACGGCGGCCGCCTACTCGGCCGCCTACGCCGGCTTCGTCCGGGAAGTGGCCGGCAACCTGCGGTTCATCCCCCGCGCCGCCGGCGCCGGCGGCGGAGGCGGCGACGCATCCCTGGCCCAGTGGATCGCCGGCAAGTACTACTCATACAGCGGCGGCTCCACCATGTCCGGCGGTTCCGGCACCGAGCGGCAGGTGATGTTCTGCCCCGACGGCACCTTCTACAGCTCCACCGAGTCGGGCTCCTACGGCACCGGCTCGTGGGGCGTGGCGGGGCAGTCGAGCAACCGGGCCCGTTTCACCATCCGCGGCGACCGGCGCTCCGGCGTCATCCTCCTGCAGTGGCAGGACGGCAGCACCGACGAGTACCGCTACCAGGTCACCGGCGAGAGCGGCGTCATCCTGTTCAACGGCATCAAGTTCGCCTACGCCGGCGCCGCGGAGTGCCGGTAGGCGGGAAAGAGTCAGGAGATAGGAGATACGAGCTCCAAGTTTATCGTGCTCGTAATTCGTAATCGTAATTCGTAATCGTAATTCGTAATCGTGCTCGTAATCGTAATTCGTGCTCGAGGTTCGAGGCTCGAGGCTCGAGACTCGAGGCTCGTTCCCGTAATGCGTCGCAGTAGGCCGCGCTCGCCGAGCGCGGCCCGTCCCCTCGGCACGAT
>JAGOHA010000083.1 GCA_017996395.1 Acidobacteriota bacterium | reverse complement strand
TCGAGATCCCACGAGTATGGGCGGAGAGCCGGCTGGAATTCAAATCGATAAATCGGCAGACAGGATCTTTCTTCATGATATTGCTTGTGTTACGGTGTTCCTTAACAGATTATTTAGGACACTAGTGACTGTGAAGTACCATTCATTACTGCCCGGTACCGCTGATTGCAGGCACCGCCACCCCGAGAATCTCCCATTCTCGTGCAGAAATCAGGTGATCCGAGCTGAAGTTGATCGGCCGAAACCGGGTGCCTGTCGGCACATGCGATTCATCCTCAAAAATCCCGCCAAGAAGAACGACGCGCCGAACCTTGGAAGGGAGAAACCGGCCGGTTTTGCCAGGTAATGCGGTTCGCCTCAGGCCGGGCGCAGTGAATCACCTGCTGCCTTGAGGTGCGAATACATGATGTCTTGCGTGGGAGATCACATGTTGTCGTGTCAGGCAGATCGCATGCTGTATTGCACGGCAGACCACATGACATTCGGTGAGACCGATCGCGTGGTTCAAGCAAGGTGACCCACAGCGTCCGATTTCGAGCTCCGCAAAACAACATGCCATTTTGAATCGAGGACTGCAGGAGCACGAAGCCGTCGGACGGTTCGTCTCCCCTGGTGACTTCCACATCCACGCTCTTCTCCGCCCGGTGTCGATCACCTGACAATAGTTGCCTGAACTTAAGAATCGGTCTCCAGTCCTATCTCGTGTCACACTGGCGTCACACTGAAACATAAAATTGCCCGATAACGGGCATTTCTCGGCCACTCACCGCAGCATCCGAAAAATTTACTGTTTGATCGATTTTACGGCCTACATGACATGATCCATTACTGCCAGGTGCTGGACGGTGCCAGTACTGATTATTCCTTGGCCGGACTACGAATCCGAAGGTCGCAGGTTCGAGCCCTGCCGGGCGCGCCAGATACAGACAGCCTCAGCACGTGCTGAGGCTTTTTTTATCTCAAGGCAGCTCACCGGCTCTCAACTGCCGCGGGCGCCTTTCCGTACGCCACGTTCGATGAACGCGGCTCGTTGCAGGATCCCGCCGCGCGAGCGGCGGTGGGGTGTAGCCCGGACCGACAGGTCCGGGTCCGCCGCGGGTCCGTGCGGCCGAGCTCCGCAGGAGCGACGGGGAAGGAGCTGCCGTTTGGGGGCCCCATGTTCGGCCCCAAATCAGGGTTGTGCAGAACGGCAATGGGGGACAGCCATATTCTCCCTAGGGTCATTGGCTCTGTCGCGTGTCCTTGGCTTCGTCTCGTGTCCTTGGCTTCGTCTCGTGTCCTTGGCTCTGCCCCGTTTCCGCCGCCGCTGCGCGGCTCTACCCGACCCTTTGTTTCCCGCCACCCGGGCCTCGCGGCCCGGGCTACACGCCGCGGCCGCTGGCGCGGCCGGACTACGGAATCGAACGATCCGATCCTCCGATCCCATGGATCGTGCGGTTTCAGTGGGCCGCGTTCGCCGAACGCGGCCTACGGTCGAATCCAAAGCGGCGTCGAGCCGCCGCACTCCAGGGCGCGGGCCGCGGCCGGCCCGCGCTATCCAGAGCCCACCGTCCTCGATAGAGGCAGAGAAAATGACACCGCGTGCCGCTGTGTGCGGCCGGGTCGCGGGATCGAGCGATCCGATCCTCCGATCCCATGGATCGTGCGGTTTCAGAGGGCCGCGTCCGGCGGACGCGGCCTACGGCAGCGCAGATGTGTCGGCGAACCCCAGACCGGCGCCGCGTCACCGCAGCCGGGCAGAGCGTTGGGGGCGAGAACCGAGCCTCGAGCCTCGATCACGATTACGAATCTCGATTACGATTACGAATTACGAGCACGAATTACGAGCACGACAAGCTTCGTACTCCTAACTCCTAACTCCTCACTCCTAACTGTTCACTTGTCACTGTTCACTTTCAACAGTTCCGCCACCGCGGCCTCGAGCTGCTGATCGCGCCCGGCGCTCATGACGCCCGGCTCGTTGCGCACCCGGATGTCGGGCTCGAGCTGGTTGTTCTCGCAGAACTTGCCGTCGGGGGTGCGCCAGCCGCCCATGGGGATCCCGAAGACCAGCGTCGGGTCGATCTGCGCCTCCCACCAGACGAACGTGCCGGTCCCCGGCACGGGCATGCCCAGGGTCTTGCCGACGCCCTTGAGCTTGTAGGCGACCGGAAAGAGGTGCGCGTCGGAGTAGTTCCCCTCGCCCATCACCACGATGGAGGGCTTGGTCCACTTGTCGTACGGCTCCGAGCCGATGTACTGGCCGTGGGGGATGATGTCGAAGTACTTGCGGCCGCTCAGGAAGTCGGAAAGCTCCTCGTGGATGTTGCCGCCGCCGTTGAAGCGGGTGTCCACGATCAGCGCCTGCGTGCCGACGTGGCGGCCCAGCGCCTCCTCGAACACGGTGCGCATGCTGGGGTCGTTCATGGCCCGCACATGCACGTAGCCGATCTTCCCGCCGGACAGCCGCTCCACCTCGGCGCGGCGGTTCTTCACCCAGCGCTGGTAGAGCAGCTCCTGCATCGCGCCGGCGGCGACGGGCTTCACCGTCTCCTCCCACCGGGTGCCGGCGGCCGGGTCGTACACCGACAGCAGGGTGGTCTTGCCCGCCTTCCGGTTCAGGAGCCGGCTGTAGTCGATCCCCGCGGTGAGCGGCTGGCCGTCGATCTTCTCCAGCACGTGGCCCGCCCGGATCTGCGACGCGGCGGTGTCAAGGGGACCACCTTCCACGACCTCGGTGATCTTCACCCCGTCGCCGGCGCCGTCGAATGCGACCAGGAGCCCGAGCTCGGCCGTCTCGTCGCCGCCGGTCACCTGGGGCCGGTAGCCGCAGCCGGTGTGGGAGGCGTTGGTCTCGCCCAGCATCTCGCTGAGCATCTCGGCGAAGTCATAGTTGTTGTTGATGAAGGGGAGGAACTTCTTGTACTGAACGTAGTAGTAGTCCCAGTCCACGTTGTGCAGGCCGGGGTCGTAGAACTTGTCGCGCAGCTGCCGCCAGGCGTGGTCGAAGATGTACGCGCGCTCCCCGGCGGCGTCCAGGATCATCTCGTCGCCCATCTTGAGCGGCTCGGCCTTGCCGCTCTCGGCGTCCACCTTCATGGGCTTGCGGTCGGCCAGGAGGAAGATGAACTTGCCGTCGGCCGACAGCTCCATGGCGGCCTGCCGCGCGTTGAGCTTCGCAAACAGCTTGGTCTCGTTCGTGCGGAGTTCCTGGACCCACAGGTCGTTCCCCTTCTCGAAGCTCGTCAGGTAGAAGAGCTTCTCACCGTCCTTGGACAGGAGCCAGTCTCGCGCCGGCGACGAGTGCACCGTCAGCCGGGCCTTCCGCTCCGCGAGGTTCGCCCAGTCGAAGGTCAGATCCTTGGTCGGCGCCTTTTCCGCCGCGTCCTTCCCGCCGGCCTCCTTTTTCGCGTCCTTTTCCTTGGCGGCCGCCTCCTTCTTGGCCTTCTCCTCCTGCTCCTTGAGCAGGGCGAACTCCTCCTTGGTGAGCTTGAACCGGTCAAAGGCGGCCTTCGTGAAGAACATCGCGTAGACGTCGCCGCTGACGCTCCCGCCGCCCTGCTGCCGGGCGCCGTGCCGGGTGGTGCCCCAGATCATCATCGTGCCGTCCAGCGACCATTTGGGCGCCCCGTTGCCGTAGCCGCTCAGGGTGAGGTTGTGCAGCTCGCCCTGGCCGTCGGCCGACACCAGGCCCACCTGGCTGTTCTGGACCCGCTCGGGATAGCCGAACTCAACCAGGAACCACTTGCCGTCGGGCGACCACTGGTAGTACTGGTCGCCGTCGCGGTAGGAGTAGTTCTTGTCCGCGGGGAGGATCAGCCGGGTCGCCTTCGACTCGAGGTTGATCACCTTGAGGGCGACCCGGTCCTCCAGGTACGCCACCTCCTTGCCGTCGGGGGAGAAGGCGGGCTGGAACTCCTCGGCCGCCGTGGCCACCACCGGCTCCTCCTGGAGGACGGTGGACAGGTAGAAGTAGGGCTCCTCCTTCCGCACGATGGAGACGCGGTAGACGTTCCAGTTGTTGTCCTTCTCCGCCGCGTAGACCAGCGACCGCCCGTCGGGGCTGAAGTTCACGCTCCGCTCCTGCCACGGCGTGTTGGTGACGCGCTTCGTGGTCCCCGCCTCCAGGCTGGAGACGAAGATCTCGCCGCGGAACACCCAGGCGTATTCCTTGCCGTTCGGCGACAGCGTCGCCTCCGCCAGCCCTTCGCGCACCGGCAGCACCTGCGTCAGCGTGTCCCGGCCGTCCACGGCCAGGCGC
The DNA here is from genome assembly GCA_017996395.1 of Acidobacteriota bacterium. Taxonomy (GTDB): domain Bacteria; phylum Acidobacteriota; class JAAYUB01; order JAAYUB01; family JAAYUB01; genus JAAYUB01. The sequence continues at coordinate 10,478 of JAGOHA010000083.1, read as the reverse complement.
ACCGCGACCTTGGCGGGCTGCCCGCCGGGTTTCAGCGTGTAGATCTCGCCGTCGTAGCCGAAGCACAGCAGGTCGTTCTGGGCGCGGGTGAGGAAGCGGACGGGGTTCCGGGAAAATTTGGTGAGCTGGACGGCCTTGCCCGGATCGGCCACGGGGGCGCGGTACACGTTGAACGTCCCGTCCAGCTCGCTGAGGTAGAAGAAGTCCTTGTCGTTGGCGGCGAACACCGGGTTCCGGTCCTCGCCGGCGAACGCGGTGAGCTGGGTGTAAGTCTTCGCCTTGAAGTCGTAGAGCCAGACGTCGCGGGTCACCGCCGAGGTATGGTGCTTGCGCCAGCTGTCCTCGTAGCCCTTGACGTCATGGTAGATCAGGCGGCGCCCGGCCGAATCCGGGGTGGCGTCGAGCGCCGGCATCGCCAGCGCCATGTCGACGCGGCCCCCGGCCACCGGGACACTGTAGAGCTGGGTCATGGCCCGGGTGGGGAACTGGACGTCGGCGGGGGCCTGCTGCCGTCTGGCCGAGAACAGCACCGCCCGGTCGTCGGCGGTGAAGGCGCTGGGCACTTCGGCGGCCGAATGGAAGGTGAGGCGCCGGGCCTCGCCGCCGGCGGCCGGCATCACGAACACGTCGAAGTTGCCGTAGCGGTCTGAGGCAAACGCGATCCGCTTCCCGTCGCGGCTCCACACCGGGGCGTACTCGAAGGAGACGCCCAGGGTCAGGGGCACGGCCGTCCCGCCGGCGGCGGGCACCGACCAGATGTCCCCCTTGTACGAGAAGGCGATGGTGCTCCCGTCGGGGGAGATGGCGGGGTACCGCATCCAGAGCGGCGCGTCCTGGCCGAACGCGGCGGCGCCCAGCGCGATGAGCAGGCTGACAATCAACATCCAACGTGTGCGTTCCATATGCACTCCATGAAAAGGATTGGGTTCGAAGTATTCTTATACGCCGCGAACCGCCCGAAAGGTTCGGCCGGCCGGTCTGAAATTTTCAGCCAAGCCATGAATCAAAGGTTGCGTCGTTTCCTGCAGAAAAGTATTGACAGAGTTTCCTGACCGTATTACTTTTACTGAAATATTTAGACTGTTGTCTAAATATTTAAATACAGAATATGCGGAGAGACCATCGTGCTGAGTCCGACCTTCAAAGCCCTGTCCGATCCGACGCGCCGGGAGATCCTGCGGCTGCTCGCCGCAGGCGACCGGACGGCCGGCGAGATCGCCGACCGCTTCGACATGACGAAGCCCAGCATCTCGCACCACCTGGGGATCCTGAAGCAGGCGGGCCTCGTGACGGACGAGCGGCGGGGCCAGCACATCGTCTACTCCATCAACACCACCGTCTTCCAGGAAGCCATGAGCTGGCTTATGGGATTCACGCACGACACCGGAGCGGGAGGCAAACATGGAACGCGCTGACACGTCGAACGAATCGTATCATCTGGGCCGCTGGGTGGTCCGGGAGGATTGGCCGGTCTGGGTGTTCATGGCGGCCATCATCGCCGCCGCCGCCCTCATCCATCCCACCCTGCCCGACATCGTCCCCACTCACTACAACATCCGGGGCGAGGCGGACGGCTTCGGCGGCAAGGCCTCCCTGACGGTGACCCTGCCCCTGGTCATGCTGGGGATTTACGGCCTGCTCCTGGTCCTGCCCCTGATCGACCCCCGGCGGTCCAGTTACCCGCACTTCCGGTCCACGCTCCGCGTGATCCGGGCCGGCCTCGTCGTCTTTTTCGGGCTTCTCAACCTGGTGACGCTCGCCGCGGCGAAGGGGATCGGGCTGCCGATGGGGACCGCCATCATCGTGTTGCTCTCGGGGATGTTCATCCTGCTCGGCAATTACATGGGCCGGATCAAGCCCAACTGGTTCATCGGCATCCGCACGCCGTGGACGCTATCCAACGCCGAAGTGTGGCGGCGCACCCACCGCTGGAGCGGCGGCGCCTTCGTCCTGGCCGGCGTGGCGGGTTGGATCAGCATCCTGTTCGCGGCGGAGACCGCCTTCTTCATCTTCCTGGCGGCCATGCTCGCCGTCTGCGTCTTCAGCATCGTCATCTCGTACGTCTTCTGGCGACAGGAGCAGGCCCGGCCCCGGCCGCCGGCGGACGACTCCCCTGCCGATCAGTCGCATCAGGAAAACAGTTAGGAGGTTATCATGTCATATTTCTTGACTCGCCCGATGGTCATCATCGGTTGGATCCTCTGCCTCATCGGGATCGCCGCCGCCGCCCCGGCGGCGGGGGCGCCCGACGCCCTCGCCGGCGAGTGGGCCGGTACGCTCCAGGCCGGCCCGCAACGCCTGCGCCTGGTGTTTCAACTGCAGGCGGCGGACGCCGGCGGGTGGACGGGCGTCGTCATCAGCGTGGACCAGGGCAACGCCCGAATCCCCATCGGCTCGATCACCTGCGGCGACGGACAGGTCGCCATGGAGATTCCCATGGCCGGGTCCACGTTCACCGGCACCCTCGATGCCGACGGCCGGACCATCCGGGGGACCTGGAGCCAGAGCGGCTATTCGTTCCCGCTGGAACTGAGGCGCGGCACCGCCACTCCGGCTGCAGCCGCCGCGCCGCCACCGCCGGTGCCGCCGGCCGACCCCGAGGAGCTCAGGCCCTTTGCCGGCGAATGGGGCGGCATCATCGATCTGGTCAGCCTGCGGCTCCGCGTCCGGCTGGAGATGGCGGAGGGCGGGCTCACCGGCCGGATGTTCAGCGTGGACCAGGGGAACGCCGAGATCCCCATCGGCGCCGTGACCGTCGCGGGAAAGCAGATCGTTTTGGATGTCCCCGTCGTCCAGGGCCGGTACGACGGCGTGCTCGCTCCCGACGGCCGGCGGATCGAGGGGACGTGGCGGCAGGGTGCGCTCCAGGCCGCCCTGAACCTGACCCGGGACACCGTCCCGGCGGCGCCCCGGCGGCCCCAGGAGCCGGAGCCGCCGCTTCCCTACTCGGCCGAGGACGTCACGTTCCGCAACGAGGCGGCCGGTCTGACTCTCGCCGGCACCCTGACCCGGCCCTCCGGCGAAGGCCCCCATCCGGCGGTGATTCTCATCACCGGCTCGGGCACCCAGGACCGCGATGAAACGGTCGCCGGCCACCGGCCGTTCCTGGTGCTGGCGGATTACCTCACCCGGCGGGGCTTCGCCGTGCTGCGTTGCGATGACCGCGGCGCGGGGAAATCGGACATGCCCTCCGGCGACTTCACCACCCGGGACCTGGCGGGCGACACGCAGGCCGCGTTCGATTTTCTCAAAGGTCAATCCGGCATCGACGGCCGGCGGATCGGCCTCGCGGGCCACAGCGAGGGCGGGGTCATCGCCCCGATGGTGGCGGCGGACAATCCGGAGGTCGCCTTCGTGGTGCTGATGGCGGGCACCGGCGCCCCCGGCGCGCGGGTGCTGGAGCGCCAGGTGGAGCTCCTCGCCCGCGCCGAGGGGAAATCCGAAGCGGAGGTACGCCGCCTCGCCCAGGCCGAGAAGGACGTGCTGGCCGCCGTCCTCGGGGACGGCGATCCGGCCGTCCGGCGGCAGCGGGCCGCCGAGCTGATCCGGAACTCCCTGAGCGACGACCAGAAAAAGCAGCTCCCCGATCCGGAGCAGTTCATCGGTCAGCAACTGGATGCCCTGTTCAACCCCTGGATGCAGTTCTTCCTGACGTTCGACCCGCGCCCCACGCTGGCCCGGGTGAAGTGTCCCGTGCTGGCGGTGGGCGGCGAGAAGGACGCCCAGGTGCCGGCGGCGGAGCACCTGTCCCTCATCGAGCGCGCGGTGCGCGACGGCGGGAACACCCGGGTGACCACCCGGCTCCTGCCGGGGCTCAACCACATGTTCCAGACCTGCCGCACGGGCGCCGTGTCGGAGTACGCCGCCATCGAGGAGACGCTGTCGCCGCTCTTCCTGCAGACGGTGGGCGACTGGCTGGCCGAGACAGCGGGGCGGTAAGCCGCCGGGCGTCGCCCCGCACACGCGGGGCGGCGCCTGGAAATATTCCATGACGGTAGCGGGCACATGTACGAGCACGAGCAGGAGTACGGTTACTCAGTTTCTCCCGCTTTTCTGTTAATCTTTGGCAAGTTTTTTGACAGAATCCATGAGCAAAATCAAACTGCCGGCAGGCGGGAGGTACCGCGAGCGGCAGCGAGCGGCGCAAGGGGCCAATCGCCGCGATGTCCCGACGCCGCGAGACCATTCCATCACGGTGGCGGCAGCGCGTGTCACGCGTCCTGGTGTGTCGTGGCAGACCTCGCAGCGACGGGTTGACCTTTGACCGGACAGGCATTCAATCAGCAAAGACAGAGTGGCTGAGCGCCTGAGGCAAGGCGAGACGAGCAGGCATTCGCGCCGCTCGCTGCCGCTCGCGGTACCTCAGCCGTTACAACCGGAGGATCGTGCCACGGGCAGGGAAACGGTTAGTCGGTGAATGGGTACTCGAATCTGGGTTCTAAGATCCAGGATCCAGGACCTGGAATCCTGGCCCGATCTCCGATGTCCGCTGTCCGAAGTCCTCGTTACGAGAACGAGCCTCGATGACGAGTACGATTACGAATTACGATTACGATCACGATTACGAATTACGAGCACGAACTCTCAACCCTCAACCCGGAACTCTCAACGGTAAATCATCTGAGGGATTGAACGGACCAGGAACGAACTTCGAATCCAACTCATTCACCTATTCACCTATTCACCCATTCACCCATGCTCCTATTCCGCACTTGACATCCGCCCCGTCCCAGCCTACAATCCGGCCGCCTCGGGACGGACGCGCACGACACAATCCCGGACAACTCGACCAAACTGGAAAAGACGCAACCGTATGCACACCTCTATTCGCAACATCGCCATCATCGCCCACGTGGACCACGGCAAGACCACTTTGGTGGACCGCCTGCTTCAGGCCACCCACGTCTTCCGCGACAACCAGCAGGTCGCCGAGCGCGTGCTCGACTCCAACGATCAGGAGCGTGAGCGCGGCATCACCATCCTGGCCAAGAACATCGCCATCCGCCACCGCGGCGTGAAGATCAACGTCATCGACACCCCCGGCCATGCTGATTTCGGCGGCGAGGTGGAGCGGGTGCTCAAGATGGCCGACGGCGCGCTCCTGATCGTCGACGCGTTCGAGGGTCCCATGCCCCAGACGCGCTTCGTGCTCCGGCGCGCCCTGGAGCACGGGCTCAAGCCCCTCGTGGTCATCAACAAGATCGACCGCCCGGGCGCCCGCCCCCACGAGGTGCTCGATGCCGTGTTCGACCTGATGCTGGAGCTGGGCGCCGACGACCGTCAGCTCGACTTCCCCGTGGTCTACACCAGCGCCGTGCACGGCTACTCCCGGCGCGAGTTCGACGACGGCAACATGGACATGCAACCGCTGCTGGACGCCATCGTGGACCACGTGCCGCCCCCGCCGTGCGACCCTGACGGCCCCGTGGCCCTGCAGGTGTGCACCATCGACTACTCCACCTTCGTGGGCCGCATCGGCATCGGCCGCGTCGCCTCGGGCACGGTGCGGAGCGGCGCGCGCATCCTGGTGGTCAAGAACGACGGCCGCCGCTCCCTGGCCACCGTGAAGCAGCTTTACACCTTCGAGGGGATGGGCCGCATCGAGACCGACGCCGCAGCGGGCGGCGACATCTGCGCCGTGGTGGGCGTCGAGGACGCCGACATCGGCGACATGTTCACCTGCCCCGAGCGCCCGGTGGTCCTCGACCCGATCCAGGTGGAGCCGCCGACCCTGTCGGTGGTGTTCGCCGCATCGACCAGCCCTCTGGTGGGGCGCGAGGGCGCCATCGTGGGCGGCCGCCAGCTCAAGGAGCGGCTCCTGCGCGAGGCCCAGTCCAACATTTCCATGGTCATCCGCGAGACGCCCGGCCGCGACGGCATGGAAGTGGCCGGCCGCGGCATCCTGCACCTGGCGGTGCTCATGGAGACCATGCGGCGCGAGGGGTACGAGTTCCAGGTGGGCCGTCCCCAGGTGATCCTCCGCGAAGAGGAGGGCCGCCTGCTCGAGCCCTTGGAGCACGCCGTGGTGGAGGTGCCCGCCGATTACGCCGGCAAGGTCATCGAGATCTTCGGCGGCCGCGGCGGCGAGATGACCGAGATGTTCCAGGGGCCCGAAGGGGTCCACCTGGAGTTCAAGATCTCCACCCGGGGCCTGATGGGGCTGCGCACGCGCCTGCTCAACGCCACCCGCGGCGAGGCGACGCTCCACCACCGGTTCCTGGAGTACGGAACCCACCGCGGCGACGTGGGCGCCCGCCCCAACGGCTCCATGATCGCCATGAGCACCGACAAGGCGGCCGCTTACGCGTTGAACGGCCTGCAGCCCCGCGGCCGGCTCTTCGTCGGGCCCGGCGAGATGTGCTACGAGGGGATGATCGTGGGCGAGCACGCCAAGGACAACGACCTGGTGGTGAACGTCGCCCGGGCCAAGCAGCAGACCAACATGCGCGCCTCGACGGCGGACAAGGCGATCCTCCTTGCCCCGCCCGCCACCTTCACCCTCGAGGAGGCGCTCGAATACATCGAGGACGACGAGCTGGTGGAGATCACCCCGCAGAACATCCGCCTGCGCAAGCGGCTGCTCGACGAGAACGACCGCAAGAAGGCGCGCAGCCAACGCTCAGCCGAGTCCGCCCCGCGCCGCGAAGCCGTCCCCGCATAAATTGAAGTGAATAGTGAGGAGACAGGGGATAGGGAATTGGGGACCTGGGTCTCTTCGTGCTCGTGAATCGTAATTCGTAATCGTAATTCGTAATCGCAATCGCAATCGAGGCTCGAGGCTAGAGGCATGGGACTCGTTCCTGACCGATGGACATCGGACTTCGGGGCTCGGGGCTCGGGGCTCGGTTCTCGCCCCCAACGATCAACCATCAACAGGATCGGACCTGGGTTCTGGGTTCTGGGTCTTAGAACTCAGAGCCTAGCACCCAATCACCGATTCACCCATTCACCGATTCATCGACTCACCGATTCACCGCATGCCAAAACCATCGCGTTTGAGCGCCTGCAGCACCCGCGCCGGCGTCATGGGCAGCCGGTACACCATGGTCCCGGTGGCGTCGTGGACGGCGTTGGCCACCACCGCGCCCATGACGATGATGGCCGGCTCGCCGCCGCCCTGGGCCGGCTCGTCGGGCAGGTCGAGGATCACCGTCTCGATCTTCGGCAGCCAGGAGAAGCGCGGGATCTCGTAGGTGTCGAAGTTGCGGTCGCGGACGTCGCCGCCGGCGAAGCGCAGTCCCTCGGTGAGCGCGTACCCCAGCCCCATGGTGATGCACCCCTCCATCTGGATGACCGCCCCGGCGGGGTTGATGAGCAACCCCATATCCTGGGCGCAGACCACCCGCTTCACCCGAATGCGCCCCGTGGCCGTGTCCACCGCCGCCTCGGCGATGGTGGCCACGTAGGTGCCGGCGTCCACGCCGCAGGCGACGCCGAGGCCGCGGCCGCTCGGCGGTTTGGCGGGCTGCCAGCCGAACTTCTCAGCCGCCGCCCGGAGCGTCCGGATCATCCGCGGGTCCTTCAGGTTCCGCAGCCGGAACTCCACCGGATCGACGCCGGCCTGGGCGGCCAGCAGCTGGATGTGGCACTCGCGGGCGTAGGAGTTGGTGTTGTTCCCCGGCGCGCGCCAGGCGCCGGTGGCGAAGGGGTGCGCGCCTGACGGGGCCGTCCAACTTGAGTTGTGGGCCAGGGTGCGGTGGTGGGGGATGTCGTAGAAGTGGGCCGCTCCGCGCTCGCCGGCAAAGTACACGCGGTAGTCCCATAGGCTGAGGCGCCCCTCGCCGGTCACCCCGCCCCGAACCTTCACCACCGCCGCCGGCCGGAACGAGTCGTAGAAGAACTCCTCCGCCCGACTCCAGGCCACCTGGACCGGCCGGCCGCTGAGTTTGGACAGGCGCGCCGCTTCCACGACCTGCCCGTTGCGCGTCTTGCCTCCGAACCCGCCGCCCACGAACACCGGGCGGACGCGCACATTCGCTTCGGGGAGACCGAGCGTCCGGGCCACCTCCGCCCGGGCCGGGAACGGCGTCTGGGTGGACGCCCAGACCGTGGCGCGGTCGCCGGTCACATGGGCCACCGCGGTGTGGGGCTCCATGGGCGCGTGGGCCACGTAGTCATTGTAGTAGGTCGACGCGACGATGGCAGCCGACGCGGCGCTGCCCGCCACCAGGTCTCCGCCATCGGCCACAGGGCGCCCCTCGGGCGCCACCTTGAGCAGATGGTCGAAGATACTGTCGGTGTCGACGGCGGCCGCGGGGGTGTCGAAACGGGCCTTCACCCTGGCCAGGGCCGCCTCGGCCACATCGGGGAGGGGATGGAGGACGGCGACGAGATCGCCGTCCTGGATCACCTGAACCCCGGGGACGGCGCGGGCCGCCGACAGGTCCGCCTCCAGGAGCCGGGCGCCGTGGACGGGCGGCCGCAGGATCTTGGCGTGGAGCATCCCCTCCAGCCGGACGTCGCCGGCGAACACCGCCCGGCCCGTCACCTTCTCCCGCGCGTCGCGGCGGGTGAACGGTTTGCCCATGAGCTTGAACTCCGACGGCTGCTTGACCGGCACGCCGGCCACGTGCCGCTCGATCCGCCGGCCCTTGGCCAGTTCGGCGTACGTGACGCGGCGCGACGGCTCGGCGGCGACGGAGACGACGCCATCGGCCGTCACCAGCTTCTCGATCGGAGCGCCCAGGCGCTCGGCGGCCAGATCCAGGAGCACCCGCCGGGCCTCGGCGCCGGCGGCCCGAAGCGGCGGGCCGAAGACGCGCGTGGTCAGGGAGCCGAAGGTGCCGGCGTCCCACGGGCAGAGGTCGGTGTCGCCCATGACCATGTCGACGGCGTCGAGCGCCACGTCCAGCTCGTCGGCGATCTCCTGCGCCAGCGAGGTGACGGGGCCCTGGCCCATCTCGATCTTCCCGGTGAAACAGGCCACCCGGCCGTCGGCGCCGATCCGGAGGAAGGCGTTGAAGTCGGTGGGCAGGCTGGGGCGGGCGGGCCGTCCCGGGGCCTCCTGCCCGAAGAGCGCTTCGTCCCACAGCGCCACCGTGATCAGGATGCCGCCGCTCGCCTTCAGGAAATCGCGCCGGTTGAGCGGCGCGATCGGGGCGGCGTTCGTGTCGTCCCGTCCATGCAGCTCTTCGTAGTCCTGAAAATCGCGGGAGTCGCCCATGTCAGTTCCCTCCTGCCATCTTGGCGGCGGCCGCCTGGACGGCCTCGATGATCCGGATGTGGGCGCCGCAGCGGCAGAGGTTGTCCTCGAGGGCGGCCGCGATGGCGTCGGCGGAGGGACGGGGATTCTTCTTCAGGAAGGCATAGGCGGTCAGGATCATGCCCGGCGTGCAGTACCCGCACTGGAGCGCGTCGTGGGCCATGAAGGCCTCCTGCAGCGGGTGCAGCGCCTCGCCCCGGGCTAGCCCCTCGATGGTGACCACATCCTGTCCGGCCACGTCCCGGACGGCGACCCGGCACGAGCGCACCGCCTCGCCGTCCACCAGGACCGTGCAGGCGCCGCAGGTGCCCTCGCCGCAGCCGTATTTCGTCCCGGTGAGCCCCAGGTCCGCGCGCAGGACCCAAAGCAGCGTGCGGCCGCCGTCGACGTCGAGCGCGACGGGGCGGCCGTTGAGGCGGAAGCGGATGGTCTCGCTCATGGCCGTCACCTCCGTGGGATCGTCTCCTGCCGCCATCGCGCCGAGCGCTCGAGTCGGCGTAAATCACGGCCGTCCGCCGCCGGCCCAGCCGGCCGGCGCCCAGTCTCTCGACGCGATGGAGCTGCCCTCATTGTACACCGGTGAGACGGGAGGACGGAGGAGTAAAGATTGGAGAGCGCACGTCAATCGCAATCGTCATCGTCATCGTAATCGTGATCGTAATCGAGGCTCGAGACTAGAGGCTCGTTCCCTTGATGCGGACATCGGAAAGCGGACATCGGGTATCGGACCTGGGACCTGGGTTCTGGGTCCTGGTTCTCAAACCCCAGAGCTCTCCTCGCCAATCCCGCGCCTATCTCGTGCTCGTGCTCGTGATCGTAATCCCAAGCCGGCGGAGCCGGGACCCACTGATTGAAAATATCTGGAACTCACTCGTCCAACCAGTCATTCATTGACCGGCCCGACGCCTTAGAAATGTGCACGATCCACCGGTTGGTAACGTGGAGGTACCGCGAGCGGCAGCGAGCGGCGCAAACACCCAATCGGCACGTCTGACCCCAGGCGCCCACCCACTCTGTCTGTGTCGCATGATCGCCCGTTCGGGGTCAAAGGGCAGCCCATCGCCGCGGGTTCGGCAACATCACACCGGTTCGCGTGGCACGCACGGCCGCTACTGTCATGGAATGGTGTCGCGGCGTCGGGACATCGAGGCGGCTGGCCGCTGGCGCCGCTCGCTGCCGAGGCTGTCCCAAAATTTTGCCTGCAGTGGCTATCTCCGGCGATAGCTGGCTGATTCCGATCAACTGATGCGGCGGCGGTGAACTGGCAGCCGAACGG
>JAGOHA010000082.1:1961-14852 GCA_017996395.1 Acidobacteriota bacterium | reverse complement strand
CGAGCCTCGAGTCTCGAGCCTCGATTACGATTACGATTACGATTACGATTACGAATTACGAGTACGCTGGGACCGATTCACCCTGTGAAATAAAAAAGCCCCGCGGGTGCGGGGCTCGGATGCATGATATAGGGGACAGACACTATTTCTTCTTCACGTCGTGGACCAGACCCTTGCTCTTCTCGTAGTCGAAGCCCTTGAAGGTGGGGCTCTTCTTGTTGTGGCACTTCTCGCAGAGTTCCTTGGTGGGCAGCACCAGGCCGTTCTGGATGGCCAGCTTCTGGTCCTTCATGACACTCATCTTCCAGTAGTCGCCGCCGGCGCCATGGCACGCCTCGCAGCTGACGCCGGTCATGGCGGGCAGGTTGGTGGAGTGGCAGCCCGTGCACTTGGCGTCGGACTGCTCGGCCGGTTTCAGCGAGTTCCATGCCTTGGCATGCTTGGTGGCCTGCCAGGAAGTGTACTCGACCTTGTGGCACATCTTGCATTTCTCGGGGCCGACGAAGGCGTGGGCCGCCATCAGCGGCAGCGCAAGCACCAGGAGAGCCAGGCCGACGATCACCATGCGCTTCATGTAAGACCTCCTAAGCATAAAGTACGCGAATCAAGATACGGGACACGACCGAATGTTTCACAGTCGGTAGAGATTTTATTTCATGGCGCGGCGAAGATCAACAAAATCCTTTCGGCGTCCGGCGTGGTATGATATGGTTTGCCGTTATTTTCAAAACCATTCAAGGCAGGTTGCCATGCAGATTCTGGAGCACATCAGGCATCGGGCGGCCGAGTCGGTGCAGCACATTCTGCTGCCCGAGGCCGAGGATCCGCGCACCCTCCGGGCAGCTGTGGACGTGCTGGCTCACGGGTTCGCTCGCGTGAGCCTGGTGGGCGTCCCGGACAAGATCCGGGCCGCGGCCCAGGCCGGCGGCGTGGACATCGCCGGCGTGCCCGTCATCTCCATGGCCGACGACAAGCTGCGCAAGCGGGCCGCCGAACTCCTCTACGAGCGGCGCAAGGCCAAGGGCATGACCCTGGAGGAAGCGTACAAGACCATCGAGGATCCGCTCTTCTTCGCCGATCTCATGGTCCGCGACGGGCTGGCCGACGGCTCGGTGGCCGGCGCCACCAACACCACCGCCCACACCGTGCGGGCGGCCATCCTGTGCATCGGCCTGCGGCCCGGGATGTCCATCGCCTCATCGTTCTTCCTGATGGTCACGCCAAAGACGGAGTACGGCACCAACGGCTCGTTCATCTACACCGACTGCGGCGTGGTGCCCAATCCCAACGCCAGCCAGTTGGCCGACATCGCCATCGCCGCCGCGGACTCGTGCCGGATGTTCCTGGAGGACACGCCCCGCGTGGCGATGCTCTCGTTCTCCACCAAGGGGAGCGCCGCCGATCCGCTGGTGGACAAGGTGGTCGAGGCCACCCGCTACGTCCAGGCCCGCCGGCCGGACCTGCAGGTGGACGGCGAGATGCAGGCCGACGCGGCCCTGGTCCCCAAGGTGGGCGCCAGCAAAGCGCCCGGCTCGCCGGTGGCCGGCCAGGCCAACGTGCTCGTCTTCCCCGACCTGAACGCCGGCAACATCGCCTACAAGCTGACGCAGCGGCTGGCCGGCGCCGAGGCCATCGGCCCGATCCTGCAGGGGCTGGACCGGCCCGGCAACGACCTGTCCCGCGGCTGTTCGGCCGAGGACATCGTCAACGCCGTGGCCATCACCTGCATCCAGGCCATCCACGGCAAATCGCGCGGCTGATCCCGATCCGAACACCATTCAACCATACCGAGGAGGATTCATGAGCTATATCGATTTCATCGGCGCCCGCCAGGTGCTGGATTCCCGGGGCAACCCCACCGTCGAGGCGGAGGTGGTCCTGGAATCGGGCGCCATGGGCCGCGCCATCGTCCCGTCCGGCGCGTCCACCGGCCAGTTCGAGGCGCTGGAACTGCGCGACACCGACGCCACCTGGTACGGCGGCAAGGGCGTGCTCAAGGCGGTCGAGAACGTGAACAACACCATCGCCGAGGCCCTGGAGGGGCTCAACGCGCTGGACCAGCGGCTGGTGGACGAGGCGCTGCTGGAACTGGATGGCACCCCCAACAAGGGAGTCCTGGGCGCCAACGCCATCCTGGCGGTGTCCATGGCGACGGCCCGGGCCGCCGCCGAGTACCTCGGCGAGCCGCTTTACCGCTACCTGGGCGGGGCCAACGCCCACACGCTTCCCGTGCCCATGATGAACATCCTGAACGGCGGCAGCCACGCCGACAACAGCGTCGACCTGCAGGAGTTCATGATCATGCCCGTGGGCGCGCCGTCCTTCTACGACGGCCTGCGCATGGGCGTCGAGACCTTCCACGCGCTCAAGGGCGTGCTGAAGAAACGCAAGATGAACACCAACGTCGGCGACGAAGGCGGATTCGCCCCCAACCTGGCCTCCAACGAGGAAGCGCTCACTGTCATTCTGGAGGCCATCCAGAAGGCCGGCTACAAGGCGGGCGAGGACATCGTCCTGGCGCTGGACCCGGCCGCCAGCGAGTACTTCGAGAACGGCCAGTACGTCTTCAAGAAATCGGACGGCTCCAAACGCTCCGCCAAGGAAATGGTGGCGTTTTTCGAGGCGTGGATCGGCAAGTATCCCATCTTCTCCATCGAGGACGGCCTGGCCGAGGAGGACTGGGACGGCTGGAAGCTCGCCACCGACGCCATGGGCGACCGGATCCAGCTGGTCGGCGACGACCTGTTCGTCACCAACACCGAGCGGCTGAGCCGCGGCATCAAGGCCGGCGTGGCCAACTCCATCCTGATCAAGCTGAACCAGATCGGCACCGTCAGCGAGACGCTCGACACCATCGAGCTGGCGCGCCGGAGCGGCTACACCGCGGTGATCTCGCACCGCAGCGGCGAAACCGAGGACACCTTCATCGCCGACCTGGCGGTGGCCACCGGCGTCGGCATGATCAAAACCGGTTCCGCCAGCCGCACCGACCGGATCGCGAAGTACAACCAACTGCTCCGCATCGAGGAGCAGCTCGGCAAGACCGCCCACTATCCCGGCTGGGACATCTTCAGCCGCTACCGCCGTTGACCACCCGTGCGGCGGGACCGGGCGATACCGGTCCCGCCGTTCACCGCCTCCACCGCCCGGATCCACGCATCCCCTGATTGTGGACGATCTGCCAAAACGCCGGTCCAGGTGGGGTTCAGGCGCGACAGCCGAAACGGTTCGGAATCCGGCCGCATTTGCCGGCATCCTTCCGATTCGGCCGGCGGGTGCGGGCCGATCGGTTTTTATGCCTGCCATGGCATTCGGATTGCATCAAAGGATGCGGCCCGGACACCGACCCCGGAGATGAACGCTCGCATGCACCGCCAATCCACCCTCAACGAAGCCATCGACTTCAAGGGCATCGGCCTGCACACCGGCTGTCCCGTCGAAATGATCATCCGCCCGGCCCCCCCGAACACGGGGATCGTTTTCCGCCGCAGCGATCTGAACGACTTTCCCATCGAGGCGCAGGCCGCCCACATCGCCAACGTGAGCTACGCCACGACGCTGATGAAAAAAGGCGTCCTGATCTCCACGGTGGAGCACGTGCTGTCGGCGCTCTACGCCATGGCCATCGACAACGCCTTCATCGACGTGGACAACCTGGAGCTGCCCATCCTGGACAGTTCCGCCCGCCCCTTCGTGGAGGGGATCGCGGCGGTGGGCCGCCGGGTGTACGACGAGCGGCGGCGCGTTCTCCGGATCCGGCGCGAGATCCAGCATGCTCTGGGCGACAAGACCGTCTCGGCCCGACCGGCCGACGCACTCATCGTGAGCTACCGCATCGATTTCACCCATCCCCTGATCGGGGTTCAGGAGATGCGCTGCGCCATCGAACCGGAGCATTACCGGCGGGAGATCGCCCCCGGACGCACCTTCGGTTTTCTCAAGGAGATCTCGACGCTGAAGGAGAACGGCCTGGCCCAGGGCGGTTCCCTGGACAATGCCATCGTGCTCACCGACACCGGCCTGCTCAATCCCGAAGGCCTCCGGTTCCCCGACGAGTTCATCCGCCACAAGATCATGGATTTTCTGGGAGACTTCTCCCTGGTGGGCCATCCCGTCCACGGCGAGTTCCACGTGGTCCGGGGCGGCCACGCCGTGCATGCGGCCATGGTGAAAAAGATCATGGCCGACCCAGCCAACTACTCGTTGGAGCCGATCCCCGAGTCCGTGGCCACCGACGTGGCCTGAGACATTCGTGCCCCGTCGCCGCCCCCCGGCAGGTGCGACCCCGGTCCCGGTCCGGTGGATGCGCCACTCGATTAGGAGAACTTGATATGCGCCATACCCCGTTGCTGTGCCTGCTGTTGCTGGCGGCGGTCGCCGGTCCGGCATACGCCCAAACCGACACCCGACCGCTGGTCTTTTTCATCCAGCAGGACATCCGGCCCGACGTCGACCGGCTGATGCTGAACGACGGCATGCGGGAACTCATGGGGCGCCTGCCGGCGGACCTGCCGGTGCGGATCTACCTGACCACCCGCAACGAATACACGCGCATCCACGAGGGACCCGCCGGACAGCTGGCGTGGCCGCCGGCCGGCTTCACCCTCACCGTCTCCTCGCCGGCCACCACGCCGTACCGCAACCTGCTGAGCTTCCTCGCCGGCGAGGGGCTCGCCGGGCACACCGTGGTGTTCATCACCAACGGCCGCTCGGAAGACCTGTTCAGCCTGGTCGACACCGAAGGCTTCATCCAGGGCGCCGATTCGTTCTCGCCGTCGCGCTACCCGCCCCTGCGCGAGTTGGTGAGGCACTGCAAGGAGCACCGGATTCGCCTGGTGGGGTTGCTGGTCACCACCGGCGCCAGTCCGCGGCTCCAACCCGACCTGCTCCGGGTGGTGAACGACGCCTTCAACTACGGGGTCAACGGTTCGGGCGGCTGGGCCTACTCCAATTTCTCCACGTTCACGAGCGTCTTCAACAGCCTGCTCAAGAAAGGGCGGCTCCAGCCGTAACGCCGACGGCTTCCCGAACCGTCCGGCACTGCGGCGACCGGGCCCTGTTCCGGCGTCACACCCGCATGAAGTCACGCGTTGTGCTTGACCCGGCGCCGGTCCTCTGATAGTTTATTAAGCTCGAAAATTTCAATATTCAGGTAATCACATGAAGACCCTCGCCATCCGTGAAGAAGACAAATCCATCCTGGAGCGGCGAACGCCGGTGACCCCCGCCGATCTGCGGTCGCTGGTGGCGGCCGGCTTCCGGTGCCTGGTGGAACCGTCGAACCACCGCGTGTTCCCTGACGCGGAATTCGCCGCGGCCGGCGCCGAACTGAGCCGCGACCTGTCCGCGGCCGACCTGATCCTGGGGCTCAAGGAAATCCCCGCGCAGAAGATCCAGCCGGGAAAGGTCCATATCTTCTTTTCGCACACCATCAAGGGCCAGCCCTACAACATGGCCATGCTGCAGAGCATCCTGGATCGCGGTGCGACGCTGCTCGACTACGAGCGGGTGGTGGACGAGAACAACCGCCGCCTGATCTTCTTCGGCAACTACGCCGGTTATGCCGGCGCCATCGACACCCTGCACCTGTTCGGCCGGCGCCTCGCGGCGGCGGGCATCGACACGCCGCTGGCGCAGATCCGCCGGGCGCTCGACTATCCGTCCCTGGCCGCCGCCCACGAGCACATCCGCGGCGTCGGACGGGCCTTCCTGGCGGCGGGCATCCCCGCCGCGCTCAAGCCGTTCGTCATCGGCGTGAGCGGTTACGGCAACGTCTCCAAGGGCGCCCAATCCATCATCGACGAGCTGGCTCCCGTGACCGTGACCCCCGCGGACCTGGCCGCGGGCCGTCTCGACGCCGCAGCCGACACCGTCTACAAGGTCGTGTTCACCGAGGCGGACATGGTCCGGCCGGCCGCGCCCGACGGCCGGTTCGAGCTGCAGGACTACTACCAGCACCCGGAAAAGTACCTCTCTGCGTTCGAACAGTACCTGCCCAAACTGGACATCCTGGTCAACTGCATCTACTGGGACGACCGCTATCCGCGCCTCTTCACCCGGGCCGAAGCCGGCCGCCTCTGGCGCGAAGGTCAGCGCAAGCTGCGCGTGGTGGGCGACATCACCTGTGACATCGGCGGCAGCATCGAGTTCACCTTCGAGGCGCACGGCCCCGACAAGCCGTTCCTGGTCTACGACCCGATCCGGGACACCCACCAGCTCGGCGACAGCGGCGACGGGATCGCCGTGCTCATCGTGGACATCCTCCCTTCGGAACTCCCCCTCGAGGCGTCCAACTACTTCAGCGGCGTGCTCAGTCCGTTCATTCCGGCGATCATGGCCGCCGACTTCACCCGTCCCTTCGAGGCGCTGGATCTGCCGGCCCCGCTCAAGCGCGCCGTGATCGTGCACAACGGCCGGCTGACGCCCGACTACCGGTACATCGAAAAATATCTGCATCATTAATATAATTGAAAAGGAGTCAGTCATGAAAAAAGCGTTGTTGCTCGGGGCCGGCCTGGTGTCGAAGCCGCTGGTCCAGTACCTGCTCAAGCACGGCATCCAGGTGACGGTGGCTTCGCGGACACTCGACAAGGCGGCCGCCCTGCTGGATCAGCATCCGAACGGCCGGGCCGTGGCGTGGGTGGTTGAGGAAGCCGACCGGCTCCGCCAGATGGTGGCCGAGCACGACGTGGTGATCTCGCTGCTGCCGTGGATCTACCACCTGCAGGTGGCCAACGCCTGCATCGAGGCCGGCAAGCACATGATCACCACCTCCTACGTCAAGCCGGAGATGAAGGCGCTGGACGCCCAGGTCCGGGCCAAGGGCCTCTGCTTCCTCAACGAGATCGGCCTCGACCCGGGCATCGACCACATGTCCGCCATGAAAATGATCCACGACATTCAGCACCGCGGCGGCACGGTCACCGTGTTCAACTCCTACTGCGGCGCCCTGCCCGGCCCCGACAACCTGGACAATCCCCTGAAGTACAAGTTTTCCTGGAGCCCGCGCGGCGTGGTGCTGGCCGGGCGCAACACGGCCATGTACCGCAAGGACGGGCAGGTCGTGAACATCGCCTCGGAAAACCTGTTCGACGACCATCATCCGCTCCCCATCGAAGGCGTGGGCCAGATGGAGTTCTACCCCAACCGCGACTCCATCTCCTACATCGAGATCTACAACCTGCCCGAAATCCGGACCATGTTCCGGGGCACCATCCGCTTCCCCGGCTGGTGCGAGGTGTGGAGCGTGGTGAGCAAGTCGGGTTGGCTGTCGCTGGATCCGCTGGACACCGCCGGCCTCACCCACAAGGCCCTCACCGCCCGGCTGGCCGGTCTCGCCGAGAGCGACGTCAAGGCCGCGTTCGCCAGG
The DNA here is from genome assembly GCA_017996395.1 of Acidobacteriota bacterium. Classification (GTDB taxonomy): domain Bacteria; phylum Acidobacteriota; class JAAYUB01; order JAAYUB01; family JAAYUB01; genus JAAYUB01. The sequence goes on along the minus strand of JAGOHA010000082.1, from coordinate 7,483 downwards.
AAATTCAAGCTGGAGCAGAAGCCCCAGATCATGGAAAAGCTCGAGTACATGGGGCTCTTCCTGGACACGCCCATCAACAAGGGCCAGTATCCTCCCCTGGACGTGCTGACGGACTACCTGCTCCCCAAGATGTCCTACGCCAAGGGGCAGCGCGACATGGTGGTCATGCTGCACGAGGTCATCGGCGAATTCCCCGACGGGCACAAGGAGCGCTTCACCTCCCAGATGGTGGATTTCGGCGTCGAAGGGGTCGAAACGGCCGTCGCCCGGACCGTGGCGCTGCCGGCCGCCATCGCCACCCGGCTCCTGCTCGAGGGCAAAATCCGGGCCACCGGCGTGCTCATCCCGGTGGACCCGGCCATCTACCTGCCGGTCCTCGAAGAGCTCGAGAACACCGGCATCCGGTTCACGGAGAAAGTGGACAAGATCTGACCGGCTGACCGAACCAGTCACACTCCTGCGGAACGGCCGGGGCCTGCCCCGGCCGTTTCCGTTTGCGCCCGCCGACGATCGGCCGGACCCCGGATTGTCCGGGTGAACTTCGCGGCGCCGGATTTCGTACTGGTTGTCATGATGCCGGGCGTCCGCCCTCGCCGGCGCCCGATCGAGGAGGAGGCACCATGAGTCGTCACATTTTTCGGTCGGCACTGGCTGTGTTGGCGCTGGCTCTGCTCCTGGCGGCGCCGGCCTGGGCGGCCCGCGCGAAGGACTTCCACCAGACGGCCAGCCTGGAGCCCGACGGTCGCCTGCGCGTCTGCACCTACAAGGGCACGATTGAACTCATCCCCTGGGATAAGCCGCTGGTCGAGGTGCACGCGACCATCGAAGCGCCCGCCGATGTCAGCGACTCGTACGCCCGGAAGACCGTCGACGCCACCCGCGTCGTGGTGACCGGGAACCGCGGCGCCGTGACGGTCGAGGTGGATTACGACGACGTGCCGGCCGAGCGCGGCTGGCTGGGTTTCGACAGTTCCAAGATCCTGCCGTACGCCCACCTGAAGGTGCACGCCCCGCGAAAGGTCCGGCTGGTGGTGGAGGACTACAAGTCTGACATCGAACTGGACGGCTTTGACGGGAAGATCCGGATCCAGACTTACAAAGGCACGGTGCGCGGGCGCGACCTGTCCGGCGAAGTCGTCATGGATACATACAAGGGCGAGGTCGATTTCACCCGGCTGGCCGGCCGGCTGGACGCGGAGACCTACAAGGGCCGGATCGACATCGAAGCCAGCCGGCTCGAAGGGCGCTGCCGGTTGAAGACCTACAAGGGGGACATCCGACTGGTGCTGGACAGCCGTCAGCCCGTGACCGTCATCTCGGACATATCCGCCAAGGGTACGCTGATCGATCGCCTCGGCCGGAGCGCCGAGGCCGGTCCGTCGCGGCCGGCGGAACAGGCCGGGATGGAAACGGTCCGCTTGAGCGTGGAGACATACAAGGGCCAGATCCGGCTCGAGCGCTGATCCCGTCGTCGATCGCATGAACTGCAGCGCGGCAATCGCCGCGCTGCAAATCCCACCTTTCCACTGAAAAAATTTATTCGACTCGCAAAATACACTCTTGAAAATCTGTTTCAGCATGAGTAAAATTAGGCGCACACGAGCAGTTTTGAGGATGTCGACAGGACATGTGGTGCAGTTGCGAGTGGATGCGACAGTTGGATAGTTGTTCCCCATCCCCCGGAATCAGCAGCGGTGGCGCCGCTGTGTACACTGGAAATTCAGGACAACCTTATCAATTTTTCAGACGGCAGCGCTAATGTGTGATGGACACTCAGTCCCATGACGCGGACGAATTGTTTTTGCATTAATCCTCTGTTAAGGAGCTGTTTCGTTATGCGCAAAACCTTATGGATCGGGCTGCTGATGCTACTCAGCATGCCGGTGCTGGTGCTCGGCCAGGGCGCCACCACGGCAGAATTCAGCGGCATCATCCTGAGCAGCGACGAGATGCCCCTCCCCGGGGCGGAAATCACCGCTGTTCACGTTCCGACGGGAACGACCTACACCACCATCAGCCGTGCGGACGGCCGGTTCAACATCCCTGCGGTCCGCGTCGGCGGCCCCTACACCGTCACCGTGACGATGGAAGGGTTTAAAACCGACACCGCCAACGACGTCTACGTCAAGCTGGGCGAGAACAAGCAACTCTCGTACAAGCTGGTCCTGGCCAACGTGGACCTCGGCGAGGTGACCGTCGTCGCCTCCGATGCGGAGCTCAGTACCGCCCGCACCGGCGCCGCTCACAACGTCAGCCAGGCGGCCATCGAGAACATGCCCAGCATCTCCCGGAACTTCTCCGACTTCACCCGGCTGGTGCCCCAGGTCAACATCAGCGAGAACTTCAGTGACCAGGCCTACTCCGTGGCCGGCAAGAACAACCGCTACAACAACGTCCAGATCGACGGCGCCGTCAACAACGACCTGTTCGGTCTGGCCGACAGCGGCAGCCCCGGCGGCCAGGCGGGCACGAACCCCATCAGCCTGGACGCCATCCAGGAATTCCAGATCGTCATCGCCCCCTACGACGTGCGTCAGGGCGGCTTCACCGGCGGCGGCATCAACGCCATCACCCGCAGCGGCACCAACCAGTGGCACGGCTCCGTGTTCTACTACGGCCGCTGGGACGCCCTCGTGGGCAAAGGCGAGGATGACACCCCCGTCGGCGAGTTCAAGGAACAGCAGTACGGCTTCCGCCTGGGCGGGCCCATCATGAAGGACAAATTCTTCTTCTTCGTCAACGGCGAGATCACCCGCCGGAGCCAGCCCAACGATTACCTCATTGACGACAGCGGCAACAGCAACGACTGGGGCGGCGCGGCGGTCTCCCTGGCCGACGTGCAGCGCTTTCTCGACATCTGCGCCGGCTACGGCTACGATCCCGGCGGATACGGTGAATACACCGCCCGCCGCGACAGCAACAAGTTCTTCGGCCGTGCCGACTTCAACATCAACGACAAGCACCGTCTCACCGCCCGGTTCAACTGGGTGGACGCCCTGAGCGACATCCTGTCCCGCGCCGGAAACTCATTCTCCTTCGGCAATGCCGGCTATACGATGGAGAACGACACCTACTCCACCGTCGGCCAGCTCGACTCCGTCATCGGCGACAACATGGCCAACGAGTTCCGGATCAACTACACCATCATCCGCGACGCGCGCGCCACCCCGGGCGACCGGTTCCCCAACGTCAGCGTGAGCGTGAACGGCTACACCATGGTGGCGGGCACCGAGCGCTACTCCACCGCGAACTCCCTGGACCAGGACGTCCTCGAGATCACCGACAACCTGTCGTTCTTCCTGGGCAAGCACACCCTGGTCATCGGCACGCACAATGAGATCTTCGACTTCTCCAACGTGTTCATCCGCGACAATTTCGGCACCTACCGCTTCTCCAACCTCAACAACTTCGAAGCGGGCCTCGCCAACCGGTATGAGTTGAGCTTCTCCAACATCGCCAGCGAGCCGCGGTGGGCCGCCGAGTTCGGCGTCGCCCAGCTCGGCTTCTACATCGGCGACACCTACCAGATGAGGCCCAACTTAAACCTCACCTTCGGCCTGCGCATGGACGTCCCCATCATCGGCGACGAGCCCAGCTATAACGAGCTGGTGGAAGACGTGTTCGGCATCGACACCCGCGAGATGGCCTCCGGCAACATCCTGTGGTCGCCCCGCCTGGGCTTCAACTGGGATATGGCCGGCGACGGCAAGTCCCTGCTCCGCGGCGGTGTGGGCGTGTTCTCCGGCCGGACCCCGTACGTGTGGATCTCGAACCAGTTCGGCAATACCGGCATCGAGTTCACCCGCTACTACGTGACCGGCAGCAGCGTGCCCGCCTTCGTGGCCGACCCCGACAACCAGCCCAAGGGTTTCGCCGTGCAGACGAGCGAAATCAACGTCATGGACAAGGACTTCCTCTTCCCGCAGGTGGCCCGCATCAACCTGGCCTACGACCGGGAACTCCCGTGGGGCTTGAAGGGGACGGTGGAAGGGATCTTCACCCAGAACATCTCCGACGTCCTGATCCAGAACATCAACCTGGTCCAGACCGCCAACGACGCCTGGGACCGCCGGGCCTACTACGGCGGCCGCCGGTCCAGCGCGTTCAGCGACGTCATCTACCTGAAGAACACCAACGAGGGCTTCCAGTACAGCCTGAGCTTCTCGCTGCAGCGGCGCCTCCCCAACAACGGCTTCATCCAGGGCGCCTACAACTACGGCGGCGCCCAGGACGTGAACAGCGGTTCCAGTTCCCAGGCCCGTTCCAACTTCCAGTACAACCACATCGGCATCGATGCCAACCGGCCGTCCCTGACGGCGTCCAACCAGGACATCCGCCATCGCATCGGCATCGGCGTGTCCTACGTGCTGGACCTGCTCAAGAAGCACCCCACCACCCTGACCGTCTTCTACAACGGTCGTTCGGGCCGGGCGTATTCCAGCCGGTTCTACGATGACGAGAACAACGACGGCAGCCTGTACAACGACCTGATCTACGTGCCCCGCTCCGAGGACGAGATCATTCTGACCGGCGGCACCTGGGCCGACCTGAACGCCTACATCGAGGGCGACGAGGGCCTGTCCAAGTACCGCGGCCAGATCATCCCCCGCAACGCGAGCTACGAACCGTGGTACCACCGCGCCGACTTCCGGCTGCTCCAGGACTTCTCCATCCCGGGGCTCGAGGGCCACAAGCTCCAGTTCTCCTGGGACATCCAGAACTTCCTGAACCTGTTCAACAGCAGCTGGGGCAAGTACCAGTACGTGTACTACCGCGGCGATGCGCCGTTGAGCTATGGCGGCGTCGACTCCGCCACCGGCAAGCCGAAGTACGCCTTCCTCAAGACCGGCACCAACCGCTACGACACGGACATCATGCTGTCGCGGTGGCAGATGCAGTTCGGCATCCGGTACATCTTCTAAAGTCTGACCAACCGGCCGGCTTCACCGCCGGCCGATCGTTCCATCCAGGGGAAAGCCGAAAGGCTTTCCCCTTTTTTTAGTTAGTAGATAGGAGATAGGAGTTAGGAGTGAACGGTGAACAGTAAATGGTGAACGGTGAGTGGTGGTGGATTCGTGATCGTAATTCGTGATCGTAATTCGTAATTCGTAATCGTAATCGTAATCGTGATCGTGATCGTAATCGTGATCGTGATCGTAATTCGTAATCCTAAGCCGGCGTAGCCGGAACCAAAGGGGCATGATGGTGAACTCCAGCACTGTGCTGCAATGCCGGGTCTCCGGCAAGCCCTTCCAGTTTCAAAGACAATAGCCAGGCGCAACCCGGCGTAGCCGGGTAGCGCCTGGACAAGCGATGGTGTTTGCAGAATGCGCGCCCCGGGGACGGGGCGCGGGGAAGTGCGGCGTTCGCGGCAACCTGTTCTCCGCGCCCCGCGGCCGCGGGGCGCGACCCATACAATTTGTCTATCTTTCCAGGCGCTGCCCCGCGTTCGCGGGGCTGCGCCTGGCTATTTTCGTCGTGAATGCAGCGACGGTGCGGTCGATGATGGGGTGGGCAATCCG
>JAGOHA010000082.1:0-1861 GCA_017996395.1 Acidobacteriota bacterium | reverse complement strand
CCCGGTCAGGCCGGCGCCGGCCAGCGCGCCCAGGTGGTCGCTGGCGTTGATGCGGCCGGCGATCGCGGTCGGATCGCCGGAGCCGCCCGTCTGCATGCGGGCGGCCAGCGGAAAGTAGAGGCCGGTCAGCAGACCGGCCGCAAGCATCAGCGCGACGATCGACGGCAGAGTCGCGGCAGACCGGCCGGTGGCGGCGAGCGTCACCGCCACGCAAAGAGCGATGCCCAGGCCGGGCACGATCCGGAACGCCCACCGCGCCATCCGGACGGCCGGCCAGTCCGGCCGGTTGTCCATCCACCAGGCGCTCGCAGCCAGACCCAGCATGAACACGCCGATGAGCGCGCCCATCATGGAGTAGACGAAGCCGAAGAGGTTCTGAACACGGTACAGCAGGAGGATTTCCAACCCCATGCCCAGGAAGCCGAACAGGAATACGCCGACCGTGGCGCCCCCGGCCGCCGCCCAGCCGGTGTCGCGACGCACCGCCATGAATCGGCCGAGCGCCAGCAGCGCCAACAGAACCGCCCCGGCGGTCCCGCCCAGCCGGATGATGTTCAGCGCCGCCACGGCGTCGAGCCAGCCGCGCAGGCGTCCGCCGGTGGCCAGGTCCCACACCCGCAGGTTGAGGAGGTAGCTCACGGGTCGCCGCTCCGTGTTTTCCCACGACGGATCGGCCCGGGCCATCACCCCGCGCAACCAGGCGACGCGCTCCTCCGGCAGGAGGACCCGGAAATGGCGGGGCGTGAACCAGTCGCTCCGGGCCAGGCCGCGGCTTTCGAACCGCCGGGCCAGCTCATCGGGCGCCACGGTGGGCGCGCCGTGCGCGTCCGCGGCCAGAAAGGTCAGCCGCGTTCCAGGCGCGGCCAGCACCTGCGGGAACTCCCGCCGCAGCGTCCGGTACACTGTGCCCACTGAGCGCTCCAGGTCGCCGGCGATCACATTTTCACCCCCGTCCAGTCCCACCGCCAGCACACCGCCGGTGGCCAGGCGGGACCGGCAGCGGGCGAAGAACTCCCGGGTATAGTAGCGGTTGGTCGCCGCGGTGGTCGGCGGCGGCGTGTGGAGCACGATGAGGTCGAACCGATCCGGTGTGCCGGCAAGAAACTCGGCCGCATCTCCCGAGACGCGGACAAGACGCGGATCCGCCAGCGCCCGCCGGTCTTCCGGCGGCAGGTGCGCCGCCACGACCTCGGCATCCGCCGGGTCCAGGCTGACCAGCGTCACGCGGCGCACCGGGTAGTCGAGCATCCGCTGGATCTCTCCCTCCAAACCGCGGCCCACCACCAGCACCCGCTCCGGCTGCCGGTGCTGATTCATCAGGAAGTGCACCCGCATGTTGACCACGAACGGTTCGGGAAACGAGACGGCCTGCATGCCGTTGAGATAGAGCGTGAACTGTCCCTCCAGCTCCCCCAGCGCCAGAAGTTGATAGCGGGATTCCCGGAGCTCGACGAGTCGGACACCCGGCGCCAGCACCCGCCAGTACGCGCCGTCCAGCGCGGCCTGCAGGCGGTCGGTCACGCCCGCGACCAGCGCCGCTGCCGCGATGACGGTCGCCGCCCCGAGCGCCCAGGCCGCCCGACGCGCGCGCTGCCGGTGCGGGCGCGCGGGCGCGTCCGTCGCCCGCCATCCGGTCGCCTCCAGCGTCCACCCGGCGGCCAGCACCGCCAGCACGATCACTTCGATCAGGCCGAGCACACGGAGCGGCGGCCAGCGGCCGGCCCACCAGAACGTGTACGCCAGTCCGCCGGCCAGGCTGCCGAACCCTTCGAGCCAGTACACCCGTCCGGCGGCGCCCAGCGCCCGACCGGCCGACCGCGGACTCCGCGCCTGCTCGGCCGCCATGGGGAACGCCAGTCCC
>JAGOHA010000221.1 GCA_017996395.1 Acidobacteriota bacterium | reverse complement strand
CTGCAGCGTCTGGAACAGCTCCAGGCCGTTGCCCGGGTAGACGCGGTGGTCCCGTTCGCCGTGGACCACCAGTGTGGGCGTCTTGAAGCTGCCCGCGGCCAGGTGGGGCGAGGTGTGGCGCAGCACCGACTCGTCCACCCAGAAATGCGGGTTGGCCGCGGCCCGCTCACCGGCCCCGTAATCGCTGGCGTACTGGGTGTACAGGTTGTAAACCGCCGCGTGAGCGACGAGCGCCTTGTACGGATTCGGCCGTCCCAGCACGACGGACGCGAGATAGCCGCCGTAGCTGGCGCCGGCCGCCACCATCCGGTCGGGATCCGCCAGTCCCTGATCCACCAGCCACTGGGTGGCCCGCATCACGTCCTCGTATGGCTGGTCGGCCCAGTTGCCCAGGATGGACGCGGTGAAGTCATTGCCGAAGCCGCTGGAGCCGTGGAAGTTGGGCCAGGCGCAGACGTAGCCCCAGCCGGCGAACACCTGGGCGTTCCAGCGCCACTGGAACATGTCGGTGATGGCGCCATGCGGCCCCCCGTGGATGAGCATCATCAGCGGCCGCTTCTGACCCGGCTGGTAGTCCGGCGGCAGGACCACCCACATCTGGATGGATGCGCCTCCCGCGCCGGCGTAGGTCACATTGCGCACCTCGCCCCAGCGCACGTCCGCCAAGACCGCATCGTTGAACGTGCTGATCTTGGCCGACTGCTTCGCCGCCACGTCCACCCGCACCAGCGTGGGCGGCTCGCTGAAGCCCTGGCGCAGCGCGAGCAGGGTCGCGCCGCCCGGCCCCACAGCCAGGCCGCCGCAGGTGCCGCCAGCCGTCAAACGGGTCATGGCGCCGCCGGGCAGGTCCATGGCGTAGACCGGCATGTCGCCGCGCTCGTCGGCGATGAAGAACAGCCGCCGGCCGTCGGGGGCGAACTGCCAATCGCTGCACGAGTAGTCGAATCCGGGAGCCAGGTCCCGGTTGCCACCCGACGCCCGATCGTGGAGCATCAACCGCGTCCGGTCGCCGTAGAAGCCCTTGATGAGCTGGCGGCCGAACACGACCGACAAACCGTCGGGGCTGAAGACCGGATTGAAATCGCCCTGGGCATTGTCGGCGGTGATGTTTCGGGCGCTCTTTTCGCCGATCCGCAGCAGGTAGACGTCCAGGTTGGGGTCCAGGTCCGGGCGCGGCGAGCTGTCGGCGGTGAAGGCGATCTCGTCCCCCTCGGGAGAGATGGCGTAGCTCGCGGCGCCGTTTTCCCGGTAGGGCAACTCCAGGCCGGTGCCGAGGGTCAGAGTCGTCGGGTCTCCGCCGTCGATACCCACCCAGAACAGATGCGCCTGGCGGTCGTCGATCCAGTGGTCCCAGTAGCGCGTGCGCGCCGTGTCATAGACCAGCGCGCTGACTTTCCGCTCCTTGCGCAGCACAAGCCGCTGGTGCTGCTTCCCCCAGGTGGAGAGTTCGGGCCAGACCCGGCTGACGAAGGCCAGGCGGGCGGAATCGGGAAACCAGCGGATACCGTAGACGCCGGTGGGTACGCGGGTGAGCCGTTTGGCCTTGTCCTTACCTCGCGCCACCAGATAGATCTGCGGGGCGTCGTCCCCCTTGCGCTGGGCCACGAAGGCGAGCCAGCGGCCATCGGGGCTCCAGGCCGGCTCCGACTCGGCGCCCGGCGCGGCGGCCACTTTCCGGCCGGGGCCGCCGGCGGCGGGCACGAGCCACAGGTCGGTGTCAGCCGCGTCCTTTTTCAGGTCGTAGCGGGTCACGGCCAGGACCGCCGACGTGCCGTCGGGCGACAGGGTCGGGGCCGCCAGCCGCGCCAGTTCCCACATCCGTTCGGGAGTCAGCGGCGCGGCCGCCGCCGGCGGCGCGGCGACGCCCATGAGGAGCAGAGCCAAGAGTCCACCAAGCCAGGTTGCACGCATGCAGCACCTCCGCTCGTTCCTATTTTGCGAATCCCCGGCCGGGCCGGATCCGCGCCGACCCCTCTCAGGCGGCCGGCGGCACGGGGGCGGCCCGGTGCATGTATTCCAGGCTGAAGATGTCCAGGATGGTCAGGAAGAGCGCCACCACCATGGGGCCGATGATGAAACCCATGATCCCGAACACGGCGATGCCGCCGATGGTGGAGAACAGGATCAGCAGGTCGTGCATCTGGACGTCGCGCCCCACCAGCCTCGGTCGAAGGAAGTTGTCGATGGTCGAGACCACCAGCACGCTCACCAGGATCACCGCCACGCCCTGCCAGACGTCGCCGCTGACGATCCGGTAGATCCCCGACGGGATCAGGACCAGCCCCGTCCCCACCATGGGGAGCGCCGCCAGCACCACCATCACCACGCCCCAGAGCAGCCAGTTGTCGAAGCCGAAGATGAGCAGGGTCAGTCCGCCGAGCGTCCCCTGGATCAGGGCGATCACCAGGGTCCCCTTGACCGTGGCCCGGGAAATGGCGGCAAACCGCGACGCCAGGAGTTGCTTGTTGGTGTCGCTCAAGGGGAGCAGGTTCTGGATCCGCCCGAGAATCTGCCGCCCGTCCCGCAGGAAATAGAAGATGGTGAACAGGACGATGAACAGGTCCACGATGACGCCGAAGGTCATCTGGGTCGTCCGGTTGACGATCTTGGGGGCGAGGGAGCCGATGAACTTCGCGGTGCTGGACACGAGTTCGTTCCAATCCACTTTTGACAGATCCACCACGCCGAGGATCTTGACCTTTTTCAGTTCGCCGAGCGGGCCGGTGTCGCCCTCCTGGAGCATCTGCTGCACCTTCGGCTGAAACGTGTGATAAACATCGATCGCCTGCCGGATCACCAGGTTCATGACGAAGGAGATGGGAATCAGCAGGGCCAGCAGGATCACCAGTGTGCTGAACGCCGCCGCCAGCCCCTGCCGTCCCTTCAACCAGCCGGCCAGGCGGCGCTGGAGCGGATAGAAGAGGGTGGCGAACACCGCGGCCACGACGATGTGCAGGAGAAAGATCTTGATGACCCAGATGAACGCGACCAGGGCGAGCACGAACAGCGTCAGCAGAAAGTAGCGGCCGGCGCGCGACTCGGCGCCGGGCGGCGGAGTGGACGACGGTTCGGACGGTGCGTCGGGAGTGGGACAGGGCACGTTAGGTTCCATGGCGATCTCCGGATATTCGGATGGCATCGGCACGTACGATACCATAACCGGAAAAAATTTCTAAGCCTAGACAGGGGAGATCGGTGAATAG
>JAGOHA010000220.1 GCA_017996395.1 Acidobacteriota bacterium | reverse complement strand
ACCACCCCCGTCACCAGAATCGCTTGCCACATGGCGCCCACCTCCAGCGAATTCTGATTTTAGATATACCCGCCGGGGCGGCGGCTTGTCAACGCGGCTCCCCCGGGGCCCGGAACGGATTCAGCCGACCCAGCGCCTCGCCCGACGCCGCGTCCAGCCGCCGCATGCGTCGCAGCAGTTCCCCCTGCAGTCCCGCCACCGGTTTCGTGCCTGCAACGGCAACCTCCTTTGGAATCACCGTCGCCACCAGCCAGAGCATTTGCGGCCAAACATAGCTCAGCTGGTAGAAATACCGCCAGAATCCGTCCAGTTGCGGATGAGCCGCCTCGAGGTAAAAGAAGTTCAGGCACTGGGTCAGGCTGAACACCAGAAAGCCGGAAACGATGAACAACAGGGCCCGTTCCAATACAATCCCGGTCAGCCGGCGAACCACCAGGATGAACGTGCAGACCACCGCGACCAGGAGAAACACCCACTTCCCAAGGAAAATACTGATGGTGTACAACAAGGACCCCGACGGTTCATAACTCACAACAAACAGGACGGATAGCAGCAGAATCGCCCCGTAGAAAAAACCGTCGAGCATTCGCCTCAAATTGGGATAATCAGCCAGCACGGTCCAGTAGAATCCCAACGCGATGACGATCTTGAGCAGGTGCTCCACACATTCCAGAACCCAGTACAGGTTGTAGTACCAGCACATTTGGTAATTGAAATCGAACCAGGGGCCGACGTAGCCGAAAAAACCGTCGCCCGCTACCACCAATGCGTAGTACGCAACAAACGACGGATATTTCCACTGAAAACCCGCCCGCACCATCAGCCCCAGCAACACGAGCGAGAACAGGGCCATCAGGTGGGTGTATAGACTCATGACGTCAGCCGTACCTGTCGATCAAGCGCCCCTGTTGCCGCCTGGCGATCAGCTCTTCGGGGGCGGCGGGGGAGGGGGCGGCGGTGGGGTCACGTTTCCATCCATGAGCCGGGCCTGGCCGGGTTCCAGCCGGGATGCGCTGCCCTGATCGCCGGACTGCCCGGCGCCGAGTGAAAACGCCAATGCCAACATCAGCAGGAACGTCGTGACGGATTGTATCATGGGAAGACCTCCAAAGATGGATATCGTGAGGTCAGTCTAACGGGGTCCCAGGCGGCTGGAGCGAAGCGGACAAATTATTTCCGGATCCGGAACGGCGAAGGACCGGTTGCATTCCGGTCGGCGATGGTCTCATAATTGGGGCGCCCGATCCCTCCCCGCGCGAGGCGACCATGGACCAACGGGATCTCCAGCCGAACGAACGGGACGACGCGGTGCTCCGCGCCCGGGCCGACCTGGCCGCCCAGACGCTGGCGCCGCTCCCCGACGCCTTCAGCCGGCTGGTCTACCTCGCGTCGCTGCGGGAGTATTCCTCCGACGAGTACAGCCACTGGGGTCTGGAGGATTTGCACGGCCGCGAGGCCGCGCGGCGGGCGCTCCGCGAGGAGCACCTGGCGGTCTTCCGCGAGGTGAACGCCCTGCCGTTGCCGGAGTTGGCGCGGCAGGCGGGCGCCTTCGTCGCCGGCCGCGCCGGTGACGGCAAGATCCTGCTCCAGAACTGGACCCGCGACCAGTCCTACAACCTGCTGGCGCCGGTGGGAGTGAGCGAGCTGGAGCGGGAGAGTTTCCGGATCAACTTCGCGGCGGTGCTGGCGGCGCTGGCCCGTCCTCGGTAGGGACAAGCGGCGTCCACACCCCGATCACCTGCCCCAGGATCTGGACTTCCCGGACCATCCGGTACCGCTCCTGGCACTTCTTCGACAGCGGGTGCGGCACGAGCACCAGGTCCTTGCCGTCCACGAGGCACCAGCAGCACCGGTACCCCTCGACGGTCTGCACCACGAACAGCGGCCGGTCGTACTCGGTCTGCCAGCCGGCGTTGGACACGGCCCGGCGCAGCCGCTCGGCTTTGACGATAGACCCGGTCCGGAGCAGCGGATACATGAGGTTGTCCGCCTCGCCGATCTGGACGAAGAAGAAGCGGGAGAACTCCATTTTCTTGTGGATGATCTCGAACGGGATCCGGCCCCATTCCTGGATGACCCGGTTGAGCAGCGCCGTGGAGCGCGCCGAGAACGACGGGTCGAAGCGCAGCGGCACCTCCAGCGTCTCGGGCGCGCCCAGCAGGTCGACGGGGCGCGTCCGATCCGACTGGATGCATTCGCTGTAGTCCTGCCGCTTGTGCACGTCCAGGCCGAGCAGGGCCAGCATCTCCAGCAGCGGCATGTTGTAGACCACCGACAAGGCGAACAGCTTGTAGACGCCCGGGATGAGGCCGCGATTCTCCAGCTCCGACAGCCGGCTCACCGAGACGAAGTAGCGTCGGTCATTGAGTTTTCGGGCGATGGCCCGGCTGGCCGATTCCACCTGGCGCACCGACAGGCCCAAGCGGCCCCGGATCGCCTTGAGCTCGAGCCCGTAGAATTTGTGGACGTCCGTACCCATGACCCCTTGCCGTCCACACCGAGAATGCCGCCCCGATCCAGCGGCCGCACGTCGGCCGGCGTCGTCCGGCCGACCTCAAATATACGCAAAGATTCACGATTTATCCAAGGAAATGTGATGGCGCCCGCGCGCCGCCGCCGCTAGACGTGGTTGCGGAGCATCATCTCTTTCGGGTACGGGTTGAGGTAAGTCTGCCGGCGGACCCAGTCGCCGACGGGATGCTTGGCCAGGTGGTGCCGCAGCAAGGTGAACGGCACGATGTGGGGCACCAAACCGTCGCGGTACTCCTGCACCGCCGCCAGCAGTTCGGCCTTGTCGCCGGCGTCGAGGTGATCCTTGAGGAAGCCCATCAGGTGATGGAAGACGTTGGCGTGCTTGCGCGGCGTGGCCAGCGCCTTCAGGCCGTCCATGAGCCGGCCGAAGTAGCGCGCCGTCAGCTCCGGCCACGGCGTCCGGCCGGCGCCGGCCACCAAACGGCCGAGCTCGGCGTAGTGCGCCGGACTGTGGGCCAGCAGCGTGAGCTTGATCGCAGCATGGAAGGCGACCAGCCCGGCGGGCGTCGGATTGTCGCGCAGGAGCCCCTGCCACCGCGCCACGGCGAAGATCCGCTCCACGAAGTTCTCGCGGAGGCGCCAGTCGTGGAGCCGCCCCTCCTCCTCCACCGGCAGATCGGGGAAGCGCTCGGTGAAGGCCCGGGCGAAGATGCCGCTGCCGGTCCGGGCGGGCATGCCCTGCGCGCCGTACACCTTGA
>JAGOHA010000081.1 GCA_017996395.1 Acidobacteriota bacterium | reverse complement strand
AGCCTCGCTTCCGCCCGATTCACCGTCCCCTCAGGGCGTGCCGGTGGTGATGGTTCCCGACACCCACTCCAGGTTAGCCCGCGCCACCAGATAATCGTGTTTGGCGCGGGACAGGTTGATCTTGGCCTGCAGCACATTGAGCTGGGCGTCGTCCACATCGAGCCGTGTCTTGACGCCGAATTCAAAACCCTTCTCCGCCATGGCCAGCAGCCGCTCCGCCTGGGTGACCGTGCCGCCGAGCGCCCGGATGATCTCGCCGGCCTCGTGGACGTTGTCCACCGCCTGACGCACCTGCAGGGCGATGGAGTCAACGAGCTTGGCCTGCTCGATGCGCAGCGTCTCCAGGTCGCTGCGGGCCTGCATCACCTTCCCCTTGGTCCGCCCGCCGTCGAAGACGGGAAACGTCAGGTATATGCCCACCGAGTAGGCCAGCCCGTCCGCCTGCCCTTCACCGATGGTCTGGCCGCGCCAACCGGCGCCTCCGCGGAAATCCACCCGCGGCTTATCCCCCGCGCCGTAGATCTTGACCAGCTCCTTGGCGATATTGGCCTGGTGGCCCAGTTCGGAAATCTCCGGCCGGTTCTGCAGGGCGATCTCCAGCACCGGGGTGTACGCCGGATAGGCGCCCACGGGCGCCTCGAGCGTTCCCGTGACGTCCACCACCTGTCCCTCCAGGCCCAGCAGGAAGCGCAACTGTTCCCGAGTGGTCTGGATGGCGTTCTCCGCCCGGATGACCGCCGGCCGCGCGTTCTCGAGATCCACCTCCGCCGCGAGCACATCGTAGTCGGTGGCCAGGCCGGCGTCGGACTTACGCCGGGCTTCAACCAGGTGCCGCTGCTTCATGGCCACGTTTTCCAGGGCCAGGGCATGCAGCTCGCGGGCCAGCAGCACCCCGCAGAACGCCGTCGTGACGTCCCGAGCGACCGCCTGCTGGTAGATGTCGAGCTGGTCCTCCGCATCGGCCAGCCCCTCCTTGGCCGCCCGGATGGCCGCTCCCACCTGGCCCCAGGTGTAGATCGCCTGGGACACGCCCGCCTCGGCGGTATACAGGTTGCGGGTCACGTCGAAATCAAAGTCCTCGAGAAAGCCCCCGCCGAAGGCCTTCTGGCTCTCGTCGCTGTCGCGGGAAGCCGACGAGGTCACCGTCACCTGGGGCATCGCCGCCGCTCGCTCTTCGAGGTAACGCCCCATCACCTTCCGGCGAAATTCCCTGGCTTTCTGAATGTCCTTGTTCTCGGCGGCGGCGATGCGGAGCGCTTCCTCCAGCGCCAGGACGCGCGCGATCGGCGCCCCGTCCGCGATCTGCGCGGCCGGCGCCGCGGCCAGCAGCAGCGCCGCCAGCGCCGCGGCGGCGACGGCCCGGAGCCGCGCACCCAAAACGTGCACGAACTGTCGGTCGGTTATCCTGTTCATGATGGACTCTCTTCGCGTGAGTGAAAGTTGGAATGGAAACCATCCGCTCATGACACCGTCTCCTCAGCCGCCGGTTCCGCTGCGCCCGGCGCCGTTTCCGGATCATGAGTCGGGATCCGGCGGCGGCGGCCGAACCACGCCGCGACGTCGTCCAGGAGGGTGTACACCACCGGCACCACCAGCAGGGTCAGGAAGGTAGAGGTGATGAGACCGCCGATGATGGCGCGGGCCATGGGCGCCCGCATCTCGGCGCCGGAACCGATGGCGAACGCCAGCGGCAGCATGCCGAAGATCATGGCCAGGGTGGTCATCATGATGGGGCGCAACCGGGTCCGGCCCGCCAGGATCAGCGCCTCGCGGCGGCTCAGCCCCTCCGCCCGGAGGGTTTTGGCAAAGTCCACCAGCAGGATGGCGTTCTTGGTGACAAGACCCATGAGCATGATGAGCCCGATGAGCGACATGATGTTCACCGTGTCGCCGGTGAGAAACAACATGCCCGCCATGCCGACGACAGACAAGGGGAGCGACAGCATGATGGCGAACGGATCGATGAACGACTCGAACTGCGCGGCCAGGATCAGATACACCAGGATCACCGCGAGCAGGAGCGCCTCGGCCATGTAGCCGAACGATTCCACCATGATCTCGTTCTCGCCGCCGAACACCACCCGGTAGCCGGGCGGCAGGTCCAGCTTGGCGGCTTCGGCGTCGATGCGCTGCACCGCCGTCCCCAGGGGCAGGTTGTCCATGTTCGCCGAGAAGACCACCTCGCGACTCAGATCCTGCCGGTTGATCTCGGAGGGGGTCGTGCTCACCTCGTAGCGGACGAGGCTCAGCAGCGGCACCAGGACCGGCAGCCCCCCGGGCGAGCGGACCGTCACCTTGAGCTGCTGGACCTGGCCGGGGTCACGGCGCAGCTCCTGCGGCAGGCGCACGCGGACGTCCACCGCGTCGCCGTCCTCGTCCTCGTAGGTGGACACCACCTGCCCGCCCACCAGCGCCCCGACGGTGCGCACCACATCCATGGTCATGACCCCGGTGGCCAGCGCCTGTTCGCGATCCACGATGATCTTGTACTCGGGGATCTCCTGCTCCAGGCTGACCTCCTGATCGACGACCCCGGCGATGGAGTAAGTGGCCTCCTTCAACCGGAGCGCGTGCTGCTTGAGTTGATCCAGGTCCTCGCCCTGGATGCTCACCAGGAGCGGCTTGCGGGAGTCCATGTTGCCCGGTTCCGCAAACGACGGCACGATGCCCGCCACGTGCCGAAGCCGCTCCCGCACCGCCCGCTGCAGCAGGAACTGGTTCCGGATCCGGGCGTCCCGCTCCACCAGCTTCACATAGACGCTGGCGTCGCGGACGGTGCCCCAGTCTCCCGCCCCGATGGTCGCGTAGGTATGCTTGACCTCCGGGAATTCTCCCAGGACTTTCAACACCGACTCCACCCGGTTGCGGGTTTCGGCGATGGACGCGTTGGGCGCCGTCTTGAAGTTGATCTGGAACTCCGCCTGGTCATACGGCGGGAGGAATGCCGTCTCCAGGACACCGAACATGGCCACGCCGCCCACGAAGGCCACGGCAGCCAGCAGCACGATGGTCTTGCGGTGATCCAGCGCCCAGCCGACCAGCACCCGGTAGCCGTCGGCGGACCGGTCGAACCAGCCGTTGAAGCGGTCCAGGATCCGGGCGATCAGGTGCCGCTTTCCCTTCCGCTCCACGTCCGGGTCGTACCAGCGCGATGACAGCATCGGGTCCAGGGTGAACGACACGAACAGGCTCACGAGCACGGCGAAGGTCACGGTGATCCCGAAATGAAAGAAAAACCGCCCGATGATCCCCTTCATGAACGCCACCGGGACGAACACCGCCACGATGGAGAACGTGGTGGCCATCACCGCCAGCCCGATCTCGCTCGTGCCGTTGCGGGCGGCGGTGAAGTGGTCCTCGCCCCGCTCCAGGTGGCGGACGATGTTCTCCCGGACGACGATGGCGTCGTCGATGAGCAGGCCGATGGCCAACGACAGCGCCATCAGCGTCATCATGTTCAGGGTCATCCCCATGAAATTCATGACGATGAAGGAAGAGACCACCGAGATGGGCAGGGTCAGGCCGGTGATCACCGTGGAGCGCCAGGAGTTCAGGAACAGGAACACGATGAACACCGTCAGCAAGCCGCCGAGAATCATCGTCTCCTGGACGTCCCGGACCGAATCGCGGATGAAGATGGAGCCGTCGCGGATCAGCTCGAGGGTGATGCCGGCCGGCATCTCGCTCTGCAGCTGGACCACTTCGGCTTTGACCGTGTCCACGACCTCCACGGTGTTGGCACCCGACTGCTTCAGGATGTCCAGGGCCACCGCCGGCACCCCGTTGATGAGCGCCAGCGAGCGCTGCTCCTGGATGCCGTCCTCCACCCGGGCCACCTCAGCCAGGGTGATGGGCCGGCCGTTGCGCTGGGCGATGACCATCTGCTGGAACGCCGCAACGTCTTTCGGCTTGCCGGCCACGCGCAGGGGGAATTCCGTCCCGTTGCGGTTGATCCGCCCCAGCGGAGTGTTGACGTTTTCCGACTGGAGGCCGAGCACCACCTCGTCCACGCCCATCCCCAGCGCTTCCAGGCGGACGGGATCGAGCTGGATGGCCACTTCGCGCTCCGACTCGCCCACCATGTCCACCTTGCCCACGCCGGAAATGTTCTCCAGGCGCCGCTTGACCTTCTTGTCCACCAGCGTGGTCAGCGCCTGGGGCGACAGTTTCTCCGAACGGATGGCCACCGACACGATGGGCACCGCCGCGAAGTCCAGCTTGTTGATGATGGGCTCATCGATCCCCTGGGGCAGGTCGCCGCGGATGGCGCCGATTTTGGACCGCGCCTCCTGCGAGGCGTCGTTGATCTTGACGCCGAGCTCGAACTCCACCACCACGGTGGAGACCCCCTCGCGGGACGTCGACGTGACGTGCTTGACGCCGGAGATGGGGTTGACCGCCTCCTCGATACGCTTGGTGACCTCCCGTTCCACCGTTTCTGGGGACGCACCGGGAAACACCGTCACGATGGACAGGACCGGGATCTCCACGTCGGGGAACATGTCGATGGCCAGCCGGCGGTACGAGAAGATGCCCAAAGTGACCAGGGCCAGCATCATGACCGCGGCGAACACGGGCCGCTTGATGGACAGGTTGGATAGCAGCATCGGGCCTCTCCTTTTCAGCGGCCGACCTGGATGCGGTCGCCGTCCTTCAGGTTGAAGGCGCCCCGCACCACCACCCGGTTGCCGACCGCGAGCCCCGCGAGGATCTCGACGTTGTCGCCGGCGACGGCGCCGGTCTGCACAGAGCGGCGGCGGGCGGTGTCGTTTTCGACGACGAACACGTCAGCCCGGCCGGCGGCGACATCCCAGCCCTGCAGCGCCTCGCGTGGCAACTGGCGGACATCCTCCCGGCGCCCGGTGACGATGCGCCCTTTGGCGAACAGCCCCCCTTTGAGCACTTCCGGTTCGTTGCGCACTTCGGCGATCACGCGGACGGAGCGATCCGCCACCGAGACCGCCGGGTTGATGTGCTTGACTTCGCCGGTGAACGTCCGGTCGGGCACCGCGTCCGTGGTGAACGTCAGCGGCTGACCCAGCCGCAACTCGCTGAGTCGAGCCTCGGGCACCGTCACCGTGAGTTCCAGGAAGCGGTTGTCCACGATCTGGAACATGACTTTCGGCGAACCCATCTCGCCCGCCAGGTCGCCCACGTTGACGCCGCGCAGCGCCACCGTGCCGTTCATCGGCGCGCGGATGACCGCCTTGTCCAGACGGGTCTGGGTGTGCCGGACATCATCCTCGGCGAGCCGCTGCTGCGCCTTGGCCGCCGCCACCTGGGCCTCGGCGGCGTCACGGGCGCTGCGGGCGTCATCCACGGTCTGCTGCGTGACCAGGCCGTATTGCTTGATGTTGGTCAGCCGGGCCAGTTCGCGATCGGCGCGGCTCAGCGCCACCTCCGCCTGGAGGACGTTGGCCTGCGAGGCTTCCACCGCAGCCTGCGCCTTGCGGAGCATGACATCCCCCTCGCGGGTGTCCAGCCGCGCCAGCGGCTGCCCCTGCCGCACGCGCACCCATTCGGTCACGTACACGTCGGTGACAATGCCCGTGTACTCCGACTTGACCTCGGTCTGGAACTTGGGCGCCAGCGTACCCACGACATCGATGCCCTCCTCCAGCGATTCGGCCGTGAGAGTCACGACGTCGACGGCCACCGGCGGCCGCCCCGCGGTCGGCGGCCGATCCGCTTCGAGATTGGAACAGCCGGCCGCAACGAGCAGCAGGGCGGCGGTGCAAACACACAGGGTGATTCGGCAGATCATGAGTCTTCTCCTCGAGCCGTGGATTCCGATGTGGCGATGCCCGTTCCGATGAGCTTCAACAGGCGCTGCAGGCCCTCCCGGCCCGGCGCGATGTCGGCATGGCAGAGTTGCAGGTCCATGCAGGTGCTGGTCACGCCCAGGATCACCCAGGCGATGTCGGTGGGATCTCCGGTCCGGATGGATCCTTCCCGAATGCCTTCCTCAACCAGTTTCACTGTCGCCTGTAAAACCTGCTGGTGCACCGCTTCAAAGTCGAAATAGGGGGCGCCCTGCGGGGGGCCGTAGTACATGGCGTGCATGAGCCGGACCAAGGCCAGGTGAGTGATGACCATTTCCATCAGGCGGTCGCACAGCGTCCGGATGCGCGTCACGGCGTCGCCGGGCGTGGCGACGGCTTGTTGGATTTCCAGTTCCAGATCCCGCGAGGCCTCCTCCAGCATCTTCAGATACAACCCTTCCTTGTTGCCGAAGTGGTAGTAGAGGGCGGGCTTGGTGACGCCGGCCGCCTCGACGATCTCGTTCACCGACGTTGCGGTGTATCCCTTTTGCGAGAAGAGCTCCGCGGCCGCTTGGAAG
Source organism: Acidobacteriota bacterium (assembly GCA_017996395.1). Lineage (GTDB taxonomy): Bacteria > Acidobacteriota > JAAYUB01 > JAAYUB01 > JAAYUB01 > JAAYUB01. The sequence goes on along the minus strand of JAGOHA010000081.1, from coordinate 8,769 downwards.
AGGCGCATGCGGGTGGATCCTTCGGTGCCGTGATCGTTCCCCATGCTCCGTTTCTTCCGTTTTGGTTCCGGCATCTTTTGCCTCCAGCCCAAATATACCGAACGGTAAGTATATGAATTCCGCCTCGGTTGTCAACAAAAAACATACCGATTGGTATAATTTATTAATGATCAATGTATATAACTGTTTTTAATATATTTATTAATTACTAATCTGTTGGGGTCATGAGCTAAATGAACATCTTGCCTCGATGCCGGAATCGGAAATATTTCCACAAAGCCATCTTCTGGAATGGAACCCGAACCAATAATTTGGGATAATGCCCATGAAATCTCCAGGAGAACACACGATGCGCCGACCGGTTCTGATTGTGCTGGCTCTGGGGCTGCTGTCTTTGACTGTCCTGTCGCAGCCGCCCCGGGTGATCGACCATTACCGGGTGCTGTTGAAACAACTGGGGCAGGAGGGTCTGCCGCGGCTCTCGTCGCAGGGCATGGTGAGCACCGCCGAGCCGCATGCCACCGTGGCCGGCGTGGCGGCGCTCCGCGCCGGCGGCACGGCCGTCGACGCCGCCGTGGCCGCGGCGTTCGCGCTGGCCGTGACCTACCCCAACGCCGGCAATTTGGGAGGGGGCGGCTTCCTGCTGTACGTGCCGGCGACGGGCGGCACGCCCGCCGTCTTCGACTTCAGGGAAACCGCGCCCGCAGCCGCGTCGCGGACCATGTATCTCGATGCCGCGGGGCGCTACATTCCCGCATCCTCCACCGAAGGCTTTCGGGCCGCCGGCGTGCCGGGGACGGTCCGCGGACTGAATGCCGCCTGGCGACACGCCGGGCGGCTCCCGTGGGTCGCGCTCCTGGAGCCGGCGATCGCTCTGGCCACGGAGGGCTTCCCCGTCAGCGCCGATCTGGCCCGCCGCCTGGCGGCCGAGTCGGCGCGGCTCGCCGCGCACCCGGCCACGACGGCCGTCTTCTTCCGCGACGGCCGCCCGCTGCGCGAAGCCGAACAACTCGTCCAGCCCGACCTGGCGGCCACCCTGCGCCGGATCGCCGCCGGCGGTGATACCGAGTTCTACACCGGAGAGACGGCCGAGCGCCTGGCGGCCGAGTCGGCCCGTCACGGCGGCCACATCACCCGGGAGGACCTGCGCGAATACCGCGTGGCCATGCGCCAACCGTTGGTGTTTCGCTTCCGCGAGTTCGAGATTGTCACCATGCCGCTCCCCGGCGGCGGGGTGGTGCTGGCGGAGATCCTTCAGATTTTGGAACCGTACGCCCTTGCCCGGCTGCCCGAACCCGCCTATCTCCAGTTGCTGGCCGAGGCCATGCGCCTGGCTTACGCCGATCGGGCCAACCGGATGGGCGATCCCGACCACGTCCCCGACCCAACGGCCGAGCTGCTGGCCCCGGCGCACATCGAGCGACTGCGGCTGCTGATCAAGCCGGGCGTGGCGCTGGACAGCCGGTACTTCCTCTCTGCGGCCCCGACGCCGCAGCCGGTAGCCACCGAAACCACCCACCTGTCGGTGGTGGACGCCGCGGGACATGCCGTCTCGCTCACCTACACGCTGAATGACAATTTCGGCGGCGGCGCGGTGGTCGCCGGCCTCGGGTTTCTCCTCAACAACGAAATGGATGACTTCGCCGTCGCGCCGGGCCAGCCCAACATGTTCCGGCTGATCCAGGGCGAGGCCAATGCCATCGCCCCGGGGAAGCGCCCCTTGAGCTCCATGACGCCCGCCGTGGCTCGAAGCGGCGGCCGGCCGGTGCTGGTGCTGGGCAGCCCCGGCGGGCCTACCATCGCCACGGCGGTTACCCAGGTGTTGCTCAACGTGCTGGAGTTCGGCCTCGACTTGGATGCCGCCATGCAGCGGTCCCGCATTCACCAGCAGTGGTTGCCCGACGTCCTGTACCACGAACCGGCCAGCCTCGCCGAGCCTGTCCGGCTTGCCCTGGCGGGCATGGGTTACGATCTCAAGTCGTACAGTCGGAGCGGCCGGCTCGGCCTGGTCGAGTGCATCGTCGTCGACTGGGGTGCCGACGGCCGGCCCGTGCTGCGCGGCGCGTCCGATCCGCGCGGCGCCGGGCTGGCGGCCGGCTTTTAATCCTCTCCGCGGAGGTTGCCGATGGCCCGACCATCAGCCTGTCAGTTCACGGTCTTCGAGACCGCTCTGGGGTTCTGCGCGATCGCTTGGCGGGGCACCCGGGTCTGCCGCTTCCAACTACCCGCGGCCGATCCGGCGACGGCGGCCGCCCGGCTTCGCGGGGAGGACCCCGCCGCGGAACCCGCCCCGCCTCCGGCATCGATGGTGCGCGTGATCGACCGGGTGCGCCATCACCTGGCGGGACGCTGCCGCGATTTCAGCACCGTCCCGCTGGATCTGGACGGTCTGCCGCCGTTCACCCGCCGCGTCTATGAGACCGCCCGCACGATCCCGGCCGGACAAACGGTGACCTACGGGGAGCTTGCCGAGCGCTGCGGATCGCCCGGCGGCGCCCGGGCCGTGGGACAGGCCATGGCCCGCAATCCGTTGGCCCTGATCATCCCATGCCATCGGGTCCTGGCCGCCGGCGGGCGCCTCGGCGGATTCTCCGGCCCGGGCGGACTCGATCTGAAAGTGCGGATGCTGGCTCTGGAAGGGGTCTCGCTGGACGACTGACCCGCATCATGTCCGGACAAACACCATCCCAGTCCACCCGGCGCTCCCGCATCCGCCACGCGCTTTTGGCTGCGGCGGTTCTCGCCGTTTTGGGAACGTGTCTCGCCGCCGCCACCGCTTCCCGCTGGTTCCCGGAAGTCCTCGCCGGTGGGATAGCCTATGCGCCCAATCACAACCGGCCACCCGATCCGGCCGGTGATTCCCGCCCCGCCGAGTGGCGCCGCCTGGGCGTCTCGCGGCAGGAGCGGATCCGGGTCGGCGATCCGCCGGCCGCGCTTTCCATCTGGATCATCGATCCGCCGGCTGCGGCGGGCGACGCACCGCCGACCGTGTTCGTCCTGCACGGGATCCGCGACCGGAAAGATCACCTGCTGGGGCTGGGCCGCGCCCTGGCGGCGGACGGCCACCGGGTGGTTCTGGTGGATCTGCGCGGCCACGGCCGCTCGGAGGGCGACTGGCTCAGCTACGGGGTTCGGGAATCGGTTGATCTCGTCCAGCTCCTCGACGAACTGACCGCCCGCGGATGGGTGTCCGGACCGGCGGGCGTGATGGGTCCCTCGTACGGCGCGGCCACGGCCATTCAGTGGGCGGGCCGCGACCCGCGCCTGGCGGCGGTGGTCGCCGTCGCCCCGTTCACCAGCTTGCGCGATGTGGTGCGGGACTACCTCCGACACTACCTGCCCGGTTTGGGCGGACTCATTCCAGACCGGCTGGTGGACGACGGTCTGGCCCGGGCCGGACGTCGGGCCGGTTTCGAACCAGCCGAAGCCGATCCGCTGCGGGCCATCCGCAGCGCCCGGGCGCCCGTCCTGTTCATCCACGGGCGAAGCGACCGCAACATCCCCTGCGCCCACAGCATCCGCTTGCACGCCGCCGCCCCGCCCGGCAGCCAGCTGCTGTTGCTGGACGACGAAGACCATTTCTCCATCACCCGGAGCGGCACCGGCACGACCCGGCAGGTCATCCGCGATTGGTTCCGCCGGTGGCTGGCCGCCTCACCCGCCTCGGAATCGATCCGTGCCGGGACAGCTGATCCATCCTGATTGGTGCTACAATGGAGTAACTGAAATCCAGTTATCGTCCAAACACGGAGACCCAAGCTGCATGACCAACCTGATGGCGGACGCCCAAATGATCGACAGGAGGATTGCCGCATGCCACACCGATTCACGACCACCCTGCTCGTCGCCCTGGCCCTGACCGGTACGCTGTCCGCCGCAGGACGTTTCGAGATCACCCCCATGGCCCTGTATCGGATCGGCGGTGAATTCGAGGCCGAAGACGGCGAGATCACGCGGGATCTGCTGCTCGAGGGCGGACCGGGCTTCGGATTCACGTTCGGCGTCGACTACGATCAGCATTACCAGTTGGAATTCTCCTGGCTCCGGCAGCAGTCGGAACTCCGGGAGGAAGCCGGGTCGCTGTCGCCGTCCGTCCGGCTGTTCGACCTGAACGTGGACCAGTACCAGTTCAACGGCCTTTATCACTGGCTCTATGAAGGCGGCCGGGTCCGGCCTTTCCTCATCTTCGGGATCGGCGCCACCTACCTGGATCCGGTGCCCGCCGACGTTGACGGCTCCCTGCACCTGTCGGTGCGAATGGGGGGCGGGATCAAGCTGGGTATCGGCAAGCACGCGGGGGTGCGGGTGCAGGGGTGTTACGTGCCCACCTACGTCAGCGAGGAAACCCGGGTCATCGGCGTCCTGCCGGGCGAAGTGTACATCGTGACGGCGGGGCAGTTTTTCCACCAGCTCGAGGCCTCCGGCGGTTTTTACATCCGCTTTTAGGGGAGCCGCGCGGCTCATCCGATCCCCGGCTGGCGGCACCGTTCTGTCGGCTGGGGAATCTGTGCTTGGCCGGTCGGTCAAGTCGTCCGCTTGCAACATCCCGGCAACAGTTTTATGATATTCTCTACACGGCCTGTTCAGTCGGGACGCCGCACGCGGCGCCCCGCATCCGGCGGCGGGAGCCGAACCGTGTCCCGCTGAACCGCTCCCAGGAGGCGCCCTCATGAAACCGCCCATGCTCATGACGCCGGGACCCACCGAGGTCAGCGAGGATGTGCTCACCGCGATGTCCCGGTCCATGATCAATCCGGATCTGGACCCCGTCTTTTTCGAGTTCTATCGCGGGGTGACCCGCAAGATCGCGCGGCTGGTGGGCACGGAACACGAGGTGGTGGTGCTGGGCGGAGAGGGCATCCTCGGCCTCGAGGCCGCCTGCGCCTCGCTCATCGAGCCTGGCGACCGGGTCCTCTGCTTCGCCAACGGAGTGTTCGGCTACGGCTTCGCCGACTTCGTCAAGCTTTACGGCGGACAGGTGGTGTTCTGTTACGGCGACGAGCGACACCCGTTCGATCCGGACGAGGTGTTGACGCTGCTCCAGCGCGATCCCGGCTTCAAGCTCGCCACCCTCGTGCACTGCGAGACGCCCACCGGCCTGCTGAATCCGGTGCCGCTGCTGGCGCCCCTGCTGCGGGAGCGGGGCATTCTGACGATGGTGGACGCCGTCTCCTCCATCGGCGGAATCCCCGTTGCCGCCGACGCCTGGGGAGTGGACATCCTGCTTGGCGGCTCCCAAAAGTGCCTGTCGGCACCGCCGGGTCTGGCCTTCCTCAGCATCAGCCCCGAGGCGTGGGCGGCCATCCACCGCCGGAAGCAGCCGGTGGCCGGCTACTACTGCAACCTCGGCCATTGGGCCGACTGGTACGAGCGGAAGTGGTTTCCCTACACGCTGCCGGTGAACGATTTGTTCGGGCTGGACGCTGCGCTGGACCGGGTGCTGGCGGATGCGGACGTTTACGAACGCCACCGCCGTGTGGGCCAGGCGGTGCGCCGGGCCATCACCGCCGGCGGCCTGGAACTCTTCCCCAAGTCCGGCTGGTCCGACACAGTGACCGCTTTCCTGCCGCCGTCCGGACTGAAAGAATCGGAGATCCGGCGGGAGATCCTGGAGCGACACCGCATCCTGCTGGCCGGCTCGCTGGGCACGCTCACCGATCCCGTGATCCGCATCGGCCACATGGGCGAGAATTGCTGGGTGGACAGAGTCAGCCGGGCCCTGGAGGCCCTCGACGCCGCCCTGCGCCATTTCGGCTTCCAGCCGGCGGCTCCGCTGGTGGACACGTTCACCGCCGCCCTGGACTGAGACCGCCTGCACGTTGCCGGGACCAGATCATCCGACACGATCCCGGCTGAGACGGCCTCAGCCTGCGCCATCGCCGACCCGCTGGACCGGCGCCGCCTGGGCCCGGGGGAATCCACCGGATTGATCCCGCCATCCAACCGCCGGTATAATGACGGATGTTGATTCGTCTGTAGTAACCGACGGCGTATCACGCGCTCACTCGACAATGAAACCAACACATACGATGAGGGAGGCAGCATGCTAGAAATGCGAATCGACTTCCCGGGCGGCACGCTGGTCAACGCCCATTTCGGCCATCACACCGTTGTCACGGACCAGCCGCCAGAAGGCGGCGGCACCGACAGCGCCCCGGCTCCTTTTCTCTTGTTTCTGGCTTCAATCGGCACGTGCGCCGGTATTTATATTTTGTATTTCTGCCAGCAGCGGAAGTTGAGCCTGGACGGCATCCGGATCGTCCAGCGCATTCATTTCACGACCGGCACGAAAAACGTGGAGACCATCGAGCTGGAAATCCAGGTCCCGGCAAGTTTCCCCGATAAATACCTCCCCGCGCTGATCCGCGCCGCCGATCAGTGCAAGGTCAAGCAACATCTGGAAAACCCGCCGGAAATCACCACGGTGACCCGCGTCGTCGCATAGGGGACTTTTTGACAGTCCCGCGTGCCGGCGTTACAATGCGGCCAATTTGCCGCGGAGGCTCTGCCATGCACCGTTGGATCGCCGGGTTCTGGATCACCCTACTCGCCACGGTGGCCCTGCCGGTTTCGCCTGCCGTGGCGGATCCCGTCACGTTTTATTTCATCGGCATGGCCGGTCTCGCCCAGGAAGAGCCCGACCTGCGTCTCATCCGCCTCTACGCCGACTTCGACTGCGACGGCCGCACCGACATCGCCGTCACCGGCAGCCAGACGTGGGGCGGCGCCGGCGGCGTGTGGGACATCTTCCTAAGCCAACCGAACGACCAATACTTCCGGGTGGCGCAACTGCTGTTCCATCCCAAGGCCATCGCCATCGACAAGATCCGCCCGGGCGTGGGCCGCGTGTCCGTTTTCCAGCGCACCGGCAAGGGCCTGGGCCGGCTGATCCACTACCGCCTGTCCAGCCAGGGCCTCGTCAAGGCGTCGGAGCGGAACCTGAACCTGAACGACCAGGGAATCGGTCCCGACCAGGGCACCTACCAGGAACTGTTCCCTCAACCCCTCGCCTCCGAATACTGTCTCTGGACCGAGTACGAGCGCAACCGCAGCTGCGCGTGGCGGCCCGGCTACTGACTGGCTCCCGACTCCCAACCTCCGTCAGACCGCGACCGCCGTCGCCCCGCGGTCGCGTCGGCCACGTTGACACTCCCCATCGTTCAGAGTATTCTCAAAATAAAAAGGACAATCAGGCATGCGAAGCAACACCAAGGAGTTTTCCATGTGGGCGTTTATTCTGATGATCGGGTGCGTCCTGCTGTTCGGGATCGCTTGTGATGCCGCGGACGGCAGGAGCCGCAAGGCACTCTGGGACCAGGTCGCCCAGGCGGAGGCGGACGGCCTGCCCGAGACCGCCGCGACACTGCTGGGCCAGATCTACGACGGCGCCTGCCGTGACGGCGCCGACGTCGAGGCGCTCCGGGCGCTGGTCAAGAAGATCCTCATGGAATCCGTGACCGGCGGCAACCACCCCGAAGAAAAGGTGCGCCGGCTCCAGGCGGCGCTGCCCCAGGCACCCGAGCGCATCCAGCCGCTGCTCCGGGTCATCCTGGCCCAGTGGTTCAACCACTACTACCAGCGGAACCGGTATCGCTTCCTCAATCGCGACGCCACCGCCAAGCTGGATGAACAGGACTTCACGACCTGGGATCTGCCCCGGCTGTTCCGGGAGATGGACGCGCTCTACCAGTCGGTGCTCGCCGACGAGGAGCGGCTGCATCGGATTCCCACCGCGGACTTCCGCGAGTTTCTCGAACCCGGGAACATGCCCGACGCGTTGCGGCCCACCCTCTTCGACTTCATCGCCGACCAGGCCATCGTCTTCTACACATCGAACGACACCTTCCGGCCCAAGCCCCAGGACGCCTTCGAGATCGCCGCCGACTCCGACGTGCTGGCCCCCGCCGCCGCCTTCGTGCAGTGGCAGCCGGCAACCACCGACACGGAGTCGCCGTTGCTCAAGGCGCTGCAGCTGTTCCAGCGCATCCTGCGCGCCCACGCCCAGGACGCCGATCCGGCGGCGCGGCGCGACGCCGATTTGCGCCGCCTCCACTGGGCGCGCAACGTCGCCGCCGGCGAGGCGGCCTCCGAGCGATTCATCGAACGGCTGCAGGAGCTGGCGGAATCGGCCGGTGACGATGTGTCCGCCCTGGCCCGCTTCTACTGGGCCCAGGAGCTGCAATCGCAGGAAGCGTTCACCGCGGCCCTGGCCGTCGCCGAAGCGGGTGCCGAAACCGCGCCCAAGTCGGTGGGCGGCGCCAATTGCCGCAGCCTGATCACCACCATCCGGCAACCGGCCTTCCAGTTGCAGGCTGAGACCGTGACCCTGCCGGAGCGCCCCTGGCATGTCCGGGTCACCTACCGCAACGTCACCGCCCTGACTTTCCGGATTTACCCCGTGCCCCTCCCCCCATCGATGGAGCTTTTCCGGGAGCAGCACCTCAACACCGAGGAGCTGGACAAGCTGCTGCGCAGCCAGCCGCTCTGGGAGATCCACAAGACCCTCCCGCCCACCACCGATTACAAGGAAACGATTCAGGATGTCGAGCTGCCGGGGCTGGCGCCCGGCTTTTACCGCGTTCTGGCCAGCTACGACAAGGCGTTCCGGCTCAAGGAAAACGCCATCGCCCACGCCACCTTCTGGAGCAGCCCGTTCGGAGTGGTTCTGCGCTCCCGCGGGGACCGGATCGAGGGCCATGCGTTGGGCAACGCCACCGGCCGGCCCATGGCCGGCGTGGCGGTCACGGCGTATGCCTACGACTACGCCAA
>JAGOHA010000080.1 GCA_017996395.1 Acidobacteriota bacterium | reverse complement strand
TTTTATATCCACCGGCCCTGCTGCGGAACGTGCAGAAACCGGTCCGATACCTCGGGTGCGAATTCAACGCGGTCCGCCGGGATCCGGCCGCGGCACGCAGCCGGGTGGCGCTGGTGTTTCCCGATACGTACGAAATCGGCATGTCGCACTGGGGTTCCCGGTTGCTGTATCACCTGCTGAATCGGGAAGACGGAGTGGCCGTGGAACGGTTCCACTGCCCGTGGCCGGATATGGAAGCGGGGTTGCGTCGCCTGGGGCTGCCCCTGCGGTCGTTGGATAGCGGCCTGACGCTGGGTGAGTGCGACGTGATCGGATTCTCCCTGCTCTACGAGATGACCTTCACCAACGTGATCACCCTCCTCGACCTGGCCGGCATCCCGCTCCAGACGCGGGATCGGGACACGCACGCACCGCTGGTGATCGGCGGGGGCCCCGTGGCGTCCAACCCCGAGCCGCTGGCCGACTGCTTCGACCTGTTCCTCATCGGCGAGGGGGAGGCGGCGTTCGGTGAAATCGTCCGCTTGGAGGCGAAGCTGCGCCCGCGGAAGCGGTCACTCGCCCGGCGGTGCGACTGGCTGCGCGCTTTTGCCGAGATCCCGGGCGTGTACGTGCCGTCGCTTTATACCGTACGGGCAGCGGGCCCCCGGATGGTCGTGGATGCTGAGCAGGCCCGGCGGGAAGGGCTCCCGATGCCTGTCCGGCGCCGCTGGCCGCCCGAATTGGCCGGCACGCCGCTGCCGGTGGATCTTGTGGTGCCCAGCACCGAGATCATCCATGACCGGGTGTCGGCCGAGATCAGCCGCGGCTGCCTCCAGGGGTGCCGCTTCTGCCACGCCTCGTTCTACTATCGGCCGCAGCGGGAGCGGGACGCGGCCGGTCTGGTGGCCTGGATCCAGACGGCAGTGGCGCGGACCGGCTACGAGGAGGTGTCACTCGCCTCGCTGTCTTCGGCCGATTTCGGCGGCATCGAAATGTTGGCGGAAGTCCTGGCCGGCCGGCTGGCGGCGGATCGGGTCGCGCTCTCGTTCCCCTCGCTCCGGGTATCCGGACTCAGCGCCCGGCTGGCGGCGGCCGTTTCCGAAACGCGCAAGACCGGTTTCACGGTGGCGCCGGAGGCGGGCACCCAGACCATGCGGGACCGTATCAACAAGAACCTGACCGAGTCTGAAATCCTCGAGGGAATCCTGGCGGCCTACCGCGCCGGATGGGATTTGATCAAGCTGTATTTCATGATCGGTCTGCCGTTCGAATCAGACGCGGACGTGGCCGGTATCGCCGAGTTGGCTGACCGGATCGTGGCGGCGGTCCGTGCCGAGCCGGATTACCGCGGCCGCCGGCGCAAATTTCAGGTCAATCTGAGCGTGGCATCTTTCATCCCCAAGGCCCACACGCCGTTTCAATGGGCGGGCATGGATGCCACCGAGACGCTGACCCGCAAGATGCGGATGCTGCGGCAGCACCTTCGCTCCCGCGAAGTGCGGCTGAAGTGGCACGATTCTCGACTCAGCCGGTTGGAAGCGGTCTTGTCCCGCGGCGATCGCCGGCTGACCCCGGTCATCCTGGATGCCTGGCAGTCGGGCGCGCGCTTCGATGGGTGGGTCGAGTGTTTCCGGCCGGACCAATGGGACGCCGCTTTCGAGCGATGTCGTGTGGATCCGTCTGTATATCTGGCCCCTGTGCCACCCGGCAGCGAGTTGCCGTGGGGGCACATCGACCTGGGCGCCTCGGAAGCCTTTCTGCGCCGGGAGTGGACGGCGGCGGGTGAAGGTCGGATCACGCCGGCCTGCGGCGTGCGGCCGGCCGCGATGTCCGACAAACCGGTGACTGCGCAGTGCCTGGCGTGCGGGGCTGCATGCGATATTCCGGCAATGCGTGAGCGCCGGGAACAGAATTTGGCGGTACTGGCCGAAATGAGCCGTCGGACGGTGGAAGCCGTAGCGTCGGCGACGAACGGAGCCGTGGAGACCGCCGCTACCCGACGGTATCGCATCACCTTCACGAAGTTGGGCCCGGCGGCATGGCTCTCCCATCTGGACCTGGTCCGGACCATGCAGCGGATTCTGCGACGTTCCGGCCTGCCCCTGAGCTACACGCAGGGCTTTCATCCCCGGCCACAGATGAGTTTTGGGCCGGCGCTCGGTGTGGGGGTGGGCGGAGAACGGGAATTCGTGGATGTGTGGCTGGGCGCAGCGTGCGACGGCGAACCCGCTCTGGCGGCGTTGAACGCGGTCAGCATCGAAGGCGTCGCGTTCATCGGGATGGATGCGCTGCCGGAGGACGCGCCGACGATCGATCGCTGGGCCGGGATCGCCCGGTTCCGCCTCGACGTGCCCGCGGCGGAGCTTGCGGACGGACCATCCGACTTGACAGGCGTGCGGGAAGAGTGGCTGGATGCGTTGCGTGTTCGAATCCGGCAGCTGCTGGCGCAGGAGTCGCTGTCCGTCGTCGACCGCCGGCCGGGCAAGGAGGGCCGTTTGCGCGAGGTGCGCCCGCTCCTGCTGGCGGCCGACGCAACCGAGACAGGGCCGACCATCGAGCTGAGCTTCACGACCTACGTCGGTCCGGCGGGGGCGGTCCGGCCCGAAGAGTGGCTGGAACTTTGCTTGCCCGGGTATACGGGGTCGTTCACGGCTGTGCGGCTAGGTCTGGAGCCACGCCCACCTCAAGCATCTCCACCGGGTGACGGTTCGCCGTCCGACGATCGTTCCCTAACCGCCTGAAGGAGCAGCTTGCGGGCCTGGCCCCAGCTCACGGGGGGATCGCCGCCGGTCCAGCGGCGGTGCTGGGCACGGGCCTGATGGTACAGCATGGACAAGCCATCCCGGACGGGCCAGTGCCGAGCGGCGGCGTTGCTCAGAATGTGGGAGGCGGGGAACCCGTAATTCAAGTCGAAGACCGGCACGGGTGGATGTCCACCCAAACCCGCTTCGTCCAATCCGACCACGGCATCGTGCGGCAGAGTGTTGATCACCGCCTGGACGGTCAGAGCGCGGGAAGCGCTCCATGGCCGGACGGCCGGATAGTCCGCAAGCAGGCGCTCCAGACGTTCCCGGCCGCGGTTCCAGACGAACGGCTTGATCCCCGCCAGCTCCAGCGCGTACATCACCGCCCGGGCCGATCCGCCCGCTCCCAGGACGAGTACCGGACCGGCGGCAGGGAGGAATCCGGCCGCTCCGTCGCGGAAACCGGACCAGTCGGTGTTGTCACCGTGCCAGCCTCCATCGCCGCGCGTCAGGGTGTTCACGGCGCGGATGCGTGTGGCCTCGGCGCTGCAGGAAACGCACAGGCCCCGCAGTTGTTCCTTGAGCGGAACGGTCACGCTCAGGCCGGTGATGTCCAGTTCGGGCAGGGCCGCCAGGAAATCATCCGGGTCGGGGACGGGCAGGGGAAGGTAGAGGTCGGGACTGCTCCGGCTCTCGAACAACCAGTTGTGCAAGCAGGGGGAGAGGGAACGTTCCACCGGATATCCCGCCACGCCATATAGCCGGCTCCCGACGGTCACCCGCTGGGCGCGGTACACCTTGAAAAACTCCTCCGCGGTGAGCATGCCTGACACCAACGGTGTGCCAGCGGCCAGGTAGAGCCGCCCTGTGCCCCACGCCAGGGCCAGCAGGCGGCTGACGGGACCCAGGGGACCGGAGCAATACGCCGTCAGGGGGATGGCGCGCCGTCGGGCGTCGGCCAGGAGCCGCTTGATGGCGACGATGTCCCGCCACGTTCGGGCGGCGGTGATGATCTTGTATTCGCGGGCCGGCTCCGCCGCCATCCGGGTGAGGAGTCCGTCCAGATCCGGCGGAGTGACCGATAAATTATGGTAGGACACGATGAATCCAATGTCGGGATGGCGGCGGGGCCAGTCGCGGAAATCACTGTCCCACTCGATGTCGATGCGGTCATCCGGCCGGCAGGCGGCCAGCGCGCGCCGCAGAGCGGCAGCCCGCTCGACCTCGGAGCCTGCGAACCGGCCGCCGTCCTGCGGACGGCGGCACGTATAGATGGTGGGCAAGTCGCCCGCGGGCGGGAGCGCGGCGCCGGGATGCAGGTCCAGACGCAGCTCAAATGCCGACAACGGAGCCGGGGGCCGTGCCCCCCCGTCCGGTTTCAGGGAAGATGAGCCGCTGAGGGTTAGACTGGTCATGGGTTCGGCACACCATCGAATTCGATTTCCACCACGCCGGGATCCAGGGATTCGGCTGGATATTGGATCACAGCCGCCGGTGAGTCAAGTAATTTGCGGCCGCAGGGATTGTCAGGATCAAGAGATAAAAAATTGTTGACACTGGCAATCAAATTTCGTATAAAGGGGGGTCAGCCAGCAAGTCGGAGGTTTCACAGATGCCCATTTACGAGTATGTGTGCACCGTGTGCAACCACCGTTTTGAAAAGATCCAGAAATTTTCGGATCCCCCGGTCAGGGACTGTCCGGACTGCGGCCAGCGGGTGGAGCTTGCGCCTTCGGCCCCGGCCATTCAGTTCAAGGGAAGCGGTTGGTACATCACCGACTACGCTCACAAGTCCAGCCCCGCCAGCGGCGGCGACCGGAAGGAGACAACCGACAAGAAGTCTGATAGCCCATCCACATCAAACACACCTGAAAAAACTGCCTAGCAGTCCCATCTAATTCGACCACCAACTCTTTGACCCTACCAACCACACGGAGCTCCCGGCCAAGGCCGGGCAGCTCCCAGCCCGCCTTTTGGATCCGCGGAGGCAGCGCCCAGCTCCGCAGCATTTGACAAACTCCGTCGGCTGAGATAAATAGAACAAACGGCCGGACGTCGAGTCCCGGTTCGCGGCAGATTCTAAGCTGAAACCGATCGCTCCGGAATGCTTCTAAGCAGATGGAGTGTGATCACATCCAAGCCGGAATTCGGCAGCGGTCTGAAGGAGACATCCATGTGGGAATACACGGACAAAGTCAAGGATCACTTTTTTAATCCGCGTAACGTGGGGGATCTTCCCGGCGCCGATGCTGTCGGCGAGGTGGGCTCCATCGCCTGCGGGGACGCCCTGCGGATCTACTTGAAGGTGGACGATCAGAAGCGCATCGTGGATGTCCGTTTCAAGACCTTCGGCTGCGGTTCGGCGATCGCGGCGGCGTCAGCCCTGACCGAGATGGTGAAGGGCAAAACCCTGGACGAAGCCATGCAGATCACCAACCAGCAGATCGCCGACTTCCTGGGCGGACTGCCGCCCGAGAAGATGCATTGCTCCGTCATGGGTCGGGAGGCGCTCGAAGCGGCGGTGGCCAACTACTACGGCCTGGAGCGCAAGCACCTGGAGGAGGAAGACGAGGGCCGCATCGTCTGCCACTGCTTCGGTGTGACCGAGGGGCTGATCCGCAAGGTGGTCCGCGAGAACAATTTGAACTCCATCGAGGAAGTGACCAACTACTGCAAGGCCGGCGGCGGCTGCCAGAGTTGCCACATGGATATCGAAGAGATCATCCGCGAGGTGCGCAAGGAGCGGGTGGTAACACCGGCGAAGCAGCCGGCCCGGGACCAGCGAAAGCTCACCAACGTGGAACGCATCCTCAAGATCAAGGAGATTCTGGAAGAGGAGATCCGGCCCTCATTGCAGCAGGATGGCGGCGACATCGAGCTCGTGGACGTGGAAGGATCCAAAGTCCTCGTGGCCATGCGGGGAACCTGTGCGTCCTGCCCCAGTTCCGAGCTGACCATCCGCTGGGCCGTGGAAGCCAAGCTGCGCGAGTTCGTCGCCGAGGACCTCCAAGTGGTGGAGGTCAAGTCATGAGCCGCGTCGTCTACCTCGACAACAACGCCACGACCCGGGTGGCCGAGGAGGTGGTCGAGGCGTTGCTGCCCTTCTACGCCGAACTCTACGGCAATCCGTCGAGCATGCACGCCTTCGGGGGCCAGGTGGCCCGCCACATCGCCCAGGCCCGCGAGCAGGTGGCCGCCATCCTCGGCGCCGACCCGACTGAAATCCTGTTTGTCAGTTGCGGCTCCGAAAGCGACAACATGGCCATCCGCGGCGTGCTCGAGGCCAATCCGGACAAACGCCATGTGATCAGCACCCGTGTGGAACACCCCGCGGTGCTCAGCCTTTGCAACCACCTGCGGAAGCGCGGTTACGAGGTGACGCTCCTCGGTGTGGACGGTGAAGGGCGGCTCGACCTTGCCGAGCTGCGCAATACGCTGCGCCCCGACACCGCCGTGGTGTCGGTGATGTATGCCAATAACGAGACGGGCGTCGTTTTCCCCATCGAGGAAATCGGGCAGATCGTGAAGGCCCACGGAGCGGCGTTTCACGTGGACGCCGTCCAAGCGGTGGGAAAGCTCCCGCTGGATATGGCGCAGAGCACCATCGACCTGCTCAGCTTGTCGGGTCACAAACTCCATGCCCCGAAGGGCGTGGGTGTACTCTACATCCGGAAGGGCGTCCGGCTGGTGCCGCTCATCATCGGCGGGCACCAGGAGCGGAACCGCCGCGGCGGGACCGAAAACGTCGCCTCCATCGTGGGCTTGGGCCGGGCGTGCGAGCTGGCCCGGGCGGCGCTGGGGGAGGAAAATGACCGGGTTCGCCGCTTCCGGGACAAGCTGGAAGACGGGATCCTCCGATCCGTCCCCAACGTGCGGGTCAATGGCGACCGGGAGCACCGGCTGCCCAACACCACCAGCATCAGCTTCGAATACATCGAAGGGGAGGCCATCCTTCTCCTGCTGGACCAGTTGGGCATATGCGCCTCGTCCGGTTCGGCGTGTACGTCGGGTTCGCTGGAACCGTCTCATGTCCTGCGGGCGATGGGGGTGCCGTTCACGGCGTCCCATGGCTCGATCCGGTTCAGCCTGAGCCGGTACAACACGGAAGCAGAGATTGACTACGTGCTGGAGCACCTGCCGCCGCTCATCGAGCGTCTGCGCAACATCTCACCCTTCTGGAAAGACTACCAGGAACAGCTGGCAAGGCAGTTTTGACCCGCGGGATCCCCCGTCGCTCAACCCCT
Organism: Acidobacteriota bacterium; assembly: GCA_017996395.1. GTDB lineage: Bacteria > Acidobacteriota > JAAYUB01 > JAAYUB01 > JAAYUB01 > JAAYUB01. The sequence goes on along the minus strand of JAGOHA010000080.1, from coordinate 8,285 downwards.
AAATGTCTGTTCGTGTGACGTGGCGAACTGCGTCAGCGGGTGTCCGGATCGTCAGCCACGCTCGAGATCAGCCAGGTGGTCCATGAGGCGCCGCAGGCCGAAGCGCTCGAAATAAATCGTCAGCTTGCGCCCGTTGGCGGTGTTGTCTATGCGCTGGATGGTACCGCGTCCAAAGGTGGGGTGGACGACCCGGTCGCCCAGTTTCCACCCGGTGGCCGCCCGCGCGCCGGGCTTGGCGGCGGGCTTCGGCTTGCCGGCTGCGGACGTCGCTGCGCCGTCTGTGCGGGGGGGCACCCGGTGGACGATCCGGGGCCCGGCCTTCTGATCGGCGGCGCGCGCGCCGCCCGACTTGCCGAAGAACGCCTGGATTTCGGCAGCGGTGTCCAGAGAGCGGAATCCCTGGTCCTTGAGCTTGGTGCGGAGGCGCACCGGCCGAGCGTCGGCGGCCGTCAGCGGGAAAGGTGTGTAACGGGGCAATTCCAGCAGCGCGTCTGCCGGAATCTCGTCCAGAAACATGGATGGTCGGACCGGGTCGGATCGCGATCCGTCGGGGGTGGGGCGCGACCAGGAGTGGCTCAACGCTAGGCGCTTACGGGCCCGGGTCATGCCCACGTAGCACAGCCGACGCTCTTCCTCGATGTCCTCGTCCGTCTCCTGACTGCGGTGATGGGGCAGGAGGCCCTGTTCCACTCCGACCAGAAACACGTGGTCGAACTCCAGGCCTTTGGCGCCATGCAGGGTCATCAAGGTCACCCGACCCGATCCCGCGACGGTCTCTGCGTCGCTGACCAGGGCGGTCCGATCCAGGAACGATTGCACGGTTCCCCCTTCCTGCTGGTGCTCCCGGGCGGCGGTGATGAACTCCTGGATGTTCTCCAGCCGGGATTGGGACTCCGGATCGGACTGTTGGGACAGATACCGCTGGTAACCGGATTGGACGACCAGTTGCTCGATGAACTCGCCCAGGGAATTCTCCGTCGCGCTGCGCGAGAGCAGCTGAACGAGGTCGTGGAATAGCCGGAACGCCGTACGCAGGCGGGTGGGCACACTCTCGTCGACCAGGATGTCCTCCAGGGCGCTCCAGAGGTCGTTGCCGCGCGCCACGGCCTGACGCCGGAGCAGCTCCAGCGCACGGTCGCCCAGTCCGCGGGGCGGGGCGTTCACCACGCGCAGAAATGCGGCGTCATCGCGCCGGTTGAACGCCAGCTTGAGGTAGGCGACCAGATCCTTGATTTCCTTCCGGGAATAAAACGCCTGGCCGCCCACCACCCGATAGGCGATGGCCAGGCCCTTCAAACCGTCCTCCACCCGGCGGGACTGGAAATTGGCCCGGTACAGGATGCCCACGCTGCCGGTGAAATCGTTGAGGAGCACATCCTTGACGGCCCGCGCCACCCAGTTGGACTCCTCTTTGGGATCGCCGGCCCGGTACAGCACCACCGGCTCGCCTTCGACGTTATCGGTCCAGAGAGATTTCTCACGGCGCTGCCGGTTGTGGGCCACCAGCCCGGACGCCGCCCGTAGGATGGCTCGGGTGGAGCGGTAGTTCTGCTCCAGCTTGAACAGCCGCGCGCCGGGGAAGTCCCGCTCGAAGTTCAGGATGTTGGCCAGGATGGCCCCGCGGAAACCGTAGATCGACTGGTCCTCGTCACCAACCACACACAGGTTGCGGTGTTCGCCGCCCAACAACTGGACCAGCTTGTACTGGGGCGGGTTGGTGTCCTGAAACTCGTCCACCAGCAGGTAGCGGTAGCGATGCGCCAATCGGGATCGGATGTCCGGATAACGTTCGAGAATCTCGTTGGACTTGAGGATCAAATCCTCGAAGTCCAGCGCTCCGCTGGCCGTCAGCCGGCGTTCGTACCGGCCGAAGATCTCGCCCAGCAGATCGGCGTCCGCATCGCGGAACCGGGCGGCGAATTGGGCGGGAGCGATCGCGTGGATCTTGGCGCGGCCGATCCGGCCCACGATCACGTCGACGGAGACCGGCGGCTCGGCGATGTGGAGCTCTTTCAGGATGTCTTTGACCAGACGGGCCTGATCGTCAGCGTCGCAGATGGTGTAATTGGGCGAAAAGCCGAGCACCCCGATTTCCTGGCGGAGGAACCGGGCGCAGAATGAGTGGAAGGTGCACACGGTGGGCGTCGCCGAACGGCCCGGACCCAACAGAGCATGGATACGTTCCCGCATCTCGTCGGCGGCCTTGTTGGTGAACGTGACCGCGAGGATGTGCTCGGCGGCAAAACGGCCGGTGGCGATCAGATGGGCGACTTTGTAGGTGATCACGCGGGTTTTGCCGCTGCCGGCACCGGCCACCACCAATTGCGGGCCGTCGGTGTACTCCACGGCCGCCCGCTGAGCCGGGTTGAGGTCGTCCAACAGGTTCACGGATTGCTCCTCGCTGGGTTGAACCGGTCCGGGGGCCCGCCGGGATGCCGGATGGCGGGGACGGATCCACGGGCGGAAAACGCCATGATAGCACAGACGGTCACGGTCGCCAAACGGCGGCGGATGCCGGACGACGGGTGTCGGTGGAATGCGCCAAGATTACCGGGCGCCGTCGCGATCGATGAGGGAACCCACAGCCTCGCCCCGCACGGCCTTCAGCACATTGCCCGGCTGGGTGATGTCGAAAACGATGATGGGCAGGTCGTGTTCCAGGCACAGGGAGAACGCCGCAAGGTCCATGACACCCAGCCGCTGCTCCACCGCCTCCCGGTAGCTGAGGCGCGGTAGGAACCGGGCGGAGGGATCCTTGTTCGGGTCGCGGTCATAGACGCCGTTCACCTTGGTGGCCTTCAATACAACCTGGCAGCCCGATTCAAGGGCGCGCAGGACGGCGGCCGAGTCGGTGGTGAAAAAGGGATTGCCGGTACCGCCGGCGAACAGGACCACCCGCCCTTCGGCCATGGCCCGGCGGGCGTTTTCGGCTGACGCCGGCACGGTCGCCTGGGGCAGGGCGAACGGCGACAGGATCCGGCAGGGGCAGTCGCGCTGGTCCAGCCGGTCCGCCAGGGCCAGGCAGTTGATCAGGGTGGCCAGCATGCCCATGTAGTCCCCGGTGACCCGGTCGATACCCCGGCCGGCGCCGGTGGCGCCACGGAAGATGTTGCCGCCACCCACCACCACTCCGAGCTGCACGCCCGCGCGGACCACGGCATGGATCTCATCGGCCAGATAATCCAGCACGTCCGCCGACATCGGCTCCGAACCGCCTCCTGTCAGGGCTTCGCCGCTCAGTTTCAACAGGACCCGCTGGTATTTCATATTCGCTCCGCCCCGGCCGCCGGTCATTTCTTGCCCGTGACCGATTGGACCATGTTCTTCATCACATAGGCGGCCATCATCGGGTTGGCCGCCAGTCGCCGTTTGCAGTAGCTGACCGCGTACTTCCACTGCTCGGCGAACGGCACATAGAGCCGCACGGTCACGCCGTTGCGGACCAGTTCATCCTGGAGCGCCTGGCGCGGCACGCCCATGAGCATCTGAACCTCGTAGCGGTCCCGGCCCATGTTCATCCGCTCGGCGATGTTGATCGCCTCGTGGACGACCCACTCCTCGTGGGTGGCGATCTCGGGGTGATGCCCCTCGCCGAACAGCAACTCCACGTCCTTGAGCAGCTGTTTTTTCATCTCGTTCTTGTCGGTCAGCGCGATGCTGGCCGGTTCGTTGTAGATCCCGATGCAAATGCGGACGCGGGCCTGGAGCCCCTTCAGCGACAGGATGTCATCCCGGTTCCGGAACAACCGGGATTGCAGCACCGTGCCGAGGATGGCGTAACGGGGCCTCAGGTTGCGGTACATCTCCAGCGTCAAGTCGGTGACGGTATGGTCCTCCATGTCGATGGTGACTCCGATGTCGTGGGCCGCGGCCGCCTGAACGATCCCGTCGATGATCTGCTCGGCATGCTTGCCGCCGCGATGACTGCCGAGCTGGGTGGGTTTGAGTGACACGGTGGCGAAAGGCTGCCGGCCCAACGCGGCGATCAGGCGCAGGTACACGTCGACGGTGTATTGCACCTCCGCGTCCGACTCCAATTCCTCGCCCAGCAGGTCGATGGTGGAGCAGACCCGCCGCTCATCCCAGAAGCTGCGGGCGCAGGCGACGGCGGCCTCAATGCTGTCTCCAGCAACGTAAGGGCGGGCGAAGATCTTGACCAGCGGCCCGGGGGCCAAGTCGACGACAAACCGTTTGAATCCCATCCGAATACTCCTAAAGTTGATACATCAGCGGTGATCGAGCAAGCGATCAACAGGTGAATGTAATCACTCCGGCGGAAAGGATCAAGAGAATTTTAACGGCCGGACCGGAAACGGCCGCATCCGCCGGCTCAGGGGGCGGGCGGCGGCAGCACCGACCGGATGGCGTCCTGAATGGCGTCCTGGTGCGGGTGGACGGGTTTGGCGCGGAGGATGGTGGCGGTCAAGACGTATTCCTGAGACCAGAACAGCATCGACCGCCGGTAGCGGACGGTGGCTTCAAGCACATCCTTCTTGACCGGGTACGCCTCCTCGATCATGCCGACGGGGCTGCCGGCGGGCACGTGCCCGGAGCGCAGAAAAGAAATCTCGATCCCCGCCGGATCGATGCCGTAGGGACCGGCCAGCTTGATGATCTCCTGCTTCATCGCCTCGGTGCGCTCCCAGGCCATGCCGTGAAGCCGCCGCTGGATGTCGGTCTGGTACGACTCGTTGGCCTGATGAAACGATACGCCCTGGACCACCAGGTACACGCCCGCCGCGGCGGCGATCAGGATGAGGATGACCAGTAGTTTCAAGGCTGCATCTCCTCGATGACCCGGATCTCCCGAATGGCCACACGCTGGAGAGGGCGCTCCTGGTCGTCGCAAGGCAATGCCGCGATTCGATCCATCACCTCGAGGCCGCGGGTGACCGTGCCGAACACCGTGTACTTGCCGTCCAGCGAGGTCTGACGGGCCAGACAGATGAAGAATGAATCCATTGCGGAATCGGGATCGGTAGCCCGGGCCATGGACAGAACCCCGCGGTCATGCAGCCGGTCGCTGAATTCCGCCCGCAGCGGTTGCAGCCAGCTGCCATAGGTCTCATCCACGGGCGGTTGACGTCCGCTCAGGAAGCCGCCCTGGATCACGAAACCGGGGACCACCCGGTGAAAATCGGTGCCGTTGTAAAGGCCGGCGGCCGCCAGGCTCAGGAACTGCCGCACGTGCTCGGGAGCCGTTTCCGGGTGAAACGACAACTCGATCTCGCCGACGTCGGTGACGATGACGGCCCGGCAACGCTGGAGGCGCTCCACCGGTGCGCCGCGATACGCGGGTTCGGGAATGGACCGGATGGTCACTCGGCGGATGGCGACCCGCTCCGTGGCCAATTGCCGGGCATCGGCCGGAAGCGCGGAAATTTTTTCCACAACCGCCATGCCGCCGGCGACCTGTCCGAAGACCGTGTACTGGCCGTTGAGCTGCAGCTGGTCGGTGACGCAGATGAAGAACTGGCTGCCGGCGCTGTCGGGGTCGCCGGGGACCAGGACGGCAGCCAGTGCGCCCCGCTGGCAGGGGCGGTTGTTGAACTCGGCCTTGAGCTGGCGCAGGCCCCCTGTTCCGTAGCGATCCCGGGCGGCTGGATTGCGGGTCAGCGGATCGCCGGCCTGGATGATGCCGTAAGGGATGACCCGGAAGAACGTCAGTCCGTCAAAAAAACCCTCGTCGGCCAGTTTCAGAAAATGGGCCACGTGCTTGGGCGCGTCATCCGGGAAGAAGCGGATGATAACGGAACCGAGATCCGTCTCCAGCACGGCTTCGATCCGGGCCGGGTCCGCCGGCACCGGCGGAGCGGCGGTGGACTGCGCGGCGAGTATGGCAGTCAAGGCGATGATTCCGGCCAGGTTGCAGGCCAGGCGGCGCATGGCGGCCTCCTTATAATGGGTTGGTGCAGCCCGCCTTCGGCCCGTACAGATCGGCCTCAACCAGCTCACAGAGCAGGTGGCCCAGCAAAGCATGCATTTCCTGGATCCGCGGGGTGGACGGCGAGGGCACCGAGAACACCACGTCCACCAGGGGGCCCATCTCGCGGTCGTCCGTGCCGGTGAACCCGAGCCGGAAGCAGCCCCGGCCGCGCACGCAGCGGAGCGCGTTGAGCACGTTGGGCGACCGGCCGCTGGTGCTGATCGCCATGACCACGTCGGCCGGCCGGGCCAGTGCATCGAGCTGGCGGGCGAAGACCTGGTCGAATTCATAATCGTTGGCCACAGCGGTGATAACCGATGGGTTGACCGCCAAGGCGATGGCGGGGATGCCCGGGCGGTCCAGGCTGAAACGGCCCATGAGCTCGCCGCTCCAGTGGATGGCGTCCGCAGCGGACCCGCCGTTCCCGAAGATGTAGACGCGTCCGCCCTGCCGGATCCGCGCCGCGGTTTCCCGCGCGGCACGCTCCACATCTTCAGCGTATCGGTCGGCGGCCGACTCGTGCAGCCGGCGGGCTTGCAGAAAGGCGTCCCGAATTCGGTCGCGCATCATGGTCATCCTTCCCGAGGAATGGGTCTCAATGTGACATATCGGGGATGCCGTGTCAAGCCGGAGAGCCGCGGGACGGCGGGCGCCCGCGGGGTAATCGGTCGGCGTCTCAAGACAGCTTCTTTTTAATCCGATTCCGAATGCGTCGCTCCAGCCGAAGTTCGCTCCGCTTACGTTTCTTGTCTTCCATGATGCAGATGATGGTGCGAAAGCAGTCGGGGCAGTGAGTGGGTACGATGTACGCCTCATGTCCCAGGAAGGAGGTGTCGAACTTGACCCATTTGGTGATGAGCTTGACCCGACCGCACCCGCTGCACACGTGCAGGGCGCTGTACACCGGATGCTGCATCACGTTGAGCTTGGTCATGGTGCCGTTTCCCGCCACAGCCCGGCCAGTTCGTCCGGCGGGCACTCCTGGAGCGTCCGTCCGGACGCCTTGAGCCGCAGCTCGAGGGTCCGGAAGCGGTCCCGAAAGGTAAGATTCGTCCGCTTGAGTCCGGTTTCAGGATCGATCCCGAGATGGCGGCAGAGATTCACGACGGCGAACAGGATTTCACCGGCGGCCGCCTTGAGGGCGGCCGGATCCCCGGCCGGCAGCCGGCTTTCGAGCGCGTCCAGCGCCGCGCGCGCCGCGCCGGTGACGGTGCCGTCGCCGTTCCAGTCGATTCCGGCCCGGCTGGCGCGCACACCCAGCTGGTAGGCCTCGTGGAGGGCAGGCAGGGCCGGGCTGATGCCGTCGAGACGCGATTCACGCGGCTTGTTCTTGTCGGCCTGCTCCTCGCTCTTGATCTGGTCCCAGTTGGCCAGAACCTCCTCGCTCGTCTCCGCCCGAACGCCGCCGAAAACGTGCGGGTGCCGGCGGACGATCTTGTCGTGGATGGCGTCGATGACGTCTTGCATCCGAAACTCGTCCCGCTCGTCAGCGATCTGGGCGTGAAAGACTACCTGGAGCAGCAAGTCGCCCAACTCGTCCCGCAGCTCGCCCGGGTCGTCGCCATCGAGGGCGCCCAGCACTTCGTAGGTTTCCTCCACCAGCATCGGCTTGAGGCTTTCCCGGGTCTGCTCGCGGTCCCACGGGCAGCCGCCGGGCGCCCGCAGCCGCCGGACGATGGCCACCAGCTTGTCGATGTCGGTTTCGGGTTTGGACTGCTGCTTCGCCATAAACAGTTTTTTTTAACACATAATCGATAAGGGACAAAGTTAAAATTCCCGGAACCTCGCCGCCCCGCGGTTGGCCGAACGAACTTCACGTCTGGTGGCCGCGCTCCGCCAGGTCCGGATTCGCGGATTCAGCCGCCAACAGCACCGAAGCCACTTCTGCGCCAGGCGATTCCGTCCACTCGGGACTTGTGACCCGGCAAGACTCATGATAAGGTGAGTCCGCCAAAATCCCCGACAGCGCGCGCCTTTCGGGGGCGCCTGCCGGTCGCACGGGAGCGCCACATGGAGACACTCAAAGGGATCGTCCTGGCCGGCGGAACCGGCAGCCGGCTGTTCCCCCTGACCAAGGTCACCAACAAGCACCTCCTGCCGGTGGGGCGGGAGCCGATGATCTACCACCCCATCCACAAGATGACCGAGGCGGGGATCGCGGAGATCCTGGTGGTCACCGGCACCGAGCACATGGGCGACGTCGTCAACCTGTTGGGGAGCGGCCGCGAGTTCGGCTGCCGATTCACCTACAAGGTGCAGGACGAGGCGGGCGGCATCGCCCAGGCGCTGGCGTTGGCCGAGAACTTCGCGGCCGGCAGCCGTCTCCTGGTGATCCTGGGCGACAACATATTTGAGGACG
>JAGOHA010000005.1:14025-64280 GCA_017996395.1 Acidobacteriota bacterium | reverse complement strand
ACCGGCGACTCCGAGCGCGACCTGTCCATCCGGCGCGCGGTGACGCTGGCCCGCCTGTTCGAGCGGGCCGGCGCCCCGCACCAGGCGTATCGCTGGTCCTACCTGGCCCTGGAGCGCTATCCCGACGGCACGCCGCTGGCGATGATCAACCCGGAGTTGCTCCGCCTCAGCTATCCGGCGCCCTACCAGGAGGACGTCCGCGCCGCCAACCGGGACGCCGGCGTCGATCCCTACCTGATCTTCAGCATCATCCACCAGGAGAGCCGGTTCAATCCCCGCGCCCACTCCCCGGTCTCCGCCCGCGGGCTGATGCAGCTCATGCCCGACACGGCCCGCGCGGTGGCGGCCCGGAGCGGCATCGAGTTGCCCGACACCGGCGCCGCCCTGTACCAGCCGGGGCTGAACATCCGGCTCGGCGTCCGCTATCTGCGCGAACTGCTGGACCGCCTCCAGTCGCCCGCCGCCTCGGCCGCCGCGTACAACGCCGGCCTCGGCCAGGCGGCGTACTGGACCCGCCTGGCCGGCCAGCCAGCCGACCTGTACTTGCCGCCGGAGATCCACTTCCATCAGACCCGCGGCTACGTGAACCACGTGATGGCCAACATGCGGCTCTACCGCCTGGTCCACCCCGAGCTCGCCCGCCTCGCGGAACCCGCCGCCGCCGGACGCTGATCGGTCATTGTCTTTTGGCGCAACTTTGATTATCATCGGTGAAATCTGTCTCCCCCTGCCGGAGGTATCATGTCCGCGTTCACCATCGAAACCGCTGCCCGGTTCGTCGACCAGACGGTTACTCTCAAGGGCTGGCTGTACAACCGCCGCTCGAGCGGCAAGATCCTGTTCCTGATCCTGCGTGACGGCACGGGCATCATGCAGTGCGTGATGGCCAAGAACAACGTCGCCCCGGACGTGTTCGCGCAGGCCGAGGCAATCGGCCTGGAGTCGAGCCTGATCGTCACCGGCCGCGTCCGCGCCGAGGCCCGCGCCGCCGGCGGACACGAGATGGACGTCACCGGCCTGGAGGTGGTCCAGGCGGTCGCCGACTACCCCATCACCAAGAAGGAGCACGGGACCGCGTTCCTCATGGAGAACCGCCACCTCTGGCTGCGTTCCCGCCGTCAGCACGCGGTGATCCGGGTCCGCCACGCCATCATCAAGGCCTGCCGCGACTACCTGGACACCAACGGCTTCACCCTGGTGGACACGCCCATCTTCACGCCCAACGCCTGCGAGGGCACCACCACCCTGTTCGAGACGCAGTACTTCGACGACAAGGCTTATCTCACCCAGAGCGGCCAGCTCTACAACGAGGCGACGGCCATGGCGTTCGGCAAGGTGTACTGCTTCGGGCCCACCTTCCGGGCCGAGAAATCGAAGACCCGCCGCCACCTGATGGAGTTCTGGATGATCGAGCCGGAGATGGCCTGGGCCACCCTCGACGACGTGATGGCGCTGGCCGAGAACTTCATCAGTTACATCGTCGCCTACGTTCTCGATACGCGCCATGAGGAGCTCAAGGTGCTGGAGCGCGACACGTCCAAGCTGGAGAACGTCCGGGCGCCGTTCCCCCGTCTGGCTTACGACGACGCCGCCAAGATGCTCGAGGGGAAAGGCACTGAGTTCGTGTACGGCGGCGACTTCGGCGGCACCGACGAGACCCTGGTCAGCGAGGGGTTCGACCGGCCGGTGATGGTCCACCGCTACCCTGCCGCGATCAAGGCCTTTTACATGGAGACCGACCCGGCCGATCCCGGCAAGGCCCTCTGCGTGGACGTGCTGGCTCCCGAGGGCTACGGCGAGGTGATCGGCGGCGGCCAGCGCCTGGCGGACCTGGACAAGCTGCAGGCGCGCATCCGCGAGCACGGGCTGCCCGAAGCGGCGTTCCAGTGGTACCTGGACCTGCGCCGCTACGGCACCTGCCCCCACGGCGGCTTCGGTATGGGCATCGAGCGGTGCGTTGCCTGGCTGTGCGGCCTGGAGCACATCCGGGAGACCATCGCCTTCCCCCGCATGCTGTATAAAATTTATCCCTGACGTCGTGACAACCGGGAGGTCAGCACCATGAACCGTCAACGTGCCCTGATCGGACTGATCCTCATCGCCGGGCTCACCGCCGCCGCGGCGGCCCAGATCCTGATGGGTGAAGTCGTCGCCGGCGACGAGGATTTCGGCTTCTACAACAACGCCGTGTTCACGGCCGACGGGCTGTTGGGGCTGGTCACCGATCCCCAGAACTCGCGGGTGATCGTCTTCGACCCCTACCGCTGGACCGACAACATCGTCGCCTATGTCGCCACCGGCCAGGAGCCGGCCGGCATCTACCTGGCCCCCGACGGCCTGCACGCCTGCGTGCTGAACATCGACAGCAACACGGTGACCATCATCCGCCTCGCCGATTTCCAGACCGCCACCTACACGCCGCCGGTTCTCACCGACTTCGCCTACTACAACAACATCGCCTTCAGCCCGACCGGCGACTACGGCTTCGTCTGCGACGCCCGGACCACCGTCAACCAGATTTACGTGTTCCGGGTGACCATCGCGCCGGGCGATCTGCATCACGCGACGCTGTGGGCCAACACGGGCACCGGCCCCGCCCGGACGTACGTCTCCCCCGACGGCCAGCGCGCGTTCGTGCTCTGCAACGGGCGGAACGACGACGACCAGATCAGCGTCATCGACCTGTTCAACGAACCCACTTTCGCCGTCCAGCACACGTTCGTGGTGGTGGACGCCGACTTCGACCGCACGGGCTCCGACTTTCTCTGCCTCAACAACATCGTGTTCTCCCCCGACAGCCGGTGGGGTTTCGTCTGCGATCCCCAGTACAACGACGTGGTCGCCTTCGAGATCGGCAACTACGCCAACCAACCGTACCTGGACATCCCGGGCGAGGCCACGCCGGATGCCAGCCTCAGCCGGATCGCCATCACGCCCGACGGCGCCCGCCTGGTCGCGTCGTCGATTGTGCTGAACCGCCTCTACGTGATCGACGCCGGCTCGCTGGAACTCCTCCGCACCATCACCGACGCCCTGGGCTTCGCCGACTTCGACGGGTACAACAACATCGCCGTGCTATCGGACAACCGGACGGGCCTGATCCATTCGGTGGGCAGCGACGAGCTGATGATCTTCGACTGCCTGACCGGCGGCTACGCCTTCCGCGACACCGGTTCGGCGCCGGAGGACCTGGCCGTTTCGCCCGACGAGCAGTTCCTGGCCGGGCTCAACGTGGGCCGCGCCCTGGGCGAGGACAGCACCTCCATCTTCTGCCTGGCGCCCGCCATCATCGACTTTCCGTTCTTCCGCACCGGCACCGGCGAGTTTACCGGCTACGGGGTGAGCAATCCCGTGAACGGTTCGCAGAGCCTGCTGATCTACGGCTACGACAACGACGGCGAGCTGCTCGTCGGCACCAACAACGGCGCCGCCCAGCTCATGGAACCCCTGACCCAGTTCTCGTTCATCGGCGACATCCAGCTCGGCCTGCCCGCCGGCACCCACACCGGCTGGCTCCGGGTGATCAGCAACAGCCTCACCGCCCGGGCGTTCTTCCTGAACACCAATCTGACCGGCGACTACATGGACGGCACGATCGCCACCGACGGCGTGTTCGAGGACTACACCGTCACCCACGTCCAGGAGCATTTCGACGGCGGCGTCTACACCGTGCAGACCGAGCTGTTCATCCTCAACCCGTACGACACCACGATCCACGTGGAGCTTTCGCTCCGGAACGCCACCGGAACGCAGATCGCCTTCATGGAAACGGATCTGGAGGGTCGGCACATGCTGACGGGCACGATGCACGATCTCTTCTTCCGCAACGAGAGCTTCCTGGACCTGCCCGACGGCTATCTCGTCGGGACCACCGACGACGGGTACGGCGTGGTGGGCTTTGCCATGATCCGCCATCTGAACGCCGGGGGCGGAGTCGTCACCGTCCACTCGGTCCCGCTGCAGTGGGATCCGAAAGTGGGCACGCTGTACAGCGCCCATGTGGCCAGCGGCGGCGAGCAGCCGGCGTTCATCAATCCGTACGACACCGTCTTCCACGTGATCAACACGGCGGCGGAGACGGCCCAGGTGACCCTCGCCTTCACCGACGACGCCGACGCCGCCAGCACCACGGCCAACTACGCGCTCACCGCCGGGCAGCAGCTCGTCGTTCCCGCCTGGCAGGCGTTCAGCCTGCCGGACCCCGCCACCCGCCCGCCTTACGTGACCGGCAATGTGAAGATCACATCCGATCGCACCGGACTCCTCGGCGACGTGGTGTTCGGCGACGGCCTGAACGCCCTGCCGGCCTTCGAATCCTGCCTGGCCCTGGAGACCGCTCCCGCACGGCAGGCCGTCTTCAGCCACGTGGCGCACGGCCCGGTGGGCGACGGAACGCTGATGTACTTCAACGGCATCAGCGTGTGCAATTTCAACACCTACCCCGTGGACGCGACCGTCTGGATCTACGGTCAGAACGGCACGCTCACCGGCACGCACGTCCTGCACCTGGAGGCCGACAGCCGCTACCTCGGGCTGCTCAGCAACATGATCCCGGCGGCGTGGCCGCAACTGGGCGGCTACGTGGTCCTGGATGCCACGGGACCCGTCGTGGCGTTCGAGCTGTTCCTGGATAACAATTCCCGGTTGCTGTCGGCCGTGCCGCGGAACTAGCGGCCCGCGCCCCGGCGCCACGCCAGCAGGGCGTCCGGGACGTCGGTGACGAGCGCCCAGGCGCCGAGATCGGCCAGGTGGCCGGCTTCAGCCGGGTCGTTGACCGTCCAGGCCAGCCAGGGGAGCAACGGGGCGCCCCCTCCCCCGGCCGAGCCGGCGACCACCAGGCGGTGTTCGAGGATCAGGCACGCCGGCCGGCCGGACAGGCCGGCCAGCGGCCCGACCGCCAGCTTCGCCAGCATCTGCCATCCGCCCGGGACCGCACGCCCCACAATCCAGCCCCGCGGCAGCGCGGGGAAGCTTCGCTGCACGATCCGCAGCGCCCGTCGGGAAAACGAGGAGAGCAGAAATGAGTCCGGCGGAAGCAGCCGGGCGGCCGTCGCGGCCGCGGCGGCGGCCGCGGCCGGGTCCTTGATCTCGATATCCACCAGGATCCGGCCGGTGCAGATGCCAAGCGCCTCGTCCAGCGTCGGGATGTCGATACCCTGACGCGCCGCCGCACCGCGGGCTTCGGCCGCGGTCATCGCCGCGATCGCCCGTCCCCCGATGGCGGCGTCATGGAACACGAGGAGCTCGCCGTCCGCGGTCCGCCGGACGTCGAGCTCCACGAGGTCGCACCCGAGCTCGATCGCCCGCCGGAAAGCCGCCGCCGTGTTTTCGGGGCGCTCGCCGTCATGGGCGCCCCGGTGGGCGCCGATCAACGGTGCCGCGCCCGGCTGGCGCCGGAACAGCGGCGGTGGCTGCATCATTCGTTCCCTCCGCCCGACGGCGCGGTACTCCGGCCGGCCCCGGTCCCGGAGCGCGGCCCACGGTGCACCCGATCGCCCTCAGAAGATCCAGCCGACTCCCGTGAACATGGTGAAATCGTTGTGCTCCACGTCGGGGAGCGGCCGCGAATCGTACCGGTTGAGCATGCCGATGTTGAACTTGAACATGCGATTCACGGTCAGGTTCAGCGTGGCGTCCAGGATCGTGCGGTACCGTGAATCGCCGGTCAGGTATGGAATGACCAGCAGGTTCTGGGTGAACGCGACGCGGTCGTTCAGCTTCCAGTTCAGATGTCCCTCGAGCAGGGTGCTGCCGTCGCTCCGGTTGGACAGGCTGGGGTAGACCTCCTGGAGAAAACCGACACCGGTTCCCACGTCCAGGCTCAGCGCCGGCCGGGTGATCAGACTGTAGCCGACGCCCGCGTTCCACGTGTGGCGCAGGTCGATCCCTTCCACTTCATCGTACTCCCCGCTCACCGAGCCGAACACGAAATACCGTTTCGGCAGCTTGTAGTCGTACCGGAACGAACCGTACACCTCGTTCCGTGACGTGGCCTCGTTCAGCACGCCGTAGAGCGTATGGGCACTGGCGGAAAACGTGTCGCGCTGCCGCGCGTAGCGCGCGGAGGTCCGCAGCAACAGATCGTCGGATGACGCGTTGCCCCGCGCCAGGGTGTAGCCGAAATTGACCGCGCCGCTCCAGCGCTTCGGCCGGACTTCGTCCAGCCCGTCCACCCGGACCGCGATCGCACGGAGATCCGTCGCCGGTTCAGCGGCCGCCGGCTCCAGCGCGATGCCCCGGACCCGGGCCTGGGCGAGGGTGAACGTGTGGTCGCCGCTGGCCAGATGAAACACGCCGTCCGCCCAGCCCGTCAGCGTGGTCCGCAGCGTGGTGTCGTCGTCGAGCTGCAGCCGGACGGCCGCGTTGCCTGTCACTTCGGCCACCCGCTCCAGCGGCAATTCCAACCCCGGGGCATAGTCGGTCCGGAACACCGCCCGCGAGCCGTCCAGCGCCACGAGCGTGCCGGACAGCACATCCCCATTCTTCATCTTGACGCGGACCGCCTGGCCGGTCGCCCAGGCGGTCAGCGCCAGCAGCCAGGCGGCGAGCATCCACAGTGCACGGCCTCTCACAGCGGAATCAACCTCCTCCCAGGACAATCTGTTCCAGCGCCGACAGCGGATCCACTCAACCCTCGGACGGACCGCCGGCTCCGGCGCCCGGGCCGGCCGCCGCCTCGAGCGGATACGCGTTCAGCTTCATCGTCGGCTCCGCCGTTTGGCCGGTCCCGAAGGCCAGCAGCGCGCGGCGCCACGCGCCCGGCGGCACGTCCACGCCCGGCGCCACGATGCAGTCCTCCACCGTCGCCCCGGCGCTCACGGTGTTGCGGCCCAGGAGCAGGCTGCGCGCCACCGCGGCGCCGGCGTCCACGACCACGTGTTCGCCGAACACGGTCTCGCGCACCCGGGCGGCCGGATCGAGCATCACGTTCCAGGTGGTCCAGTTGTCCAGCCCGCCCGCCCGGAGCAGCTCCAAACTGTTGCGCAGGTACCGGCCGGGGGTGGAGAATTCCAGCCAGTCGCCGTCCGCGACGAACCCGCGCACCGGGTGGCCGGCCGCCGCCAGCGCGGGGTAGAGGTGCCGGATGGTGTCGAAGGGCCGGCCGGCGGGGATGAAATCCAGCACCCGCGGCTCCAGCAGATGGATGCCGGTGAACGCCAGGAGCGGATCCGCCCGCCCGTCCGCTTCGTCGAACGGCACGTAGCCGCCGATGCAGCCGTCGGCGTTCAGTTGCACATGGGTGAACGGATCGCGCCGCCGGTTCGGCGTCAGGACCATCGTGGCCAGGCTGCCGCCCGCCCGGTGGGCGGCCAGCGCCGGGGCCAGGTCGATCGTGGTGACGATCTTCGCGTTGACCAGGAGGAACGTGCCGCAGCCGGCGAAGCAGTCGCGCAGCGGCGCCAGCGCGCCGGCGGTGAGCAGGATCGGCCCCCGCTCCTCGGAAAAATGGAACCGGAAGGGGCGACCGTCGTAGGCGGTCACCGCCCGGCGCACCGCGTCGGGCAGGTGATGGAGGTTGACGGCCACATCCTCCACGCCCCACGGGCCCAGCCAGTCGAGCAGGTGGTGAACCAGCGGCCGGCCGAGCACCGGCAGGCAGGCTTTGGGGATTTCGTCGCTGAGCGGACGCAGCCGCGTGGCATAGCCGGCCGCGAGAATCATCGCCGCTGCGATCATGTTGGGGCTGTCTCCCCGGCAAGGTGCCGCCGCCATCAGCGGCGGCCGGTCCGGAGCATCCGGCGGCGGGCATCATCCCGCGACGGCCCGGCGGATCATCGGTCTGCGGATGCGCTTTCGGTTGTGGCCGCGGTCAGCCGCTCCCACAAATCGGCATTGAGGATGCAGCCCGGATCACCGGCCAGAATATCACCCGTGTAGGCATCCGCGCGGGCGCGGCAGCCGCCGCACACGGGGCGGAAATCGCACACGCCGCAGTGGTCGCCCAGGAGTTCCCGGTCCGTCAACTTTTCGAAGTAGACATTGGTCTGCCAGATCTCCCGGATGCTCTGGTGCTTGACGTTGCCCACCACGCGGTGGGGGATGTAGACGCACGGCGTGACGTCGCCGTTGGGCTGCAGGGAACAGTAGCACCGGGCCGAGCCGCAACCGCCGATGTATTTGGCCAGGACGCGGGTCTTGGACCCGGAGCCAGAACCGGCGTGGCCGAGCGCCATGCGGCTCTCCATGTCGGCGTACATGAAGCAGGCCCGACCGAACTGCGGCGCCGTGCTCATGATGCTGATCTCTTTCCGTTGCAGCCGGCGTTCCAGGATTTGGAGCAGCTGTTCCCGCTGTTCGGGGTCCAGGTCGTGGATGTCGTTCCGAATCCCGCGCCCCACCGGAATGTAATTGAAGTGCACGAAGGTGGAGCAGCCCATGTCCACGGCCAGCTGGATGATTTGGTCGGCTTCATCGAAATTGATCCGGGAGATGCAGGCGGCCAGCCCCACCCGCAGTCCGGGTGTCGCGGCGGCGGTGCGGATGCCGTCCACGGCGCGGCGCCAGGCGCCGGGTATGCCGCGGAACGTGTCGTGTTTGTCCGGATCCACCGAGTCCAGGCTGACCTCGACGTACTTGACGCCGTGTTCCACGAGCCGGGCGGTCACGTCCGGAGTCAGCATCGTGCCGTTGGAGGCGATGGTGACGTGAATCCCCCACTGCCGGCACCGCTCGAGCACCTCCCAGAAGTACCGGCCCATGAACGGCTCGCCGCCGGCCAGCGCCAGGAAGGGGACGTACGCCCGGCCCATTTCGTCCACGACCTTCAACTTCTGCTCCAGATCCAGCTCGTCTGGGAGCGGCCGGCTGCAGGCATCCTGATAGCAATGGATGCATTTCAGGTTGCAGGCCTGGGTGAAGTTCCAGACGATCATCAGGGGCATCTGGAATTTCTGCGGCACGGTCAAACCGTAGGCATGGATGCTGCGAAACGTGTTCACCAGCGCCCGCAGCGTGGGCCGGTGGTGGAACAGCTTGAACTTCACCATGTCGGCGTTGGCGTCGCGAGTCCGGAGAAAGTGTTCGAACACCGTGTGCAGGGGATAGAACAGCAGCCGGTCGGACCGGGGCGCCGACGGGTTATCGAAGGAGTACATCATCCGCTCGAACAGCGTCCGGCGATCGCCGTTGCCGCGGCTGAGGAATCCGGCCACCCGCTGGACCCGCGAATCGAGCAGAAACTTCTCGATCTCGTTTTGTTGGGTCTTCAGAATCTCGTGATTCGTGTCGTTCATGGTGGATGCTCGCGACGAGAGCCGACAAAAATTTAGGCGCCATTTTAACGGAACATCTTCGACAAATCAATGCCTAGTGATGCCTGCCGTCGGTTCCAACCCCCCGCGAACTCTACCGTCCGCAGCCGCCGGGCCTGTGCTATACTGCCTCCTTTTTAAGATCATGGAGGTGCCGCATGGTGCGACTGGTCGGGATCGGAATGCTGATGGCGGTTCTCGCCACCGCCGGCATGGCCCAACAGGCGGGGACGGACAACAGCCTCGGCGACCAAATCATCCAGCTGATCCGGGAACGCCGGGTGGCGGAGGCGGAGGCGCTGGCCACGCAGTGGGCGGAACGGGAGCCGGGCCCCGCGTCGTACTACGCGCTGGGCGTGGTCCTGTTCGAGAAACGCGACTACATGCAGGCGTATACGATCCTCAATCAATCCCTCCAGGGTGCCGTCACCGCGCCGGTCCTGGCCCGGACATTCATCATGCTGGGTTTGATCGACTACCAGTTCGGCAACCACCAGGCCGCGCTTCGCTGGCTCACCCAGGCACGCCGGCTGCCGCGACTGCCCGTGGCGCAACTGCGTCAGATCGAGGAACTGTCCGCCAAGATTTTGTTGGAGAAGGAACTCGCCGGCTGGCGGACGCGGACGACCCCCCAAATCGTCTTTCATTATCCGGCGCAGGCCGACATCGAGCCGGCGGTGGATCGACTCCAGCGGGAGTACACAGTCCTCGTTCAAACCTTCTGTCGTGAACACAAACTGCCTCAGGATCTCCAAATCCATTTCTACTATTATCCCGACGAGACCCTGTTCCGCCGTTTGCAACCCGACGCCCCCCACACCTTCATCGTGCTCGAAGAGCAGGTCATCCACGGGTGGCCGGAGGCCCGCCTGCGCCACGAGTTCATGCACCTGCTGGTCTGGCGGATCAACCGGCGCAACTACCCGTCGTTTCTGATCACCGAAGGTCTCACCGAATACCTCAACCGGCGGGAGCAACCGGAGCGGTGGCATCAACCGGCCGCCCGGATCGTCCAGGCCCGGGACCTGCCGACGCTGGCCGAGCTGGAGCGGATCGACTGCTACCGGAACAATCCGTGGGTGTTCGATCTGGTATGCTCCTTCACAGCGTTCCTGGTGGATCAGGTCGGCTGGGAGAAGTATCTGGAATTCTGGAAACGCGGCCAGGGCCTTGAAGAGGACTTTCCCGCCTGCTTCGGCGCCCCGCTGGCGGAGCTGTGGTCCCGGTGGGCGGCGGGGCTGAAGCAACTCACCGTGAGCGAGTTCTCGGTCTGGGGAAACTTCCGGGACGAGATCCTGGCACCCGGCCTCTACGCCGATGGTGTGCGGATGCTGGAGCCGCGCACCGACCTGTCGCCCCTGGGCCGGCTCATGCTGGCCCGGGTTCTGGCCGGCGCCAACCGGCCGGCTGACGCGCAGGCCGCGATCCGTGACTTCGCCGACCGCCCGGAAGCGCTCCGCGCGACGCTGCCCGCCCCGGCCTGGGCCGACGGCCTGCTCCTGGCGGGGCAGCTGTGGGATGTCGCCGGCGAGCGTGACCGGGCCCTGCGATTCTATGACGCCGTCACCGGCCTGCCCGATTGTCCGGCATCGGTCCGGGCCGCCGCGGACGCGCACCGCCTCACGCCCTGCCTGCCGCAGGATTTCCGCTCCCGGCCGGAGCCGAACGCGGTGGACCGCGCCGACCACCTGATCCGGTTCTGGATCCAGGCCGGCCTGTCAACCGACAACATGGCCATCGCCATCAGCCAGGGTCTGGACGACGAGAAGATCGAACGCCTCAGCCACAATCTGGGCCTGGCGGCCCAGGGCGCGCAGCGGGACGCCGTCCGGCAGAATCTGACCGGCAAGCTTCCCGAAGACTGCCTGCGCCAGGTGCTGGCGGCCGGCATCTCCATCCTCGATGTCCGGGAGTGCCTGGAGCGGAATGGTCAGCCGGTCCGCTTCCCGCCCGCGGCGGGCGGCCGGCCCTGAAATGCTGCGACACGGGCGGGGGCGGCCGGAGGACCGGCCGTCCCGGGCAACCGCCCTATCCTCCGCCCATCAGGTGGATGGCGTCCACGCGGTCCCCATCGCGGATCACGAACGAGTCGTACTGGTCTTTCCGGATCACCTCGCCGTTGACCCGGACGAAGATCATCGGGAAGGTGAACTTCATCTGCTGCAACATCTGGCGCACGGTGAGCTGGCTGCCCGCCAGATCGGTGTCCCGGTTATTGATGACCAGCCGCATGCCACACCTCTCGCTCGTCCTGTCACCGTGATTATAACCGCCGGCCGAAGGCGGGCGCAAGAGGCGGAAATCCCGTTGACTTATTACACCTTGGTCGATAATATGAAGTGCCACTAAAAATGGAGGTTTCGCCCCCATGAAGTATCTCAAAACCTATGACGAAAAATGCATCGGCTGCAACCAGTGCATGACGGCCTGTTCCCTGGCGTTCTTCAAAGAGGACGACCCCGCCAAGTCGGCTATCCAGGTTATCGAGAAGCCCGACGGGGGGTTCCACCTGGTGGTCTGCGACCAGCAATACCGCAAATGCGTCGATGAATGCCCCACCCAGGCCATCACCATCAACAAGCAGGGCGTGGTGATGATCAACAAGAAGCTGTGCATCAGCTGTTTCGCCTGCGTGGCCGTTTGTCCCATCGACGCCATGCGGCGGTGTGACGGCGTGTTGAATCCCTTCAAGTGCGTGGCATGCGGCGTCTGTGTCAAGGGCTGCCCCACTCAGGCGATCGAGATCGTGACCGAGGAGTAGCAACGATGAACAACACCAAGATCCACACCGACGTCGATGCCCTGAAGGCCCGGCACGTTCTGCTCAAGGAATTCCGCTACGAGCTCCGGCCGGTGGTGCGCGGCTATAACATGCGCACGCTGTATGTGAACGTCTCGTCGAACGAGATCCGGGAAAAACCGGTTTCCGAGGAGATGAAGCAGAAATTCACCGGGGGCAAGGGTTTCGGCCTGAAGCTGCTTTGGGACGCCATCTCCGACACCACGCGCTGGAACGATCCCGAGAACGAGATCAACATCTCCATGGGGCCCATCTGCGGCAACACCAACTACCCGGGTTCGGGAAAATCGCTGGTGGTGTCCATCTCCCCGCTCACCGACATTCCCATCGACAGCAACGTGGGCGGCTATTTCGGCCCCTACCTGAAGTTCTCCGGTTTCGACGCCCTCGAGATCCAGGGCAAGGCCGAGCGCGACGTCATCGTGTACATCGACGGCAACCAGGGGCTGATTCAGATCTTCGAGGCCCCTGCTGAAGCGGTGGACAGCCACATCCTGGCCGAGCAGATGGTGGAGCTGTTTGCCGACAACGATCTGGAGAAAATGCACATCTCGGCGGTGAGCGCCGGCCGCGGCGCCGAGCACGCCCTGATCGGGTGCCTGAACTTCTCCTTCTATGACCGGCGCCGCAAGGTGGCGCGGCTCAAGCAGGCCGGCCGCGGCGGCATCGGCACGGTGCTCCGCGACAAGAAGATCAAGGCGGTCGTGGTCAAGTATTCGGGCCTGTCGGGCAAGTCCAACGATCCCGCCGACCTGGACACGCTCCAGCGCACCGGGCTGAAGCTCCACAAGGAGATCATCGCCCTGGACGACCAGCAGTGCCGGATGCGCCAGATCGGCACCGCCCACCTCGTCGAGATCATGGACGAGTACGACCTGCTGCCCACGCACAACTTCAAGTTCGGCCGGCACGCCGATACACCCAAGATCAATTCGCACGCCTTCTATGATTTTGTCACCCACGGGCTGCCCGACGGCTGCTGGTTCGGCTGCACCATGGCCTGCGCCAAGGCGGCGGACGGCTTCGAGCTGCTGACCGGCCCTTACAAGGGACATCGCGTCACCGTCGACGGCCCCGAGTACGAGACCGTGGGCGGCTGCGGCTCCAACGTCGGCATCTTCGACCCCCGCGCCGTTCTCGAAATCAACTTCTACTGCGACACCTACGGCCTGGACACCATCTCCTTCGGCACGATGACCGCCTTCATCATGGAATGCTGGGAGAAAGGCGTGCTCAACGCCGAGCGCACGGGCGGCCTGGATTTCACCTGGGGAAACTGGCGGGACGCGCTGGAAATGATGCACCAGATCGCCCGGGGCGAAGGGTTCGGTCTCATCGCCGGACTGGGTACCCGCAAGATGAAGGAGTACTTCATCGATCATTTCGATGCCGATCCCCAGCTCATGCAGGATATCGGCTGCGAGTGCAAGGGCCTCGAATACTCCCAGTACGTGTCCAAGGAATCGCTGGCCCAGCAGGGCGGTTACAGCATGGCGCTCAAGGGCCCGCAGCATGACGAGGCCTGGCTGATCTTCATGGATATGGTCAACAACCAGATCCCCACCTTCACCGACAAGGCGGAGGCGCTCCACTACTTCCCCATGTTCCGGACCTGGTTCGGGCTGCAGGGCCTGTGCAAGCTGCCCTGGAACGACGTGGAACCCGCCAACAACGCCCAGACCGACGAACCGGCCAAGGTGCCGGAGCATGTCCAGAACTACGTCGACATCTACAACGCCATCACCGGCGGGAACCTCGACAAGAAGGAGCTCATCCTGCAATCGGAGCGGGTGTACAACTTCCAGAAAGTCCTCTGCATGCGCCTGGGGCGCGGCCGGCGGAGCGACGACATCCCGCCGTTCCGGATGGTGGGCCCGGTCACCGTCGAGGAGTATGAATCACGGCAGGATCGGTACGATCAGCAACTGCGCGAGAAAGTGGGCGTCGATCCCGCCGGCAAGAGCAGCGAGGAAAAACTCAGAATCCTCCGCCATTACCGCGAGGAGCAGTACCAGCACCTGCTGGATGCCGTCTACAAACGCAAGGGCTGGACACCTGAAGGCGTGCCCACGCCCGAGCATCTCCGCAAGATCGGCATGGACCTGCCCGAGGTTCTGGCCGTGGTGGAGCGCCATCTGCGCTGACCCGTACGCCTGGGCAACAACCATAGGGCGGCCGCACCGGCCGCCCTGTTTGTTTTCAGTGATCGCGCGACCGCTCACTCCACATCGTAGGCGCGGAGGAATTCCTCCAGCAGGCCCCACGCCCCCCGGGGCAGCAGCACCTGGAACCGGTCCCGGTGGGCCGGACGAGCACCGATGCCGACGCTGAGTCCGCCCGCCGCGTCGGCCAATGCGCACAGTTCCATCTCGTCGGCGTTGTGGCCGACCACCAGTGGTGCACGCCAGCCCTGGCGCCCCGCTGCCGTCTCGAAGGCGGCCGCCTTGTCCAGCGGTCCGTGGCGGACCGGCGCCGCCAGGCCGGCGAACCGGTCGTTCCGCCAGACCGTGCGGTTCCCTTCAAGAAAGAGGAACGGGATCGGATCCCCGCCCTCAGCCAGCGCCGCGGTGAGGCCGTCGAGCAGGCAGTCGAGGCCCAGCGAGATCACGCCGATGGGCCGCCGTCCGGCCAGGCGGCGCAGGCAGGGGCGGACCTCCGGGTACACACTGCGCCACACGTCCGGCATGACCCGGTGGAACGCGGCGCGATCGATGCCCCGGAGCGCGCGCCCGTACAGGCTGTGGAGGCGAAGATTCTTGCGGACCGGGTCGCCGGGCAGCAGCTTGAGGCCGTACAGGCAGACGCCCAGCGCGATCAGCCGCCCGACGCGGACGACGCGCGGCCCGGCCGGGCCACCGGCGCCCAGCGTGTCCCGCAACAGGCGGTGGCCGAGGGCGATCTGGGCGTAGCCGGGCATCATGCACTCGTCCACGTCCAGGACGGCGACGTCCGCCGCGGCGAGGCGGCGCCTGATTTCGGCGGCGTCCAACCGGCTGCGGACGCCGGGCATCAGGTCCCGGTAAGTTGAGGTCAGGTCTGGGTGCATGGCCGATCCGCAGGTATGATAACGGGGGGACGGGATCGCAACAATATTTTTCTTTGTTTGGGCCCAGCGTTCTGTTTTAATGGGATTTCCAGCGCGCCCCGACCGTTTCAGATCGTCCTTCAGGAGCCACCGATGCCGGATCAACGCGTTCTCATGGGTAACGAGGCGGTCGCCTGGGGGTTGGCGACCGGCGGCTGCCAGGTGGTGACCTCGTACCCGGGCACGCCCAGCTCCGAGATCCTCCCGGCCGTTCTCGCCATCCGTTCCGAGCTGGGCGCCGAGGTCGCCGTCGAGTGGTCGCTCAACGAGATGGTCGCCTTCCAGGTGGCCCTGGGGGCTTCCTACGCTGGCAAGCGCAGCGCCACGATCATGAAGCAGGTGGGGCTCAACGTCGCCGCCGACGCGCTCATGAGTTCGGCGTACACCGGGTGCCAGGGCGGCTTCGTGATCGTTAGCGCCGACGATCCCGGCCCCTATTCCTCCCAGACCGAACAGGACACGCGCGCTTTCGCCCAGTTCGCCAAGGTGCCGGTCCTGGACCCGGCCACCCCGCAGGAAGCCTGCGCCTACGCCAAGCTGGCGGTGGCCCTGTCGGAGCGCTTCGAGATCCCGGTGATCCTGCGCCCCTCGCTGCGGGTGTGCCACGCCCGCCAGACCGTGTCGCTGGACACTGCGATCGACGCCTGCCCGCCGGCGGCGTTCGTCAAGAATCCCAACCGGTGGGCCGCCACGCCGAAGTACCGCCTGGAGCTGCACCGGGAACTGAACCGGAAGCTGGAGGCGATCCGCACCCATGTCGAGGGCGAGCGGGCGCTCATTTGGGCCGACCCGGGCGAGGGCGCCCGCGGCATCATCGCCGGCGGGGTGCTCCGCGGCATGATCCAGGACTGGGCGGCAGGCCGCGCTCTGTCGTTGCCCCTGCTGCACGTGGGCTGCGCCTTTCCGTTTCCCGCCGGACCGGTGGCGGCGTTCATCGGCCGGCACGAGCGGGTGCTGGTCCTGGAGGAGACCGGCCCGGTGATCGAACAGCAGATCGCCGACCGCGGCCGCGTGTCCGGCCGCCTCGACGGCTGGGTGCCCGCCGAAGGGGAGATCGACGGCCAGCGGCTCGACGAGATTCTGTGCCGGTTCCTCGATCGGCCCGCCGTGTCGATCACGGTCCCGGAGAACCCGGCCCCGGCGCCGGCCCGGCGGCCGACGCTCTGTCCGGCCTGCCCCCACCGCAACTCGTTCCACGTCATCCGCAAGGCGCTGCCCAAGGGCATCTACACCGGGGACATCGGCTGCTACACCCTCGGTGTCAACATGAAGGCGGTGGACACGGTGCTGGTCATGGGCGCCTCCATCGGCCTGGCCATGGGCATCCACCAGGCCTACCGCCAGGACGGCCGGGAGCAGCCCGTCGTGGCCACCATCGGCGATTCGACGTTCCTGCATTCCGGTCTGCCGCAGCTGGCCAACGCGGTGTACAACGACAGCCGGATCATCGTGGTCATCCTGGACAACGAGGTGACGGCGATGACCGGCATGCAGCCCGCCGTCTCCACCGGCGCGCGGATCGACGGCACGCCGGGCCGGCCGGTCCGGCTCGAGGAGGCCGTCCGGGGCTGCGGCGTGCGCTTCCTGGAGATCCGCGACCCCTACGCGATGGACGCGTGCATCGAGGCGCTGCGGGCGGCGCACGCATTCACCCGGCAGCCCGACGGCGGCGTCGCCGTGCTGATCTTCCGGCATCCGTGCGTACTCAACGATCCCAGGGGCGGCGTGCCCGTGAAACGTCCCGTGACGGTCGATCCGGCCGCCTGCACCGGCTGCAAGGTCTGCATGAACGTGTTCCAGTGCCCGGCGATCATCGCCACCCCCGACGGCAAGGCAGGCATTGACCGCCGGATCTGCGCCCAGTGCGGGAACTGCATCGCCGTCTGCCCGTCCGGGGCGATCCGGGAGCAGCCATGAACACGCCGGTTCTCAAGGAGGAGCGGGTGGACCACCAGATTCTCATCGCCGGCCTGGGCGGACAGGGCGTGCTCTTCCTGAGCCGGCTCCTGTACGCCGCCGCCCAGATCCAGGACCGGCCCGTCTTCACGTATGAGATACACGGAATGAGTCAGCGGGGCGGCTCGGTGTACAGTTCACTGAAGATCGGCGCCTTCCGCTCTCCCGTGCTGTTCCCGGGCAGCGTGGACACCCTGTTCGTGCTGGAACGCTCCGAACTGTATACCCACCTGCGACAGCTGCGACCCGGCGGACAGGTGGTCCTGAATCATCCGGATCCGGACGCACCGGAGGTCCGCCGGCTGGCGGCTGCCGGCTACCGTGTGTTTGTCCACGACGCCGATGCCGTCGCCCTGCGGCTCGGGCAGCCGCGCATCGCCAACCTGGTCCTGCTGGGCCGGTTCATGGACGCGCATCCGTTCGTGCTGACGCACGAGGACATCCGGCAGGCGTTGCGGCAGATTGTGAAGCCGGCGTTGCTGGCGGTCAATGAGGCGGCGTTCCTGGGGCAGGCGCAAGGGGAAAACAAAAGGGGGCCTGACGGCCCCCGCTAGTTGTGGCTGGTGATAAAATAACGGCTATTCGCCCGGGGAGATGGCGCCCACGGGGCAGACCTCGGCGCACGCGCCGCAATCCGTGCAGATATCGGGATCGATCTTGTAGATGTCGCCTTCGCTGATCGCATCCACCGGGCATTCCGGCTGGCAAGTTCCACAAGCCGTGCATTCGTCACTGATAACGTGTGCCATGCGAACCTCCTAACGCAATTTTGCGGGCTCAGTGTAATAGGCGACCGAAGCGAGTGTCAAGATGAATCTGACCCCTCCTCGAAAAAAGCGTAATGCGCACTACCAATTGATGTTAGCCCGATTCTCTCTCCCCACTTCCGGCTGGTGCGCCGGTTGCCGGCCCTCCGGTCGATGACCTGCCCGGGTGCGGGTCGACGAAAAAAAAGTGTTGACAGGTTCATAATAGTGAAGTAAGTTATACAAGTATTCGATCTGTGAAATCGCTTGACGGAAGATTTACATTCTTCGAGGTGGGGCCATGAAGAAAGTGAACCAGGATCGCATCTATGTGGATAGGCTTCTCCAGGGCGACGCGACCGCCCTCGAGGAGATCATGGAGAAGTACAACGCCAAGATTTACAACACCGCCTACAACATCGTCAAGAACCACAACGACGCCCAGGAAATCGCCCAGGATGTGTTCTTCACCATCTACCGGAAGATCCACACGTTCAAAGGCAACTCGTCGTTCTACACCTGGATCTACCGCATCACCGTCAACTATGCGTTCATGAAACTCCGCTCCCGGCGGAAAGAGAAGCACATCCCCATCGAGGAGTTCAGCCGGCCCGACGGGGATGAGGCGCTGCTCACCGCCATCATTCCGGACAAGCGGAAGTTCGCCGACGAAACGGTGATCGAGCGGGAGTTCATGGACAAGGTGCTCCAATCCATGGAGCAGCTCCCCGATAAATACCGCGAGGTTTTCCAGCTCCGCGACCTCAAGCAGTACTCCAACGAAGAGGTCAGCGAGATGCTCAACCTCAGCGTGGCGGCGATCAAGTCCCGCATCCACCGGGCCCGGCTCTTCCTGCGGGACCAGATTCAGGAGTACGCCACCCCAAGCAACTGACCGCACGGATGACCGCCGGCTTTCGAGGCTGCCGCACCACGGCAGCCTCTTTTTTTCATCGCCTGCGGGCGTGATATACTTAGGTGTCGACCCAAACACTGTCGTTGATCGGCCATCAGCGGCTTCGCACAACCGCACCCGGCAACACCGTTGCGGTCCGCACGTATACTCAGCCGGTATCATTTTTCATAGGAGGTTGTCATGAACGAGGAAGTGTCCTCGCCCGGTGTGGCGAAAACGTTCGGGATCATCCATTTGGTCTTTGCCGGACTGGGCGCCATCATGCTGATATTCGGCGTCATCAGCCTGGCCACTGGCGGCAGCGGCATGTCCTTTGGCGGCGACGCCCCCGGCGCCGAGGAAATCACGCAGATCCAGAACGATCTGATGGCCATACCCGCAGTCAAGGCGAACGTGTATATCGGCATCGTCGTCGGCGTGCTCATGACCGTCCTGCTCGTGGTTGCCGGGCTTCACCTGCTCAAGCACCAGCCGTCCGGGCGCACCCTCTCCCTGGCGTACGCCGGCATCGGCATCGCCTACACCATCATCTCCGTCGCCTTCAACTATCTGGCCATCATGCCGGCCGAGGTGGATCTCTACATGGCCAGCGGCCTGGACGAGAACATGGTCAACGCCATGGTGATGACCGCGAAATTCAAACCGTTTTTAGGCATTTGCTGCGGCCTGCCCTATCCCGTGATCATCCTCATCTTCATGCTGCCGGAAAAATTCGCCCGCAGCCTGACCGGGAGCGCCGCCGCGGCGGCACCCGAGGTGATCCCGCCGCCCAAGATCGACTGACCGCCGTCCGTCCTCTGAAAATGCGAATCGCCCGGCAAGCCGGGCGATTCTTTTTGCCTAGGGATAAGGTGGGGTGGCCGGCCTACTTGCCGCCCCGCTTGAGTTCCATGATCACCTGCTTGGCCACCGCCTTGAGCGTTTCCATGACGCCGACGCCCTTGATGGCCACCGCCTCGAAGATGGGCTCGTCCCGAACCTTGAGCTCCTGCACCATGTCGTCGATGTTCGTGATGTTGGGCAGGTCGCGCTTGTTGAGCTGCAGGACGTACGGGATGGCGTTGATGTCGAACCCGTTCTCCACGAGGTTGATTTTCAGGTTCGAGATGCTCTCGATGTTGGCGTCCATCCGCTCGTCCTGCGAGTCGGCGACGAAGACGATGCCGTCGACGCCCTTGAGGATGAGCTTGCGCGACGCGTCGTAGAACACCTGGCCCGGTACGGTGTACAGGTGGAAGCGGGTCTTGAAGCCGCGGATGGTGCCCAGGTCCAGCGGCAGGAAGTCGAAGAACAGGGTGCGGTCGGTTTCGGTCGCCAGCGAGATGAGCTTGCCTTTGGAGTCGGAGTTGGTGGTGTCGTAGATGTACTGGATATTGGTGGTCTTCCCGCCCAGGCCGGGGCCGTAATATACAATTTTACAATTGATTTCCCGCGAAGCGTAGTTGATGAAAGTCAAAGTCGGTCCCTTTTACCCGCAAAATCAGCTGGAAAACAGGTTGTCGATGTCCTCGTCCGTGATTTCGGCGAACGGTGAAGCGGTGCCGGTCTCCTGAGCCTGGCGTTCCATCTCCACCTTCTTGACGATCGTGTCGAAGACCCGCTCCAGCTCGATCGAGGCGCGCTTGACGCGCAGCCGGACCAGGCCGAGCGAGGACCGTTCGTCAAAAATGATAACCAGGATTACGCGCTTGCCCACCAAGGAGATGTGGATGTTGTCGCGTTCGCCCTCGTGGAACAGGATGGAGAATTCCTTCTCACCAATGAGCTTGGCCAGGCCGTCGGTGGCCGCGACATTGCCGGCGGTGAGGGACGCGAGCGAGGTCGTATCGAGGTTCTCGATCTCGCCGCAGGCCGCGATCTGCTGGCCGTTCTTGTCCACGAGGAACACCACCCGGGCATTGGCCTCCTGATTGAGGCGGCCCAGGATGGTCTTGATCTGCTGGTATTCCTCTTCGTACAGGACGATGTTCGAATGTCCCATCCGCGACTCCTCATCCCGTCTGACTCATTCGACAGGATCATCTTACACGATGCAATTCAGCCATTTCAACAAAATAAATGGCCTTCGCCCGACCGGTCCGCCGCCGAAACGGATCAATCCTCGCCGGCGGCGGCCTTCTTCTTTTTGATCCGTTCCATGGGATCGTCGAAGATGAAACGCATCGAGCCGATCTGCACGCAATCACCGTCCCGGAGGATGGTCTCCCGGATCCGCACGTCATTCACATAGGTCCCGTTGGCGCTGTCATAATCCTTCAGAACATACTGGTACTTGTGGTAGCCGATGCTGCAGTGACGCCGGCTGATGAACTCCTCGTCGGGGAACGCCAGCGTGTTGTCGATGCCGCGCCCGATGGTGCTGTCGCCGATGTTCAGGTTATAAATCTTTTCCCCGGTCTGCCCCTGCTCCGGCTGCAGCCGGAGCATGGCGGGAGTGAACAGCGTGGTTTCCTTGAGGATCTGGGGCACGGGGTGGTGGGCCAGGCGATGGGTGTCCGCCTGGTCGGGCCGCTCCACCAGGGCAGCCCCGGACGCGACCGGCGCCGCCGGCTCCGGAACCGCCGCTTCCGGCTCCGGTTCCGCCGGCAACCGCGTGCTTTCAATCAGGTTGCCGCATGACTCGCAGTGGGTCAGTCCCACCCGGCTGTTCTTGAGGCAGAACGGGCACTGGATGAATCCCGTCGTCTCGCCCGGCACCCCTTCTGCCTGAATCTCTAACTCGGCGGGCGGCGCCTCCAGGCCCTGCTGGGGAATATCCTCCGCCTGGACAGCCGACATCTCGGCCCTGGGCTGCGGAGGAGCAGCTGTCTCAACGGATTCCGGCGCCGGCGCATCCGCCGGGACCGCCGCCGGCGGTGCCGGGTGGACGGGCACCACGGCCGGCGTCGCCTCGGGCCGCGGCACGGGCGCTGGTTTTTCGGCGATCGCCACCGGCGGCGCGGCGGGCTCCTCGGCGCGCAGCGGCAGTCCGGGTTCTGGCGGAGCTTTTGCCGGCTCGGCTTGGGGCGCGTCAGTTCTGCGGGCGGGCGGTGCGTCCACTCCCTGAGGCGCCTGCCCGATCCCGAGTGTGATGATGGTCTTCTTGCGTTTGTTGAACAGCATGGGCTGCCTCCCACCCAACGGATGTCGCCGCCGTGTCATTCAGAAGTGTCATTTTTATAGACTACCTTACCGCTTCTGTCAAGCCTAGGCCGCGAGCGGGGTCAGATGGTGCGGCGGCCGTCCGACTCTCGACCGAGGCGGGAAGTCCGTTGGTCGGAGTCCGGGGGGTATGTTATAGTGGGGAGGATTTGAAGGATCACCCATGATGTTTCGGAACGCTTACCTGCTAAGTTGGGTATGGCTGGCGCTGGCCGCCGGGCTGGCCTGGCTGTACTGGCAGTGGCGGCGGTCCGACGCAGCGCGCCGCCGGTTCCTGCCGCAGACACCGGGCCGGCGGCGCACGGGGATCGGGCGGGCGTGGCTGATCCCGGCCGCGGCCGTCGCCATCCTGATCGCCCTGGCCGGACCCAGCTGGGGCGACGAGGTCCAGGTCGTTTACACGAGCGGGCTGGACATCTACTTCGTACTCGACTGTTCCTACAGCATGACCGCGCGCGATGTGCCGCCGTCCCGTCTCAAGGCGGCCTCATTCCTCGCACTGAGCCTCCTCAAGGAGCTGCCCGGGGCGCGCGCCGGCCTGATCGCGTTCGCCGGCGGCGCATTCCCCGTCTGCCCCATGACCGCGGACATGGACATCATCGGCCGGCTGCTGGCCCAGATCAGCCCCGAGGTGCTCAACCGTCAGGGCACCAATTTCGACGCCCCGATGGACACGCTGTCACGGATGATCGCCAAGCGGGAGTCGGGCCGCCAGCTGGCGGTCGTCTTCCTCTCGGACGGCGAGTCCTTCAAATCGCCCTCGCCCCGGGTCATCGAAGCCCTGCGCCGGGAGGCCGTCAACCTGATCGTGGTCGGCATCGGCACCACCGATGGCTCATTCATCGAGGATCCGCGCACCCGCTTCCAAAGCTGGATCAAGGACCGCGACGGCCGGTACGTCCGCTCCCGTCTTCAGGAAGAGCACCTCACGGCCCTGGCCCAGTCCCTCGCCGGCGATTACCACCGGCTGGAGACCGTCGGAGTCACCGCGCGGGAAATTCTGAACGAGAACCTGAAAAACCAGGTGTCCGGCACCTTCGGCAAGGCCCGGCGGGCCCGCGACCGTTCGCCCTGGGCCGCCGGCCTCGCCCTGCTCATCCTCGGGGCCTTGCTCGCGCTGCGGGACCGCGAGTTCCGTGCGCCGGCTGCGGGGATGGCTATTCTGGTGATCCTCCTGCCCGCCGCCCTGGGCGGCTGTCGCGACGCGAGCGGTTGGGCCGGGCAGATCGAGGCGGGCAACGCCTTCTACCACAGCGGCGATTACGACCGGGCGGCAGCCGCCTACCGGGCCTGCCTGGAGGCATCACCCGCCGGCAGCGAAGCGCACGCGCTGGCCGCCGCCAACCTGTCCGCGGCGCTGGCGATGGGCGGCCGGCTCGACGCGGCCGTCAACGTCCTGGAGACGGTCGTCCGTCGGGACGGGTCCGGCTCCCGCGCCGGCGACCTGCAATACAACCTGGGCTGCTGCCGCCATCTGCAGGGCCGCTCCGAGCCTGCCGCAGCCGCCTACCGGCTCGCCCTGGAGCGCGCGCCCGCGGATTTCGGGGCCCGCTGGAACCTGGAGCTGCTGCTCCGCCACCGGGAACCCCCGACGCCGCCCACGCCGCAGCCTCCCCCGCCGGACGAGCCGCTCGACCGGCTGCTGGATTCCCTGCGGGATCAGGAACAGACCCGCATGCCCCAGTCGCGCCATCTCCCGCTGGACACCAGCGGACCATACTGGTGAGCGGACCCATGCGCACGCGGTTGTCGATCCCCCTGCTGATGCTCGCCCTGACCGCCACCACCGGTTGGCTGCGGGCCGACGTCGCCGCCGAGGCCAAACCCGACGTGCGCCTGACCATCAGCAAGATGACGCTGACACCGTCGGACACGCTGAACGTCACCCTGCAGATCAAGGGCGTCAACCTGGCGGCTCTGTCCTCGCCCCAGTGGCCGAA
This sequence comes from Acidobacteriota bacterium, assembly GCA_017996395.1. GTDB lineage: Bacteria > Acidobacteriota > JAAYUB01 > JAAYUB01 > JAAYUB01 > JAAYUB01. The sequence continues at coordinate 40,445 of JAGOHA010000005.1, read as the reverse complement.
GATCCCGGGCTGCATCCTGGTGGACCAGACCAGCTCCGTCGTCCCCTTCGGGATCGGCGGCAAAACCGTCACCCTGTTCCGCTTCGTGGCGTCCTACGTGCCGATGGAGAGCGGCGTCACCACCGTGCCCGCCATCGAGGTCCGGTTACCCAACTTCCAGTTCCGCTCCAAACCCATCGACATCAAGATACTGAACGCCGATGGCACGGAAAACCAACGGCGCCTGGCGGCGGCGGCCGCCGCCCCCACTCTGCCGTCAGCCCAGCGGCGGGTGGACATCCTGCCCGGCGATGAGCTGAAGCTCATCGTCGAAGCCAGCACGGCGTCGCCCTACCTGGGCGAACAGATCCTGGTCACCTACAAGCTGCTCACCAGCCGGGGGCTTGGTCGCAAGGCGGTCCAGGTGAAGAAACCCGATTTCAAGCATTTCTGGGCCGAGCAGCTGCCCCTGCAGGCGGATAACCCCCTCGAGACCGTCGTCCGTCAGGGAGTCACCTATCACCAGCTCATCCTGGAACGGGTCGTGCTCTTCCCGCTGGAGACAGGCCAGTTCACCGTGGAGCCCGCCAGCTGGAAGATCCTCGGCGAATCGTCCGCGCCCGGCGCCGCGGTGGCTGACGACCGGATCCTGAACACCGAACCGCTCCGGTTCAGCGTCCGGCCGTTGCCCGCGCCGCCCGAAGCCGCCCGCGCACGCACCGAGGTGGGCGCCTACCAATTGGCGCTCAATTACGCCTCCGCCAAAATCAAGCTGGGTCAGGCTTTTCCCCTGTACCTGACCATCAAGGGCTCCGGCAATATCCGCGGCCTGATGCCGCCGGAGATGCCCATGGACAACCCGGATTTCAACATCGTGTCGGTGCGCGCCGTCCACGCGAGCTTCCAGCCGTTCGTGGACCAGTCCCACAATCCGCCGCGGACGCGCTTCGGCGGCGAAAAGATCTGGGAGATTCTCCTGTACCCGAAGCGGCTCGGGCAGATCCACTTCCCCGCGGTGGCGCTCGTGACGTTCGACACCGACCGTCAGGAGTATGTGCGGCGGGCGACGGAGCCGGTACACTTCAACGTGCTGGAGCTGGACAACCCGGCCGCATCGCTGGCCGAACCCCAGGCGCCGGCCCGGGGGGCGGCGGCGCCCGTTCCCGCGCTCGTCGGCACCCTCATTGTTCTGGCCGTCACCCTGGCAGTGATGTTCGGCTACGGTGTATGGCTCAGACGCCGTTCACCCGCGGTCAAGGCGCTCAGGCGGCGGCCGCCGTCGGTGGATATCGTGCTCAGGGAGGCCGAGGAGGTGGCCGCCCATCGGGGGGCGGATTCACTGTGGGATCTGCTGTCGGACGCGCTCGTCCGGTCCATCCAGGAGAGCACCGGCGTGATGCCCGCCGCCCTGGTTCAAGATGAGCTGCGGGATGTCCTTCGCCGCCACGGCGTCGACGCCGAGGGCGTTGACAGCGTCTTCCAGGTCCTGAACAACTGCGACGAGGCCCGGTTTGCCGGAGTGAAATACGACGTGCCCGAGCGCACCCGGATGCTGAACCAGGTGAAACAACTCCACGCGCAACTCAAACAGCCCAAGAGCGCCCCGGAGAGCGCCACATGATCTCACTCGCCGCCGCTGTGATCCTGGGCATCGTCGAAGGGCTGACCGAATTCCTGCCCGTGTCCTCCACGGGCCATCTCATCCTGGCCGGTTACCTCCTCGATTTCAAGGGGCCCAAGGCCGCCACGTTTGAAATCGTCATCCAGATGGGGGCGATTCTCTCGGTGGTCGTGATCTACTGGCCGCGTTTCATGGGGCTGCTCCGCACCGATCCGGCCCGCCAGTTCTCCGGCTGGCGGGGTCTGTCGCTCCTCGCCACGACGTCGATGCCGGCCGCCCTGCTCGGTCTGTTCACCCATGGGATGATCAAAACGCACTTGTTCACGCCGCTGACCGTGGCCGGGGCCCTGGCCGTAGGCGCCGTGGCCATCCTGGCCATCGAGGCCCGACCGCCCGCCCCGCGCATCGCCACCCTCGACGAGCTGGATTTCAAACAGGCGCTCGGGATCGGCCTGTTCCAATGCCTGTCCCTCTGGCCCGGGTTTTCCCGGTCCGCCGCCACCATCATGGGCGCTATGATCCTGGGCGCCGGCCGCCGCCTGGCGGCCGAGTACTCGTTCATCGCCGCCGTGCCGCTCCTGCTGGCGGCCGGCTGTTTCGAGTTGACCGGCAGTTGGGACCAGCTCTCCGCCGGTGACCTGCAGTTCCTCCTCGTCGGCTTCGTGGTCTCGTTCGCCTCGGCGTGGCTGGCGGTCAAAGGTTTCATCCATCTGCTGGGCCGCGCGACGCTCCGGCCGTTCGCCTGGTACCGCCTGGCGCTCGTGCCGCTGATTCTGATCTTTTGGCCGAAGGATTGATGCCCCATGAAAAGAACCTGCCGCGTCGTCATGGGCTTGTTGCTGGGGGTCTGGATCGGATCGACCGGTTTTTCGCAGGAGCCGGCCGACAATGTTCCGTCGGCCGTTCAAGACATCGACGAGTGTGTGCCGCCCGCGCTGGACGAACCGGACGATTTCTACCGGGTCAATCCCACCCTCCGCCAGCAGTACTACGAGTACATGTCCCATTCGCTGGCCCCCCTGATCGGCGCCAACTCGCGCGAAACGGAGATGGCGGAGAGCGACCGGCTGATCTTCCGCGGGCGGTTTCGGATCTTCATCACCGATCTGCTCAGCACCAACGCCAAGCTCGTCACGACCGCCCGGGAAGTGCTCTATCTCCGGTCATCGCCGCCTGAGCGGTACAAGGAGTACCCCGTGAGCGGCATCTTCGAAGACATCGACAAGCTCAGCGGCGGCCTGGCCAACCGCCTCAGCTTCCTCCTGCCGATGCAACTCGATGGCCAGTTCGACCGGAACAAGATCCGGCGCCGCTACAGCGAAATGGCGCGCAAGGGACAGCACAACGCCATGATCACGCTCCTGCTGCACCGGGTCAGCGCGTTCGAGCGGCGATTCTGCAACCTCCTGTTCCCGCAGACTTACACCGTCTCCCTTGATGAACTGGCTGAGCATGGCACGCCATTGACCGATATTCAGGAAATCCGCGAGATCGCCCGCGCGCTACGCCGGACGTTCCCGAAGAAAGGCTTCCCCGCGGGTTTCCACACCCATTGACCGGGCGCCTGCCGGCGCCCCACAGGCGGACCGATGCACGTTGCGCCACCGCTGCGGATCATGGCCCTCGACACCACGACGCCCGTCCAGGCGCTGGCCACGGCCGAGGACTCGACGCTTCGTGGACGGCTGGAACTCCGCGCCGGCACCCCGCACGCCGAGACGCTGCTGGTCAGCGTCGACCGCGTGCTGGCGCTCAGCGGCTGGCGCCTGGCGGAACTAGGCGCCGTCGCCGTGGTCACCGGCCCGGGTTCGTTCACCGGCATCCGGATCGGCATCGCCACCGCGCTGGGGCTGGCGGACACGCTGGGCATTCCGGTTGTCGGACGCAACGCCATGGAACTGCTGGCCCGGCACCCGACGCTGCCGGACGGCCCGGTAGGAGTCTTCCTGGACGCCCGCCGCGGCCGCATCTACGGGGCGGTGTTCCACCGGGACGGCGGGCGGCTGACCCTGCGCGCGCCGTACGGCGAGCGCGACCTCGACGGGACGCGGGCGGTGCTGGCTGCGCATCCGGGCGCGGCGCTGATCGGCTCCGCCGTGCCGCTGATCCAGGGGACCAACGCGCCGGACGCCACCGCCGAAGCCGTCCCGGCCGGCCAACACCCGCTGGGGCCGGTCGACATCCTCGCCGTGGAGATCGGCCGGGCCGGACCGACGGCGCTCGCCGGAGCGGAGGCGCCGGAGGCGTTTTACATCCGGCCGCCCGACATCCGCCGGCCGAAAACCACCGGTTGATCCGATCATGCTGGCCCATCGGTTTCACCGCACCCTGGACATTTTTGCCGCCGCCGGCATCCACCGGATCGCGGTTCGAACCGGGCTGACGCCCCCCACGCTCAACCAGATCCACGCCCTCTGGCGCCATCCGGCCACCCGCGTGCGCCTGCTGCTGGTTCCCCTGCTTTCGCGGCAGCCGGTGGGATTTATCCTCTACCGGGTGATCCCGCCCGAAGCCGAGATCCTCGACATGGGCGTTTTACCGGAATTCAAGCGGCGCGGCTTCGGCGGCTGCCTCCTGCGAGGCGCCCAGGCCGGCCTCTCCGCCGCCGGCGTCTCGGTCTGCCATCTGGAGGTCCGCATCTCCAACCGTCCGGCGATCGCGCTGTACACTCACCATGGCTTCACTCCGGATCGGATCCGGCGCGGGTACTACACCTCGCCGCCCGAGGACGCCCTGTGCATGTCCTGCCAGTTGCCCGGGCCGCCGGCGGAGGTATTTTTGTCTTGATTTTGCCCTAGCGGCGAGAGTATGTTACATTTTACCTTCTGATTCGAGTCGGGATGTCGAGGAGGACAACTTGAAAAAGCTCGCAATCATAGCCCCGGTCTTGATTTTGGCTCTGCTGGTCCTCATGGCCGCCTGCGGTCCCGGAGCTCCCAAAAACACCCTGGAAAAGATCAAGAAGGAAGGCAAGCTGATCATCGCCACGCACCCGGTCAATCCGCCCTTCGAGTTCGGTTCGGGCACCGGTGTGGCCGGCTTCGACTACGAGCTGGCCGAAGCGGTGGCCCGGGAACTGGGCGTCAAAACCCAGTGGATCAAGAAGCAGTTCGAACAGTGCTTCGAGTACTTGCAGACCGGCGAGGTGGACATGGTGGTCAACGCCGTGACCATCACTCCGGAGCGGACCAAGACGTTCCTGTTTTCCATCCCCTACTACACCACCGGCCAGATCATCGCCGTCCGGAAGGAGAATGAAGAAATCAAGTCGGCGGCCGACCTGAAGGGCAAGAAGGTCGGCGTGCAGAAGGAGACCACCGCCGAGCAGTTCCTGATGAAGATGGGTCCCGGCGAACTCCAGATTGTCCAGTTCGATTCTCCCGATGACGCCCTCTTCGAACTGAACCGGAAGCTGCTGGATGCGGTCGTCGGCGACGCCCCCACCGTCCAGTTCGACATCCGGATGCTCACCAACCTGAAGCTCGTGGGTGGGCTGTTGACCCAGGAGGAATACGGGGTGGTGTTCCGGCCCAACGACGTCGAGCTCAAGGCGGAAGTGGACCGGATCATCCAGAAGCTCAAGGACAGCGGCGAGCTCGACGAGCTGATCAAGAAATGGAAGCTCGACCTGCCGGTCGAGGAGCAGGCTCCGGCTGAACCGGCCGCGCCGGCTCCCAAATAGCCGCACCAGCTCACGGACTATGAACGGGCCAGTTTATGCTGGCCCTTTTTTTTGTGGGGTGATCTCGTCATGAGCAAACGTTCCGTGCTGGCCATCCTGGTGCTCGGCTGCCTCATCGGCGGCGCGCTCACCGGTTTGCTGTTCTACCATCTGGGCGGGCCCGAAACTCCGCCGGCTCCCGGGCCCGACCAGCCGCCTCGCCTGGCGCAAGCCACGGCTGCGGCGCCACCCACTCCGGACGAGGCCACGGGCATCCGCATCTACGAACAGCTCAGTCCGTCGGTGGTCAACATCACCACCATCGAGGTGTCGTACGACTTTTTCTTCGAGCCATACCGCGAGTCGGGCACGGGCTCGGGTTCGATCCTGGACACCGACGGCCACATTCTGACCAACCACCACGTGATCGAGAAAGCCGACCAGATTCTCGTCAGCCTGACGGAGAAGCTGAAGTATCCTGCCGAGGTGGTGGGCTTTGACGAAATTGACGACCTGGCGGTCATCCGGATCAAGGCCCCGGCCAGCCAGCTCAAGCCGCTTCCCATGGGGACATCGGCCGATCTGAAAGTGGGTCAGCACGTGTTCGCCATCGGCAATCCGTTCGGACTCACCCGCACCATGAGCCACGGGATCATCTCCTCGCTGGGGCGGAGCATCAAGTCCCGCGCCGGCTACATCATCGACAACGTGATTCAGACCGACGCCGCAATCAATCCGGGCAATTCCGGCGGCCCCCTGATCGACGCCGCCGGCCGGCTGATCGGCGTGAACACATCCATTTTCACCACCAGCGGGGGGAGCATCGGTATCGGTTTCGCCGTGCCGGCCGACACCGTCCGGCGGGTGGTCGCCGACCTGATCCAGTACGGCAAGGTCCGCCGGCCCTGGGTGGGCGTCTACGGACAGGACATCGATCCCCAACTCGCCGGCTATCTGAAGCTGCCCGAGGAGAACGGGGTGCTGGTTGCCTACGTGGAACCCGGCAGCAGCGCCAGCCAGGCGGGCATCCGGGGCGGCACGCAGCGCGTGCGGTTGGGCTTCTCCCGGCTCATCATCGGCGGCGATTTCATCGTCGCCGTGGACGAACGCGCCGTCACCGGCCAGGCCGATTTCACCAGCTACCTGCTCAACAAAAACCTGGGCGAGACCGTCACCGTGACCTTGTACCGCGACGGCCGGAAAATCCGGCTACCGGTGAAACTGATCGGCAAGGAACGGAGCTACCAGATGTGAGGCGGCAGCTCCGGTCCCCGCAAACATGTCGCCGCCGCCTGCGTACACTCTGGCAGGCCGCCGGCGAACCCCCGGTGAACCTTTTCGCGAAATGGTTCATCTCTACCGGTGACGACCACCTCAGGAGGTGGATATGCGCGTAATGACAGTTACCCTGATCCTGGCTCTGGCGGCCGGCGCCGCACCGGCGGCGCCCGGCGCGGATGAAACCCAGCTGCCGCCATGGGAGATGGCCAAGGATTGCACCTACCCCGACGTGGAGAACATCGGCGCCCGGGACATCAACGGCCGTGTCTACCTGCTGTTTCCCAATTTCATCTCCTACGAGCGGGAGATCCAGATCGGCGCCCAGTACGCGGCCCAGATCGAACAGAGCGCCCGGCTCCTGAACATGCCCGAGGTGAACGACTACATGAGCGGGCTGGTCCAGGAGCTGGTCCGCCACAGCGATGCCAAGGTGCCCTTCCACGTGAAGGTGCTCGATTCGGACGAGGTGAACGCCTTCGCCCTGCCCGGAGGTTACCTGTTCATCAACAAAGGCTTGCTCCAGGCTGCCGACACCGAGGACGAACTGGTGGGGGTGATCACTCACGAGATCGCGCACGTGGCCGCACGGCACGCCACCGAACGCCTGACGAAAATGGAGCTGCTTCAGTGGGCGTCGATCCCCTCGATCTTTGTGGGCGGCGTGGGCGGGATCGCGCTGCGCAACGCCCTCGGCCTGTCGCTGAATCTGCAGATCCTCGGCATCACCCGCGGCTCGGAAAGGGAAGCCGACATCCTGGGCACCCAGTACGCCTGGCACGCCGGCTACGATCCCAATGGCTACCTGTCCTTTTTCGAGAAGATGATGGCCATGGAGAAGAAGCAGCCGGGCCGGTTCGCCAGCTGGTTCCGCACCCATCCGCCCACACCGGAACGCATCGATTACGTTCAGAAAGAGATCGCCGATTGCCTGCCGCCCAAGCCCAAGTACATCGTCACATCATCCACCTTCGACGAAATCAAGTCCCGGCTGAAGGCCTATGACAACGCCCTGCTGGCCCAGTCCGGCCAACCCGGCGGCCCCGGCGATGACGGCAAAAAAGAAGGCGGCAAACCCACCCTGAAGCGCCGCACCGACACCGACGTTCCATCCGGCACCGAAGACCCCGATGCGGCGCCCAGCAAGCCCACGCTCAAAAAGGATGACGACAAGGACAAAGGATAGTAAACAGTAAACAGTAAACAGTAAACAGTAAACAGTAAACGGTGACTAGTGAAGAGGGGAGAACTGTTCACTGTTCACTGTTCACTGTTCACTGTTCACTGTTTACTGTTCACCGTTTTAACCGTTCACTGTTCACCTTGCCGCCTGCCGGGCCCAGAACGGGTCCTCGTCCGCCGGCCACAGCCGCGCCAGATAGTACTGCTGGAGCTCGCCCTCCACACCCAGGACACGACCGTACGCGACCACCAGGCGCTGGAACTCCGGCAACCGGTCGGCCGGCAGGGGTTCGGCACGTTGAAACTGGGTTTTGAGGGGATTGACATACGCGTTGTTTTGCTTGATCCGGTAGTCGAGGTGCGGACCCGTGGATTCGCCCGACGAACCCACATAGCCGATGACCTGCCCCTGGCGGATGCGTGCGCCCGGCCGGATCCCCGCTGCGTAGCGCGACAGGTGAAGGTACTGGGTGGTGAATCGGTGGGCATGCCGGACCTCGATCATCCGCCCGGCCTGGCCGCGGTAGCCCGCGAAGGTGACGATGCCCTCCCCCGCTGCGTGAACCGGTGTGCCCACGGGCGCCGCGATGTCGATCCCGAGGTGCGGACGATAGACCTTGAGGGTGGGGTGGCGGCGGCGGTGCGAAAACCGCGAGGTGAGCCGGCCCATCTTGAGCGGTGACTTGAGCAGCTCCTTGCGCACCGACTCGCCCGCCGGCGTGTAGTATTCAGCCTTGCCGTCGGCATGGACATACCGGAAGGCACGATACGCCTGGTTCTGGTTGACGAACTCCGCAGCCAGGATCGGCCCGTAGCCGGCCGGCTGCCCGTTCAGGAGCCGTTTCTGAAACAGGATCCGGAACGAGTCACCTTCGCGCAGGTCAGCGTAAAAATCCACGTCCCAGGCAAAGAGTTCGGCCAGGGCCACCGCCAGCTGGGGCTCCTCGCCCAGGACCGCAATGGCGCCGAACAGGTGGTCGGTGATCACCCCGGCGGCGCAGCAGTCGGTGAATGTGTACGGATGGGGCTTCCGAACCGCCATCCAGCCCGATTCGGTGCGGTCCACCTGCAGGAAACCATCAGCGTCGATGCCGTAGCGGAAGCTTTCCAGCCGTCCGTCGCCGGTCAATTGAAAATCGAGGAAATGGCCGGCGCGGATCATGGTCAGGTCGTACACCGGCCGGACGGCGCCGAGCAGGAGATCCATTTCGCCGGGCAAGACGCCATAGCGGCTCAGGTAGTCGCCGATCACCGTGCGGGGCTGGATCGCTTCCCGCACCGCCCGCGGACGGGCTTCCGCCTCCGGCGGCGCCGCCGGCGCGACAACCCGGACCCGCTCATCTCCGGCGCCGGCTCGCTGAACCAGCACGCCCAACGCCCCCGTCAGCCCGAGGGTGAGCGTCAGCAGCAACGCGATCCGTTTCAGCGTCATGGAGTGTCCTTGTCATGAAGTTTGCGCCGCCAGCGGTCGTACCGCTTCATCGCCCGAAGCCCTGCTCCTTCCCGGATACCGATGGCGTCATGGGGGCACACCTCGTGGCAGCACCAGCAGCGGACGCAGCGCCCCGGGTCCACCCGGAGCTGTCGCCCGCCCTGATCGGCGATCGCCTGAACGGGGCAGATGGCCGTGCACTGCAGGCAGTACCGGCACGCATCCGGGCGGATCCAAGGCCGCGAGGTCCAGGTGTTGGTGAACGCCCGCACGGCGATGCGGGGCAGCCGCCACTGGGCGTCTCCGCGCTCGGGGAGCCGGAACCCGGTCACCGCCAGTTCCTCCACCGGCGGCCCGAAACGAACCGTCTGCCGCCAGTCGGCGCCGGGGAGTCCGGCGGCGAGCGCCTCGCGCACGATGGGGTGCCGCGCCAGCGGCACGCCCGCCACCCGGCCGACGACCGCATCGAGCGCCACGCAGTTACGGGACATCATCATCAGGCCGACGCTCCGGGGCGTGCCCTGGCCGGGGCCGTCCCCCTCCATGGCCAGGATCCCGTCGAGCACCGTGAGCGTGGGATTGACGGTGTCGGCGATTTCCAGCATCAGCCGGGCGAAGACCGCCTCGTCGCCGCCCGCGCTCAGGTGATACGCCGCCTTGCGCTTGCCCGGGACGAAGCCGAACAGATTCTTGACCCCCAGCGTCAGGCCCATCTGGGTGTGCGTCTTGAGCTTGGGCAGGTTCACCACATGGTCGAACCCGGCGAAATCCTCGAACAGATACAGTCGGCTGAAGAACTTCCGGTTGCGAGCGGGCACTTCGCGCCCCCGATGGAACGACACCGGGGTGATGCCGTAACGCGCCATCACCGGCGCGTAGCCGGCCGCGGCCACGGCGTGGGCGGTGCTCTCCAGGGACGGACTGTCGCCGAGAAACAGGCGGCACCCCTGGTCCGCCAAAAACGACGCCACGGCGCCCACCACCTCGGGATGCGTGTTCACCGCGCGCTCCGGCGGCCGGCCGGCGAGCAGGTTCGGTTTCAGCAGCACGCGGTCGCCGGCACGAAATTCACGTCCCCGGCCGGACAGCTCCCGCCACCCGTCCTCCAGAAACGCTCGGAGCGCGGCCGGCTCATAGCCTTCGACTCGTCCCAACGCGCACGCAGTATCCACGGCCCTGACCCGCCAGCCGGAAATAAGCGCCCAGTATAGCACACCCCAGCCGCCCGGCGACGGCCGCCGGATTTACAAAGCGGACGGTGGCGGTTATAATGCCCCCGACTCACCGCGAGGAGGTGCCATGTTCTGGAAAATCCTGACGGCCGTCGTGCTCGCCACATGCTGCGGACACGCCCTGGCCGTTGATCTGCCCATCGTGCGCGGCACACTCACGGCCGCGGAAATTCTGGACCGTTTTGAATCCTACCGGGCGAATTACACGGCCTACACGCCGGATGCCGAGACGCTGGCGGCCGTCGGCGCCCTGCCGGCGGAGCTGGAAGTGGTGGTGGTGTTCGGCAGCTGGTGCTCGGACAGTCTGGACCACGTGCCCGGGTTCATCAAGATCATCGAAGCGTTGAAGCTCCCGGCCGACCGCATCCGTTACATCGGCGTGGACCGCACGAAGCGGGACCCGGACGGCCTGACCGATGACCTGCACATCGAGCGGGTGCCCACATTCATCTTCCTGTTGGACGGAGTGGAGGCCGGCCGGATCATCGAGACGCCGAACGATACGCTGGAAAAAGACATCCGCGCGATTCTCCGCCCGGCTAACTGAAGCGGCGGCCGCGCGGCTAATCCTCGGGGATGATCCGGATCGCCGCTTCCACCCGCCGCTGGGCGATCCAGTCATTGAATTCGGTATTGATCTTGCGCTGTTCCAGGATCCGGACGATGTAGTCCCGCACCTGCTCCACCGGGGGAACGGACGTGTCGGGCGGCAGTTGCGGCAACAATTCGTCGGTGTAGAATGCGGTGATCTCCTCCGGCGCGATGACCACGAAGGGCCGGAAATAGGTCCGGAGAAATTCCACCACCAGCGCCTGGCGTTCCACCAAATCGACGTACTCCGCCGGCGTGATTGCGAACACCGCCTGGATCGCCGCCAGCTTCTCCGCCCCGCCGCAATGGTCGCGGATCCGCGCCGCCATCGCATCGATATCGGCGGTCTTCGCCGCATCCCCCATGCTGTCGACCAGCTCCTGGCGGATGATGAGCTGATCCGAGAGCCGGTTCAGCGCGGCCTCGAGGACGGACCGTTCGTCGGGTGTCACCACCCGGCCCTCGATGAGGGAGGCCACGAACAGCAGCTCGCGCCGGGAAACGGGTATCCCGCTCACTTCCGCCACGATCCGGTCCTGAAGCTGCGGCTCGTCCGGCGGGTCCGGCCACGCGGCGGGATGCGCGCAGAGGCTGCCGGTGGCGGCACCGGCCAGACCGAGCAGAATGATGAATGCGCGGCACAGCATCAGAACGGATTCCCGATGGTGATATAGAACTGGTTGTTCTTGTCGTTGGGAATGTCTTTCAGGGACAACCCGAAGTCCAACCGGATCGGCACTACCGGCGTGTTGATCCGGAAACCGAATCCGACGATGTGGGCCACGTCGGGCCAGCGCACCGACGACATGTCGGTGAAGACGTTGCCGACATCGTAAAACAGCGCCCCGTGCAGGAGACGGTAGATGGGAAAGCGCAATTCAGCGTTACCGATGATCAGAGCGTTGCCGCCCAACGGTTCGTTCGTCACGGGGTCCAGCGGGCCGGCCCGCTCCGTCTCGTACGCGCGCAGGGTGGACGAGCCGCCGGCGAAAAACTTCTCGCTGATCGGCACATCGACGGAGCTGGAGTGGTTGAGAATCCAGCCCATCCGCAGCGAGAGCGCCGCGACCAGGTGCGACCCGAGCCGGTAGTTGTGCTGTTCCTGGAAATACAGTTTGGTGAAGCCGGTGTCGGCGCCCAGGATTTTCGGCGCCATCATGACCGTGAAGGTGCGCTGACGGCCCCGGGTGGCATCCATCAGGTTGTCCCGGCTGTCATTGACGTAGGTCACCGCAAGGGAGGGGAGGGTGATGGGCTGTTCGTCCCGCTCGATCTCGCCCGGATCGAGCCCCTCCTGGATGTCGTAGTTGGTGATGTTTTCGAAACCCAACCGGAACAGCCAGACGGTGTGCCGGCCGGTCTGGATGCTGCTCTGCCCGACGACGCTGAACCGCTTGGTCTTGAAAGAGACCCGGTCCTCCTGCAGCCCGTAGATGGAGAGCGTCAGAGGATAGCGTCCCCAGAACAGGTCCTGGTCGTTCACCGACACCTGGCCGAGGATTTTCTTTTCGCTGAGCCGGAAGAGGGTGCCGAGGCTCAGCGTCCGGCCGAGGAAATTGTTGTCGGTCCACTCGAGCAGCCCGCGGAAACCTTCGAAGTCCTGGTAGCCGAAACCGTACCCGAACGTATAGCGAGGCGCTTCGACGAGCTTCAGGATCACGTTCCGGCTCTGCTCCCGGCCGTGGACGACGGGCACCGTCACCGAAACATCTTCGAATATGCCCGACCCGTACAGCCGGTTCTCGGCCTGATAGACCGATTGGATGTCCAGCGTGCCGCCGCCCTGCAGGCGGATCAGCTTGTTCATCTCGCGGGGCACCGTGGCGCCCGGGCTGATCACCACCACGTTGTCCACCTGGTAGGGCCCATCCAGTTCCGGCTCGAGCGTCAGGTCCACCCGGTGGTCGGTGCGCTGGTCCTTGAGCGCCAGCCGGTCGACGATGTACCCCCGGCCGGAGCAGAAGTCGATGACCGTCTGCCGCAACTGCTCCACCAGCCCGGCGGTGTACGGCTGGTCCCGGAACCCGTCCAGCCGCCGCGCGAACTCTTCGCGATGGGGAAAGTTATCGCCCAGCGTGAAGGCGCCCACTCGATACCGTTCGCCCTCGGTGACCTCAAGCCGAAGCGTGTTTTGGCCGCCCTCCGTGATGGCGGTCCAGCTCACCCGCGCATCCAGCCAGCCGGCCGCGTTGTACAGCGCCCGCACCTCGCCGGCCAGAGGTTCCGCCGTCTCGGCCGAGATGTGCGGCACGCTCAGGGGCAGCCCTGTGCCCTCGACGATCGCCTGGCGGGTGAATGACACATTGCCCGAGAGTTCCACTGGTATTTTCTCTCGCGGCATCGTCTCGACCTGGAACACGAGGAGAATCCGTCCCGTTTCCGGATCCTCCTCTCGCCGGGAGGCGACCGCCGTGACCACCCGACCCTGTCGCTCCAGGAACGTTTTCAGGTCATTCCGACTGAGTTCTTCGGCGAACACGCTGACGTCACCCAGGCGATAGATGGCCAGCGTCTCGCGGATCTCACCGGGCGACATCTTGTCCCCTTCGACGCGGATGGTGACGGGCGGCCCGGTTTCCAGCAGGATGACCGGCTGGACCGAAGCCGGCAGGCGACCCGGGGATTCGAACCGCTCGATGCGGACCGCGGGATAGCCGGCCTCGTGGTAGCTGCGCCGGAGGTCGCGGACCAGACGCTCCAGAAGCTGCTGCGACAGGTACTGGTAGCTCAGCCGGCTGACGACGCGCCGCACCTCCGGCAGAAGGGTGCCTTCGAGCAACTCCACCTGGACCGGCATCAGCCGGTAGCGCTTCCCCTCGGCGACCTCGATCTGCAGGCGGCCCTCCGGCAGCACGCGGAATTCGCCGGTCGCGTCGAGATACCCCGCCTCCCGATAGAGTTCCAGCAGCCGCTCGCGGGCCGCGGCCAGGACCGCGTCGGTGAGCAGGTCTCCCCGGGCCAGCCCCAGCTCCTTCATCAGCGTCCGGACGTTGAAGCGCCGGACGCGTCGCAGCTCAAGGCGCTGCAGGCGCGGTTGGGCCGCCAACCGAAAGATCACGCGCTGCCCCTCCGCCGCCGGCAGGGTGTAGACCGCGACCTTCCGGAAAATGCCCAACTGGTAAAGGTTTTTACAGGCGTTCTGAAACACGCGGACATCGAGAGAGGTGCCGGTCTGGATGCCGGCCACGCGCTCCAGAGTGGCGATATCCACCTGGTCAAATTCCGGCGGATCGATCTCGAACACCACCGCAGCCGCCCGGGATGACGGGGGTGCACCGGCGGGCGACTGCCCCGGCGGCGTCGCCGGCAGCGCCAGCAGCATCCCGATGATCGTCAGCAAGTAACGCATCTTCCGTTCCCGCGGCGCCTCAGAATTTGCGCTTGAACCGGAAATCGAGCCCGAAATAACCCCGCTCGTCCTCGGTGGCCACGATGGTCACGCGGGGGGACAGGCGGTACTCGATCACAATCATGTCTTTTTCACTGCTGGACACGCTGCGCGAATACGTCACGAACAGGTCTTTGACCACCTGCTTGCCCACGGTGACCCGGGTGCTGCTGGCGGAATCGGTGTCGGAGAGCTGCGCGTCCACGGAGATGGTGTCAAACCCCACCACCTGTTTCAGCCGCTGCTCCACGGCCACCGACACCAGCTGGCTGAGCACGGCCGAGTAGTCCGCCCCCGACGGCGTGATCACCTGGGCCCGGGACGTGCTCTCGGGTGCCTGGCCCGATGTGATGAGCTGGACGATCTCGGCGGCGGACAGGTTGGGCACGGATACCAGCTGCGTCTTCATCCGCGACGTGGAGCCCTCGAGCCGGACAATGATGTGGTAATCCTTGATGTCGCTCGATATCTGCAGATTGAGTTCCGGATCGACCTCCGCCGGATTGATGAACGAGATCAAGCCCCGGTCCACGGTGAACCGGTTCATCCGGAACATGATCTCACCGTTGTTGACCACCAGGGCGCCGCGGACCACCGGCTGGTCCAGCGATCCCTTGATCTGCAGGTCCACGCTGCCGATGATGTCCAGACTGTCCGTTTCGATCCGGACGGACCGCTCGCCCTTGAGATTCACGTTGAGCGTGGTCTCGGTGAACAGCTTCCCGGAGCCGTTCCCGCCGCTGGAGAATTCCATGCCGGCCAGCAGCTGGACGAAGCCCACGAGGTCCACGTTCTGCAGCGGGGCGGCCCGCTCGATCCAGAGATCGCCGCCCAGCACCGACCGGCCGGGCCGCCCCTGGAGATGGAGGCGGCCGCTCACCTCCGACAGAAATCCCTTGGGGAACGGCACGCTGAGCCGGTCGCTGCTCGCGTACACGTTCCAGAGCACCGGCTCCAGCTGGTCCAGACGGCACTCGCCGTGGATCTCCAGTGGGCCATAGGTGGAGTCCATCTGGATCCGCTCGGTCCGGATGGAATGCCGGGACAGCTCCAGCACGCCGTTGATCTTGGACAGGGCCAGCTCCGGTTTGCGGATCTTCAGCGCAGCGTCCTGGAATTCCACCCGGCCGGAGACCGCCGGATTGCCCACCTTCCCCTGCACGGTCGCCTGCAGCTTGACCGTCCCGCCGGGATACAGTTCCGGATAGAAGGGCTGCAACAGGTCGGCTTTCAGCGTACCGCCCACGAACACGCGGAGCTCGTCGAACGGGAACAGGGATAACTCGCCCTGGATGGCCAGCTTGGCCGCGTTGAGCTGAAGTTCGGTGTTGCGCAGCGTGAGTCGTCGGTCGAGTACCTGCAGGGTCACCGGCTGGGAGTTCCGCAACTGCAGATGACGGAAAGTCAGGCCGATCTCGTCGAATCGGGCCGTGACCTCCATTTCCTCGGGCTTTTTAAAGGGGTAGGTCACGAACATCTCGCCCGTGACGGTGCCCCGCGTCTCGTCGGCGTGCGGCACGCCCGCCTGGCGCAGGAACGGCTGGATCTGCACGTCGTCCAGAAACACGCGGCCGTCCAGAATCGGGTCCGCGCCCAGGCTGACCACACCCAGGGTCTGGTATTTGTTCTCCCGGTACTCGGTGCGCAGCGAGAAATACACCTTGTCGCCCTCGTAACGAGCCACCAGGTTCAGGTCGCCGAACGGTTCGCCCTGAAACATCAACCGATCACTGGTAAATGTGGCTGCGACCTCCGGCTGGCTCAGCCGGCCCCGCAGCTCGAACGTCCCCGCCAGCATGCCTTCGACACCGGCGTCGCGCAGCTGAGGCAGGTCCTTGAGCGCGAGGCGGCGCAGCGCCCCGGCCGCCTCCACCTGATTCGTATCGGTGTTCCAGCTGCCGCCGGCGGACAGGTCCACCGCCGGCCCGCGGATCGCCAATTGGTCGAAATGCGCCACGTCCCCGGCCAGCCGCCCCACAGCCTGGATGAGGCCCAGCGGCTGGCTCTTGAGGCGGACATCGCCGATGCGAATATCCCAACTCCCCTCGCCCGGTTGGCCCTCGGGCAGGACCAGGTTCAGGGTGCCGGTCAGGTTCCCGTGCAGGTAGGCGGACGGCTTGGAGTCACCAAACTCCAGGCCGACAAATTCCAGGGTACGCTCCAGCGACTGCCAGTCCAACGCCCGGCAGTCGACGGAGACGGCGTCCAGATGGGTATCCGGCTCCAGACGGAGGTTCATATCGAATCCCGCGCGCTGGCTCGTTCCGTCGAGCACGCCGCCCCGTACCCGCAGGGAGTTCCGGTCGAGTTGGAACGGGAGGCGGACATCCCGCCACCGCACCCCCGCCAGCTCCAACCCGCCCACGGACAACTGGCCGTCGACGTCAGGGAAACTCCCCTTGAGATGCAGGCGGCCGGTGAATTCCGTCTGGCCGTAAATCTGAACCATGTCGAGCTTGGCTTTCAATTTGTCCGACAGCCGGGCGACGCGCGCCAGCAGACCCTGCGCCTCCTCTTCGGCCGGCACCCAGACGCGCATGGGATCCACCCACACCTCGCCGTCCCGCACCCGTCCCTTGCCTTGGATGAGCATGCCTTCGCCCAGCGCGTTGTCCAGCTCGAAGCTGATTTCGCCGTCGTTCAGGGCCAGCCGCCCCTGGATGAATTCGGCCCGATAGAAATGCACCTTGGATGGGAGTTGCACCGACATGCCGGCGATCACGCCGTCCCACCGGATTTTCGGTGAACCGCCGGGCGCCAGACCCAGTTCCAGCTCGCCGTCGATCACCCCGTCGACGGGATGGCCGATCAGACCACCCGTGTGGAATTGGCCCAGTTCGAGGTTGGCCAGCCGGCCGGCGTAGCGGATGGCGCGGGACTCCGGCGAGAACCCCCACTGGCCGGTCACGGCGCCACCGCCATCCAGACTGAGTTGGAAGGTGTTCGTGACCAGCTCGCCGTCGCGCATCCCGACCTGCACAAACAGGTTCGTCATCGACACCTGGTTGACGGCCAGCGCGGGCGCCGAAAGCTCGGCCGTCAGGTCGGCCAGCACTCCGTCGCGGACCGCCACCCGGCCGGCCAACGCGGCCCGCCCGCCCAGCGCCACCGGGAGGTCTGGTTCCAGCAGCCGGGCGAGTCCCAGCCCGATCGCACCCTTCCCTTCGGCGGCCAGCTGCAGGGGCGCCTCGGTCTTGAGCCGCAGGGCGCCCCGCCATTCCAGCAGCGGCGAGTCGATCGTGATTTCCCTGAACTCCAGCTCGTCCGCCGTCACCGTGCCCCGCACGGCGAACGCGTCCAGCGGCAGGCGCCGCCGGTCCTGACGGAACAGGGCGTCGGCCACGTCGAGCCGGACCTGGTAGCCCGGCTGCCGGCGGTCCTTGTCGATCCGCAGGTCGAATCGACCGATGGTGCCGTCCAGCGGGATCGACAGGTCGCGGCAGCGGACCCGGCATCGCCGCAGGATGATCGACTGGAACTTCAGGTCGAGTTCACCGCTCGGTTCCCGTTCCCGGATCGTCAGGTCGTCGGCCGGCAGGTTGAGCACCAGATCCAGGCCGATCACCTCGATGGACACCGGCGTGAGCCGTCCCTGGAGCATATCGCCGGGGTCCAGCGCCAGGCGCAGCTCCGGGATGCGGCAGAAGAACGAACCGGACGAGGAGACGACCGCCAGGTCCCGGGCCTGGACGGTGCCGCGAAACAGGTTGTAATCCCAATCCCGCACCACCAGTTGCAGGCCGGTCTCCTTGGCCAGGCGGGAATTGACGGCGTTGAGCAGCACGGATTTGAGCAGGGGCGAGTTGAGGAACCACCAGGTGGCGGCCGTCACCAGGGCGGCATAGACCAGCAGGCGCACGGGCCAGGGCACTTTGAATTTCTTGCGCGGTGATTCGGACATGCGACGCTCGATGGCCACTCCATCCAGGCTGACCGATTATACAACAGCCGCCGGGGTTCACCGAACCCTAACCGCTGTTCGGACAACCGGGTAGCGGCGTCACGGGCCGGGACGCATCGGCGGGGACATGCGGATCGGCCGGCTGGCGGGCAGCGCCGGCGGCAGTCATTCGGCGGGGGGAGGGACGGCCGCGGGCTCATCCAGCGGCTGGGAGCGCCGCCGGATCCGGGTATAAATGAAGCTGCCCACGCCGGCCAGGATGATCACGCCCAGGATGGCCAGTCCCAGGTCCAGCAGGTGGTACTTCATGAAATTGATGATGTAATCCCGGAAGATCACCGCCAGCACTCCCCAGATCCCGTAGCGCACCAGCCGGCCGATCAGGGTGGCGAGGATGAACCGGCTGTAGCGGAACCGCAGGACGCCGGCGGTGAGCACGAACAGCTTGAACGGCATGGGCGGCGGGACGATGCATGGCAACAGGATGGCCCAGATGCCGTACTTCCGGAACCACTCCTGGATCTTCGTGACGCGCTCCGGGGAGAAGCGCTTCTGGAGGAACATGCCGCCGCCCTTGCGCCCCACACTGAACAGGATCACCGAACCGATGACCGAGCCCACCGCGCTGATCAGGACAAAGTAAGGCATGTACTCGGCTTTCAGGATGGAGAAATAGACGATGAGGAAGTCGTTCCCTTCCGGGATGGACAGGAACGAGGAATCGCCGACCGCCACCACGCCCAGGATCAGCCCGGCGACGACCGGGCTGGACCGCTCGGCGTAGGTGATCAGGTCCTGGCCGGCCCGTTTCACCGCCTTGTAATTGAAGCCGAGACCCACCGCCAGACCCACCACGATGACGGCGGTCCAGAACCGCTTGCGGCGGTAAAACGGCTTGCCGGGCTTTTCCGGAGTGGTTTCCACGGCGGCCTCAGCGGTTGATCTCGGGGAAAGCCGTCTCGTCCTTGCCCGGCAGGAAATAGATGATGACGCGGCCCACGGTGCCGATGATTTCGCCGCGCAGGCGGGACGCCAGACTGGCCGCGGTCTCCCGAGCTCCCAGCGGCGCGTTGGGGCGAACCCGGATCTTGAGCAGCTCCAGCCGGTCGGCGGTGCGTTCGATCTCCTGGATCACCTGGTCGGTGACGCCGTCTTTGCCGATCTGCACCACCGCCTCGAGATGGTGGGCCCGGCCGCGGAGGTACTTTCTGGCGCTGGCGTCTAGCATGGGCGCTCCCCGAAAAAACAGTGGCCGAGTATACGTGAAAAGCACCGATGGATCAACGGCGAATTCACCGGTGTTTCACCACCTGCTGGTAGATGGTTTCCAGGCGCTGCCCGATACTCGTGTAATTGTAACGCTCCGCCACCAGCTTCCGGCCCTCGCGGCCCAGGTTCTCGGCACACTGGCGGTCCTGCAGCAGGTAGCAGACGCTCTCGGCGAAGTTCTCCTCCTGGTTGGCGATGATCAGGTGCTGGCCGTCGACGACGTCCAGGCCGGCCGCGGCCAGGTCGGTCGCGACCACCGGCTTGCTCATGGCCAGCGCCTCCATCACCTTGACCCGCATCCCCATGCCCAGCCGCAGGGGCGCGACGATCACCTGGCAGCGTGCCAGCGCCTCGCGGATGTCCGGCACGAAGCCGGTGATGACCACGCCCGGCCGGTCGCGCAGTGCGTGGAACTCCTTGGGCGGGTGGATGCCGATCACGTAGAACTTCGCCTCCGGCAGCCGTTCCCGGATCAGGGGGAACACGCGGTCAACGAAAAAATGGACGGCGTCCACGTTGGGATAATGGTGGTAGGCCCCGAAGAAACCGATGGACAGCGGTTCCACGTCCGCCGCGTCGTGGGGGGCGAAATAGTCGGTGTCCACCCCGTGGGGCAGCACATCGATCTTGTCGGCGGGCACGTAGCCGTGGAGCTCGTCCGCCTCCAGCCGGTTCATGCAGATGATCCGGTCCACCCGCTGCAGGATCTCCAGCTCGCGCTTCATGACCTGCAGGGAATCGTAGTACATCTTGACCTTCTGCACCGGGTTCGACAGGAACGGGATGTTCTTGCGGTAGGCCATGAAATTGACTTCGTGCTCGGTGAGCACGGTGGGGATGCTGCCGAGCTCCTTCAGGTAGATGCCCATCTGGATGTACTCGAGCTGCGCCAGATCGTACCGCTCCTTTTTGAGCAACTTCTGGAGCCGCGTGCGGAATTCGACCGACATGTAGTCGATGAACGGCTCAAACGGGAACAGGTAAAACGGCCGCCGCTCCGACATGGGCACGATGATCAGCTTGTCACACATCTGCTTGAGCTCGTGGACGCGCGAATCGTCGTCGTTCTTGCTCCGGAAGGTGAGGAGGGTCAGTTCATGAAACCGGTGGAGGTAATGGAACAATTCAAAGATTCGGCTGCTTCCGCCGTGCAGTCCGCGGCCAGGCAGGTAAGCGCTGAGGCAGAGTATCTTCATGAATGGATTCCAGGGCGGTTATTATACTCCACCGGTCCCCCGGCGGCAAGAAATGCCCTTGCAACTTGCGGATGCTGCTCGTATCCTTGAGGTGGCTGGAGGGTTCGGGCAGATGATTCGTTTTGAAGACATTGCCGAAAAACTCACCGCTCACTACCCCAAGGCGGATCTCGATCTGCTGAAGCGGGCGTATGTCTTTTCGGCCAAGGCGCACGCGAACCAGTTCCGCAACTCCGGCGATCCCTATCTGGCGCATCCGCTCGAGGTGGCCAACATTCTCGCCGAGATGGGGCTGGACGAGATCGCGGTGACGGTGGGCCTCCTGCACGACGTGGTCGAGGACACCCTCACCGACATCGATACCATCCGGAAATACTTCGGCGATCCGGTCGCCCTCATCGTCGAGGGCGTCACCAAGATCGGCCAGATCGCCTTCACCTCCACCGAGCAGCGCCAGGCGGAGAACTTCCGCAAGCTGCTGCTGGCCATGAGCGACGATGTTCGGGTCATCCTCGTCAAGCTGGCCGACCGCCTCCACAACATGCGCACGCTCAAGCACCTGAGTCCGGATCAGAAATCGCGCATCGCGCGGGAGACCAACGAAATCTACGTGCCCATCGCCAATCGGCTGGGCATGGGGAAGATCAAGAGCGAGCTCGAGGATCTGGCTTTCTACCACCTGGAGCCGGACAAATATCAGGAGATCATCGGCCTGATCGAGAAGCGGCGGGCCGCCGGCAACAAGCTCCTGAAGGACGTCGAGGGACGGCTGCGCACCATCCTGGCGGAGAACAACATTCCGGCGGTGTTCCAGGCGCGGATCAAGCGGGTGGCCAGCATCTACTCCAAGATGAGACGGCAGCGGATCTCCTTCGACGAGGTGTACGACTTCCTCGCCGTGCGCGTCATCACCGACAGCGTCCCGAACTGCTACGCCGTGCTGGGGGTTGTGCATACCGCCTGGAAGCTCGTGCCGGGCCGCTTCAAGGACTACATCGGCATGCCGCGCCCCAACGGCTACCAGTCGGTGCACACCACGATCATGAGCGAGGCCGGCATCCCTTGTGAGATCCAGATCCGCACCGAGGAGATGCACCAGATCGCCGAAAGCGGCATCGCCGCCCACTGGATGTACAAAGAGGGCAAGATCACCAAGGACGACACCGACCGGCGCTTCGCCTGGCTGCGGCACCTGCTGGAATGGCAAAAGGAAGTCCAGAATCCCCACGAATTCCTGACCAACCTGAAGATCGACCTGTATCCCGAGGAGGTGTACACCTTCACCCCCAAGGGCGATGTCATCATCCTGCCCAAGGGGGCGACACCGGTGGATTTTGCCTATGAGATTCACACCGACGTCGGCCACCAGTGCACCCAGGCGCGGGTCAACGCCCGGATCGTGCCGCTCAAGTACCAGCTCCGCAACGGCGAGATCGTGGAGATCATCACCGCCAAGGATCACCATCCCAGCCGCGACTGGCTCACCTTCGTCATCTCCGCCAAGGCGCGCAACAAGATCCGGGGGTGGCTCAACAAGTACGAGCGGCAGCAGGCCATCGAATTCGGGCGGAAGATCATGGAGAAGGAAACCCACCGGTTCCGCTCGTCGCTCAAGGCGGTGCTGGGCCACGCGGACTTCTCAGTGCGGCTCACCGAACTCGGCGTGGTCAAGGCCGAGGACCTGTACGCGCAGATCGGATTCGGCAAGGTGTCGGCGCGTAAATTCCTGGAGAATCTGCTCGGGGTCGCCCCTGAGGCGCCGGCGCCGGATGGCGCCATCAAGAGCCTGGTCAAGGACGTGTTCAGCCTGGGCCGGGACAAGCTGCTGGTCAGCGGCATGAGCGACATCCTCATCAGCCGGGCGCGCTGTTGCAGCCCCATCCCCGGCGAGGAAGTCGTGGGCTACATCTCCCGCGGCCGCGGCGTCATCGTGCACGCCAAGGACTGTCCGAACGTGGAGAAGCTGCTGAACCATCCGGAGAAGGAGATCGAGGTCACTTGGGGCAAGGCGCAGAAGGGGGCCACCTTCCCGGTCCGACTGCTCGTCTACACCGACGACCGAAAGGGGTTGATCGCGGACATCTCCAACAAAATCACGAAAATGGATGTGAACATCCGCGATTTCCGGGCCCACTCCAAGGGGCGCGAGGAGGGCGTGTTTCAGATCGCCCTGGAGGTCGCGGATCGACAACAGCTGGATAAAATCATCCGCATGCTGAAGTCGATCAAGAATGTTCGGGATGTGGAACGGGCGGACTATTCCAAGACGTGACGCGCGCGGTGAACGCTCAGGCGCGGGTCGCGGAAGTCGGCTTCACCACTTTGCCGGACCGCAGGCAGCGGGTGCAGACCCGGATCTTTTTCACGTCGCCGCCCACCTGCGCTTTCATCTTGTGCAGATTCGGCTCAAAGCGGCGGTTGGTGACATTGTGAGCATGGCTCACGTTATGGCCAAAAACGGGCCCTTTCCCACAGATTTCACAGCGCTTGGACATGGTTCCTCCACGGCAGCCTTCTCAAAACAAAGGCGTATCTTAGCCAAAGCGCCCCGGCCTGTCAATCATTTTCTGGGCCGGCGCTGCGGCCGGCCGCGCCGCCGCTACGGCTCCCAGCGGTAGGCCGCCCGGTCCAGTTCCTCGAGCGAGCGGATGGGCCGGGGCGGATTCAGGTACCGCGCCAGGAACTGGTAGATCTTGACCCGGGTCTGCCGGGCCAGCCGTGTGTCGATGCGGTCGAAGCTGTGGCCGCCGGGCGCGTCCTTGAAGATCTCGTACTCGAACGACTTCCCCTCCGCCTTCAGCGCCTGGATCAGATGCTCCACCTCGAGGACGAACACGTCATCGTCGTTTGTGTTCGTGTGGATCAGCAGGGGGGTACGCAGTTTGGCCGCGTTCCAGGCCGGCGACCGGCGGCGATATTCCGCGATGTTCTGCTGGGCGGTCTGGCCGATGTGGTAGTCTGCCGAGTACAGGTCACGGTATTCGTCGTCGGAATAGCCCATCCGGGCGATGAGGTCGCTCACCGGCACGCCCGCGAACGCCACCAGGTAGTCGTCCGGGTGGTCGAAGATGTTCATCAGGGCGATCAGGCCCCCGTGGCTCCAGCCGACGATGCCCGCGCGCTTGCCGTCGACGGCGGGGCAGTTCTCCGCCACGTAGAGGCGGGTGGCATGCACGTCGTCGTTCTCACGCCCGCCGTAGTCGATGCGCTCATAAAAGCCCTTGCCATAGCCGGTGCTGCCGCGGTACTCCGGCGCCGCCACCACGTACCCCTGGGCCACGAGCTCGCGGACGATGTGGGTGTGATAGGTGGTGAAGTTGGCGTGCACGCCGCCGTGGGGCAACACGATCAGAGGCAGCTTGCCGGCGCCGGCGGCCCACTTCGGGACGAAGAGGTAGGTCCAGAACTTGAGGGGATTCTGGGCGCCCATGGCCGTCGGGTTCTTCACCTTCGCCGGCGGGGGGCCGACGATGAACAGCTTGTCCACCAGGGCGACGTCGCCCACGCGCTGGAACCAGAGCAGGTCGTCCACGGCCTTTTCCAGCACGTCGAGGCGGTGGTCGAGCGCCTCAAAGCGGCGTTCCACAACGCCCCGTTCCGGAGTCTTCGCATCGTCGCCCTGAGTCAGCCCGGTCGCGCCGAGCGCCAGGACCACGGCCGCCGCCCAGGCCAGACGGCCTAACCACGACCGGTTCGTGTTCAGGATGTTCATGGAATCTCCTCCAGGTGTCTGCTCCCGCCGCCGGGAGATCGAATCAGCCGGACGTTCCGGCTGCGAAAGCCGCCGTCGCGACCGCCCGCCGCGTCAGGCCGTCTGTGGTTGCCGGCGTCCGCCCGCGGCCGATGACCGTTTGACGGTAACCATTCTCGCCCTGAATGTCAAGCCGTCCCACAACCGCACGGTTGCCCCGGTCTCCGAAAACATCGGAATCGCTCCTTGCGTAAGAAATCAGACGTTTTGGTGAAGGAGAACGCATGCGCACACAACCTCTCGTCGCTCTGATCGCGATTGTTTGGCTCGCCGTTTCTTGTTCGGCCCAGGCGCCGGCGACCGCCCCGCGTCCCGACGATCCCTCGCGCCAGCTCGTGCTGGTGGAGCAGCCGAAGCCGGTGCCGGCGCCGTGGCGCGCCGGTTTCGATTCCATCACCGCCGCCGACGCCGGCGTCTGGATCCGCTTCTTGTCCGCCGACGCGCTGGATGGCCGTGAAACGGCCACCACCGGCCACGAGGCGGCCGCCGAGTTCGTCGCCGCCCTGCTCGCCGCGTGGGGTGTCGCCCCCGCCGGGGACCCCGTCCGCGCGGAGCCGGCGGGCGCCTTCGCCGCCGGTCCTGCCGCGCCCCGTCCCGCCGGGCCGCCCGTCCGCTCATACTTCCAGCGGGTGCCCATCCGGGAGATCCGCTCCGCCACCAGCCGCATCACGGTGGGCCGCAGCTCCGGCGCCGCCGAGCAGGCCCGTACCTTCCAGTCGGACCTCGATTACCAGTTCCCGCGGGTGCGCCGGACCGAGGTGCTTCGCGCCCCCGTCGTGTTCGTCGGGTACGGCATCCGGGAGACGGCCGCCGGCTGGGACGATTACCGCGGCGTCGACGTCAAGGGCAAGGTGGTGCTCGTCCTGAACGGCGCGCCCCGCCCCGACGATCCGGCCTCGCCGTTCCACCAGCCGGAGCTCAAGGACAAGTACACCGGCGCCCGGCCCCGCCGCACCGCCTCGCCGAAGGTGGCCGCGGCGCGTGAGCTCGGCGCCCTGGCCGTGCTGCAGGTGGAGAGTGACGCCGCCGGCCGCGACGTCGCCGCCCGAGTGCTGGACGGCCGCGTCGTGGACGACTCCAAGCCCGTCATCGACACGGGCGACCGGGAACTGGAGCTGCCCGAACCGGCCGCGCCGCTCCCCATGGACGCACTCCCCACCCTGACCGTCTCCCGCGAGATGGCCGCCTACATCGTCGGCCTCGCCGACGCGAAGCTGGACGGTCTCAAGGCCGACATCGACGGCAAGCTGCAGCCGGCCTCCCGGGAACTGGCCGGCGTCACGCTGGAACTGCGCAGCGAGGTCAGCGGCGCCCTGACCAGCTCGCGCAACGTGCTGGGATTCGTCGAGGGGTCCGATCCGAAGCTCAAGGACGAGGTGGTGGTCATCGGCGCCCACCTGGACCACCTGGGGCATTACGGTCCGTACATCTTCAACGGGGCCGATGACAACGCCTCAGGCGCCGCTGGGCTGCTGGAGATCGCCCAGGCCTATGCGACGGGCGCCGCCAGGCCGAAACGGTCGGTGTTGTTCGCCTTCTGGACCGGCGAGGAACAGGGCCTGCTCGGCTCGCGCTACTATGCCGACCACCCCTTCATGCCCATGGACCGGACGGCGGCCTGTGTGAACCTCGACATGCTGGGCCGGTCGTGGACTAAGGAGCGACTCGAGCGCGTGTCGCGCATGTGGGGGATCGGCCTGCCCGAGGACGTGATGGCCAAGATCAAGGTGGAGGAGTTCATGGCCCTGTCGCTGAGCGAGACCGATGCGATGGACGCGGCCATCCGCGCCGCCAACAGCCACGTGGGAATGGCGCTGTACCTCCGCCCCAGCCGCGGCGCCGCCGCCGGCGGCAGCGACCACGCCCCGTTCGCCCAGCGGAACATCCCGTGGACGTTCTTCTTCAGCGCCATGACCGAGGATTACCACACCCCGGGCGA
>JAGOHA010000005.1:11077-13925 GCA_017996395.1 Acidobacteriota bacterium | reverse complement strand
ACCACCCCGCCCACATCGCCGTTGGCCACCTGGGCGTAGTAGAAATTCTTCGAACCGGCCGCCTGGAGCGGCAGCGTGGACTCGTAGAGATGGCGCACCGGGTCGCCGAAGGTGATGCAGCCCGCCAGCGGTTTGCCCGGCGAGCGGATCTCCAGCCATCCCTCCGACGAAGCGCCATCGGGGAGGCCGAGTTGCGTGTCGGTCAGGGTCACGGTGGCGCTCCGTGGGACCGTAACGTTGAATGGCGCGGCCATGGGGGTGCCGTTCGCGTAGTACGGCCGGATCTCGGCCGTGGCGTCGCTGCCGTTGCCGCCGTTGTGCAGGTTGATCGAAGTGGAGTAGATCCCCGGCCACAGCACGATGTGGGAGGCGAACAGCGTCTCCGCCCGGTCGCCGAACGCAACGGCATTGGCCGTGGCGACGCAGTCGTTGCCGTGGCGGATCGTGGCGGTGGCAATGAACGGATGCCCGCTTTCGAGGTAGAGGGCCCCGTCGAAGGAACCGTAAGCTGTCAGGTCGGTCACCAGCGCGCCGCGGGCGGGTACCGGGAAGGACCCGAGAAAATTGCCGCCGGTGGCGTAACTTTTCTGCAGTGCCACCGACATTCCTTCATACCCGGGATTGACGATCTGCACCTCGGTGGTGTACGGGCTCTGCATCTGGATGCGCGGAATAACGCCGATATTCATGGTCTCCGTGAACACGGCGGCGCCGTCCATTCCCTCCAAGAATCCCCACGGAAACCACTGGGTCAGGAAGAAGCCCAGCAGGTCGTACTCGGAGGTCCGCGCCTCCACCCATCCCTGGGCAGGCTGGGAAAGCTGCAACAATCCTTCCGCCTGGTAGGCGCCCTGCCCGCCGGCCGGCCAGTTCCAGTTCGGCGAATCAGCGATGGACTGGCCGTTCACGTCGTAGGCGTGGAAGGTGACCGTGGACGCCTTGGTGCCGGTGTTGACGAAGCCAAAGCCCTCGGTGTGGGCCGCCGAATTGAAATCCAGCCGCGGGAAATAGCGCAGGGCGTAGATGGAGCCCTCGTCCAGGTTGTAGACCAGCGGGCCGCCGGGATGGGGCAGGTCCGCCAGGCGCGGGAACGGGATGGATTCCGTGGGCGGCGTCTCCGGAATCTCCACCGGCGGGACATCGGCAAACGACCGCACCGCCGGGCACACGGGCAGGTAGTAGTAGCCGCCGCCTCCCGTGGGGACCGTCGCCGCCATGATCGCCTTGACCTGGATGGGCCGCACCGGGTTGATCTGGAAGGTCATGGTGTTCTCGTACCAGAGCTCCGGCGCGCCCTCGGCGGGCACCAGCGCCGGCGGCACCCGGACGATCACCAGCTGGTGGCCGGGTTCGGCGTTCAAGGCGTGATTCGAGGTGATGGGGACAGTGCTGAGCCCCGCCTGGATCTCCAGCGGCCCGCTGTGGCCCATGTAATCGTCATAAACCGCGGCGAAGCCGGTGATGTCGTCGGGAAACTGGAGGATCCCCACCCCGCCCACGTCGTCCACGGAGATCTTGTTGGAATGGATGATCTGAACCCGCATGTCGTAGCTCGCCCCCTCCTGGTGGTAGTCCAGGAACGAGTACGAGCCCGTCACCACGTTGCCCGATTCATCCTCGACGGTGGGCCGGACGCCCCCCATCCAGATGGTCATGGTGCCGGTGCCGTCGGGGGACATGCCGCCGCGCATGGGGCTCAGGTTCATTTTATTGAAGCACGAACAGGCGCCGCCGATGAACGGCACCAGGGCGGCGAAACCGACGATCAGGGCGATTTTAAAGCTGTTGGACATAATCATCCCTCCAGCGAAGATTTGCGTTTTGGAGTGCCGGTGACTCCCGTCGGCCGGCGCTGCCCCGCCGATCGGCGAGCCGCGGCGGGCGCTAATTTCGGTCGGGCGCCCCGGATGCTCCAGCCAAGCAACAGTGCCCCGAACGCGGTCGCTGCCAAACCGGCTACCCAGATGATGGGGGCGGCCGCGGCATCGGCGCGGAATGCGCTCACACCCGCGTGGGCAGCGCCGGCCAGGAGCAATCCCACTCCGGCGGTAAGTCCAGGCGGCATGGGCCGGCCGGACCGTCGGCGCCAGGCTTCCAGTCCCCACAGCCCCGCCGCAATGAGAAGATATGCGGTCGCATAATACAGCTGAACCGGATGAAGCGCCTGGCCGGGAAAGTGGTCGCCGGCGGGCGAGCCGGCTGGGAACCGGACGCTCCACGGCATCGTTGTGGGCGTCCCGTAGCAGCACCCGGCCAGGAAGCATCCCGCGCGCTGGATGGCCAAGCCCGTCAGCACCACGAGCAGGTAGGCGTCCAGCACCGGTCGGAGCGGGATGCGCCGCCGGGCGGCGTAAACCGCCCAAGCCAGCGCGGTGGCCGCCGCAACCACCCCGGCGGAGAGTTCACCCAGCCGCCAGAACTGCAGCAGCCCCAGCCAGGCCGCGGCGCCGAAATCCATAGTGTGAACGATGGCCCAGATTTTCGGGGCGAACAGCAGCGCCGCAATGCCCAGCAGCACGAAATTGAGCAGGTCGCCGGTCTCGAGGCCGGCTGCCCGCCGCCGGCCCCAAGCCAGCGCCAGGCAGACTCCCAGTGCCACCGCCACGGCCAGGCCGTAACTGTATACGGGTTGCCCTCCGATGCTGCCGACAATGGGCCACATCGTTCCTGTCGCTCCGGGCGTGAGAGTAACTGGATCAATTATAGCCGAGATCCCGGAAATCGGTGACTAGTGAATCGGTGAGTCTGGGGAATTATTTGGTTATTGGTGATTGCTTATATTTTATTGGTTATTTGGATACGAGTTTATTTTTGCGGTTGATGGGTCCTGGGACCTTGGACCTGGGTT
>JAGOHA010000005.1:0-10977 GCA_017996395.1 Acidobacteriota bacterium | reverse complement strand
TCCACCAGGCGCTGGAGCACCGCCAGGAGCTTGCGTACGTCCTCGAAGTGAAGGCCGGTGGTGGGCTCGTCGAGGATGTACACCGTCCGGCCGGTGCCGGCCCGCGACAGCTCCCGCGCCAGCTTGATGCGCTGCGCCTCGCCGCCCGACAGCGTGGGCGACGGCTGTCCGAGGCGGACGTATCCCAGGCCGACGTCGATGAGCGTGTCGAGGATCCGCCGGATCCGCGGAAAGTTGACGAACACCCGGCGGGCCTCCTCGATGGTCATCTCCAGCACGTCGGTGATGCTGGCGCCGGCGAAATGGACCTTGAGGGTGGCCTCGTTGAAGCGGCGGCCACGGCAGGTGTCGCACGGCACGTAGACGTCGGCGAGGAAATGCATTTCCACCTTGATCACGCCGGCGCCGTGGCAGGTTTCGCACCGGCCGCCCTTCAGGTTGAAGCTGAACCGGCTGCTCGAATAGCCGTACAGCCGGGCCTCCTTCTGCTGGGCGAACACTTCGCGGATGAGATCGAACACCTTGACGTAGGTGGCCGGATTGGAACGGGGCGTCCGGCCGATGGGCTTCTGGTCGATGTCGATGACCTTGTCCACGAGGTCCAACCCCTCGACGCCGGTGTGCTCCCCCTCGCGGAGGCGCGCGCCGTTGAGCCGGTTGGCCAGCGCGGGGTACAGGGTCAGGTTCACCAGCGAGCTCTTGCCGGCGCCGGAGACGCCGGTGACGAACGTCAGCGCGCCCAGCGGGAAGGCGGCGTCGATGCCCTGAAGGTTGTGCAGGCGCGCCCCGCGCACTGTCAACCAGCCTTTGTCGGCGGACCGGCGCCGCTCGGGCAGCGGAATCTCACGCCGGCCCGACAGGTACTGGCCGGTGAGCGAGGCGCGGCAGCGCCGGAGCTGCGCCGGCGTGCCGGCGAACACCACCTCGCCGCCGTGAATGCCGGCGCCGGGGCCGAAGTCGATGACGTGGTCGGCCGCGGTGATGGTCTCCCGGTCGTGCTCCACCACCACCACCGTGTTGCCCAGGTCGCGCAGGTGTTTCAGCGTGCTGATGAGCCGGATGTTGTCGCGCTGGTGCAGGCCGATGCTCGGCTCGTCGAGAATGTAGGTCACGCCCGTGAGCTCCGTGCCCACCTGGGAGGCCAGGCGGATGCGCTGGGCCTCGCCGCCGGACAGCGACGGCCCGGCCCGCTCCAGCGTCAGGTAGTCGAGGCCGACGTTGACCAGGAAGTGCAACCGCTGGGCGATCTCCCGGACCAGCTCGCGGGCGATCTGGCGGCGGCTGCCGGCCAGCGGCAGCCCGTCGATGACCTCCCGGAGCTGCCCCACCGGCAGGCGGCCCATGTCGATGATGCTCTGGCCGTCGATCCGCACCCAGCGGGCCTCGCGGCGCAGGCGCTCGCCGCCGCATTCGGGGCAGATCGTGTCGGAGAAGTATTTCATGTAGTAGTTGCGGGCCTCGTCGGAGCGCGTCTCGCGCAGCCGCCGCGCCAGCGTGTTCAGGATCCCCTCCACCTGCGACTGCCAGCGGTACTCGCTGGCCTTTCCCTTGAGGTGAAATTCGATCCGCTCGCCGCTGGAGCCGTGCAGCAGGATGTGGAGCTTGTCCGGGGGCAGCCGGTCCAGGGGCTGGTCCATGGGGATGTCGTAATGGCGGCAGATCGTCTCGATGGTGCGCCAGGTCCAGCCGGCGCGGTTGCGCATCGCTCCGGCCCACGGCGCGATGGCGCCGTCGGCCAGTGACAGCGAACGGTCGGGGATCACCTTGGCCGGATCCATCTCCAGCCGGGTGCCCAGGCCGTTGCACGCCTTGCACATCCCCTGGGGGCCGTTGAAGGAGAAGAGCTGCGGACTGAGCTCCGGATAGGAGATCCCGCAGTACTGGCAGGCGTTCTGCTCGCTGTAGACCCGCTCCGTCCCGTCGCCCAGCGCGGCGATGAGCACGCCGCCGCCCACCCGGAGCGCCGTCTCCACCGAGTCGGACAGGCGTCCGCCCAGCTCCGGGCCGGCCACCAGACGGTCCACCACCACCTCGACGGTGTGCTTCCGCTTCTTGTCCAGGGCGGGCGGGTCCTCGAGCAGCCGGATGTCCCCGTCCACCCGCGCCCGCAGGAAGCCGTCCCGCCGCAGGCTCTCGAACACCTCGCGGTGCTCCCCCTTGCGGCCGCGGACCACCGGGGCCAGCAGCACCAGCTTCGTCCCGGGTGGCAGCTCCTTCAGGTCGTCGATGATCTGCTGGGCGCTCTGTTCGGAGACCGGCCGGCCGCAGCCGTAGCAGTGCTGGATCCCGACCCGCGCGAAGAGCACGCGCAGGTAGTCGTGGATCTCGGTGATGGTGCCGACGGTGGACCGCGGATTGGACCCGGCCGACCGCTGGTCGATGGCGATGGTGGGGGTCAGGCCGTGGATGGATTCGTAGCGCGGCTTCTCCATCTGGCCGAGGAACTGGCGGGCGTAGCTCGAGAGCGACTCGACATAGCGCCGCTGCCCCTCGGCGAACAGGGTGTCGAAGGCGAGGCTCGACTTGCCCGAGCCGCTGACGCCGGTGAACACCACCAGCCGTTTCTTGGGTATTTCCACCCGGATGTGTTTGAGGTTGTGCTCGGCGGCGCCCGCGATGATGATCCGGTCGAGCTCGCGGGTCATTTGTGGAAGAAGTTGTCGAGTTCCAGAATCCGGTAGCGCCGCGTCTGGCGGGGAAGCTGCACCTCGACGGTGCGCCCTTTGCGCTTGTTCAGCAGCCCCATGGCCAGGGGCGCGGTCACGGAGAGCACCTCGTGCCCCTCGAGCTGGTCCAGTTCGCCGAGGATGGCGAACGTCTGCTGCTGACCGGACTCCACGTCCTGGATCACGAGCTTCTTGCCGATGGTGACCACGTCGGGCGGGGTCTGGGTCTCCTCGATGAGCTGCGCGTCGCCCAGCCAGCCGCGGATCTTCATCTCCTCGTTGGCCAGCATGTCCTTTTTCTCTTTCGCCGCGTCGTACTCGGCGTTCTCGCTGAAGTCGCCGTAGGAGGCCGCTTGCTGCAGCTCCTTGGCGACGTTGTACTTCTCCTTCTGGATCTCCTCCAGGCGCTTGCTCAGGCGGTCCAAAGTGGAACGAATCATGTACATGGGCATAGGGCCATTCCTCTGTTGGGGTCCGGTCAATGTACTGGAATTTGCCGCCGGTGTCAATCCCCCGCCCGGACGACCTCAGTCCGGCAGCACCCGGTAGGTGAAGCCCTTCAGGTACTGGGTTTCCGGCATCTGGAGGAAATACGGGTGGTCGGCCGCCTGGACGGTTTCGGCGGCCACCAGGAGGCGCTTGCCGGTCTCGCCGGCGGCGATCCGCGCCGCCTCCCGCAGCAGTTCCGGTCCGACGTGGTAAGCGCAGCTGGAGACGTGGAGCAGCCCGCCGGGACGCAGCATCCGGAGGCAGGGCCGGATCAGGTCCATGAGCAGCCCGCGCCCCTTGTTCTGCTGATTCTTGTATTTGATCAGGGCCGGCGGATCCAGGCTGATGGCGTCGAACACGCGACCGGCGGCGGCCGTTTCGGGGAGCCACGTGAACAGGTCGGCGGCCACGGTCTCGAACCGCGCGGTGACCTCGTTGAGCTCGGCGTTGGCCGCGGCCAGGGTCAGCGCGGCTTCGTCCTTGTCCACGGCGGTGACCGCCGCGCCCATTCGGGCCGCGTACAGGCCGAATCCGCCCGTGTAGCAGAAGGCGTCGAGCACCCGGTCACCGGGACGCAGCAGCGAGGCGAAATGGCGCCGCGCATCGCGCTGGTCGGAGAAGAAGCCGGTCTTCTGCCCACCGGGAATGTCCACCCAGAATTGGACGCCGTGCTCCGCGATCCGAACCCGCGGCGGTGTTACGCCCGCCAGCTGACCGGTCCGGAACGCCAGGCCTTCCTCCTGGCGGGCGGGCACGTCGCTGCGCTCGTAGATCGACGCCGGCCGCCGCAGTTTCTGCAGCAGCTCCACGATGAGGGGCCGGATGCGGTCCATGCCGGTGGTGCGGCACTGGATCACCAGGTGGTCGGCAAAATCGTCCACCACCAGGCCAGGCAGGTAGTCGCCTTCGGAGTAGACCAGCCGCAGGCCGTTGCTGTGCGCCCGCAGGGGCTCGCGCAGGGCCAGCGCCTGCTGGAGCCGCCGTCGCCAGAACGCGGCGTCGGGCTCGATGCGCTTGTGGTGGAACAGCCGCACTGTGACGCGGGCGGTGGGGTGGTAAAAACCGGTCCCAAGAATCTCGCCGCGCGGCGAGCGGACCTCCACCGGCTCGCCCGGCCCGAGGCCGGCGGGTTGGTCCCGCACCTCGTCGGCGAACACCCACAGGTAAAAATTGCGGATCTTCTTGACCGCCTCGTCCCTGACGACCACCCGTTCCATGCGTCCTCACCCCTCGCCCGTCCGAATCTCCCGCGGCCGCCGGCCCGACTACGGGTTCTTGGCGTTGTTCTTCGCCTTCTCCTTGTCCTTCTCGATCTCCTTCTCTTTCTCCTTCGCCTGGAACAGCGGCGCGGCCGCCGGCGGCGCCGCTTTCTTGTCGAGGTTCTTCATGATGATGTTGCCGTCGAACGAGGCCCCTTCATTGACGATGAACGCGGCGCAGGTGATGTTCCCGGTGACCATCGCCGAGGGTTTCAGGATCACCCGCTGGGCGGCCGACACGTTGCCGTTGACGCGGCCCAGCACGATGACCGTGTCGCCGTGCACCTCGGCCGTGACCTGTCCGCCGGCGCCGATGGTCAGGGTCTGGCTGACATTGATTTTGCCCTCCACTTTCCCTTCGATGAGCAGGTCCTCGTCGCCGGTGATCTCCCCGCTGATTTTAACGTTCTTGCCGATCAGTGAGGCGCCCGAACGGACGGACGCGGCATCGGGCCCCTCTCCACGGACGCGGGCCGGGGCGGCCGGAGGGCCTTCGTTGGGCTGGTCTTTCTTGAACAACGGCATCGATGTTACCTCTCCTCAGATATGGTGCGCCTTCATTCTAACGGCTGGCTTGCCGAATGTAAACGACTTGGGTGCGAAAAGGCCCGAATTGCGCGGCGCGACCGCAGCCGTTTGACAATTATGCTAACGACGATCTCCCGGCTCGTGCTAATATACTCTCCGTACATATCTTCGCACGATGAGTGACCGGCCCCGCCACCCACGTTCCGTAACGCGGTCGATGCGTTGCCGTCTCAGGTGGATTGACGCCGCACCTCGCTGGAGTTGGAGTTATGAACGCTCTCCCCGATCCGTCGCTCATTCAGAACCCGCCGGCGGCCGGCCGGAAGGTTCTCCTGGGCGCGGCGGCGGCATATGCCATTGCCATGATCGTGCTGGTTGCCATCCATCCGTCCACCGACGGTCTGGCGGAGGCCATCATCAATCTCCTGGAGATCGTCGTCAGCGTTTTCGCCGGCTGGTGCTGCCTGCATTACGCCGCTCAGCAGCGACCGGACATCATCCCGGACCGGACGGCCTGGCGGCTGATCGGCGCGGGCTGCCTGGCCTGGGCCGCCGGCCAGACGCTCTGGACGCTGTATGAGGTCGTGCTGGGGCAAATGGTCCCCTACCCCGGCTGGCCGGACCTGTTCTTTCTGGCATCCTACCCCCTGGCGCTGACCGGCATCACCCGCCTGCTGAGCCGCAAAGATATATTCCGGCAGCTCCGGCTGGTGGTCGACAGCATCATCGCCGCAAGCAGCATCGGGATTCTGAGCTGGTATTTCGTGATCCGCCCGCTATGGAACCAGGATGTGTCCATTCTGGAGCGTCTCCTCGGCGGGATCTACCCGTTCGGCGACCTGGCCATCCTCTTCTGCGCGTCGTTCCTGTTCCATGAAGCCAAAGTGAACCGCCCCCTTCGCCTGTCCACGGGCATGCTTGCCGGCGGGTTCATCCTGATCGCCTTGGCCGATACCGCCTTCCTCTACGCGACCCTGGGTGACACCTACCGCACCGGCACCTGGGCCGACGCCGCCTGGAGCTTCGGCTGGGCGCTCATCGGCTTCGCCGCCCTGTACCGGTTATGGTATCCCGTCAGCGAGGGCATCCCGCGCGGCGAACAGGTCGCCCTGAACTGGCTCGGCACGGTGGGACGGGCGTTCTTCCGCGTGTTCGCCCCGTACCTGGCGGCGGTGGTGGCCCTGGGCCTGGTGCTGACCGCCGAGCTCCACGGCGGCGCCATCAGCACCACCATCCTGGTGCTGGGCCTGATCCTGACCCTGCTGATCATCGCCCGCCAGATTCTGTCCATGCTGGAGATCCACCATCTCAACACCCAGCTCCGTGGGCTCAACGACGAGCTGAAACGGCACCTGGTGGTGCGGACCACCCAGATGGAGTCGATGAGCGCCGAAATGACCGAGCACCGCCGGGCGGAGGCGGAATTGACGCTGCACCAGGAGCAGCTGTCGGAGCAGGTGCGGACACGGACCGCCGAGCTGGAATCGGCCAATCTCCGGATCCGCACGCTCATCGACACCATCCCGCACGGCGTCCAGGAGATGGACTGCAACGGGGTCATCACCTACTGCAATCCCAATCACGCTAAAATCTTCGGATACTTCCCGGACGAGATGGTGGGCCGGTCCATGCTGGACCTGATCGCCCACGATGCCGACCGGGAACGCACCCGCCGGCTGCTGGCCGAGCTGGTCCGCGACCGACCGACTCCATGGACGCTCGAAACCCAGAACCGGACGAAAGACGGACGGGTGATCTGGCTGCGCATCGACTGGAACTACCGCCTCAACGAGGCCGGTGATGTCGTCGGCTTCGTATCGGTGCTCACCGACGTCACCGCCCGCAAGCGGGCCGAAGCGGAGCGCCAGGCCATCGAGGCGCAGATCCAGCAGTCACAGAAGCTGGAGAGTCTCGGCGTGCTGGCCGGCGGGATCGCCCATGACTTCAACAACCTGCTCATGGTGGTGCTCGGCCACGCCGAGATGATTCTGACCGACCGCACCCTGAGCGAGCAGGTCCGCGGCAACCTGGCTGACATCGAGAAGGCCGCTCAGCGGGCTTCCGAGCTGTGCCGCCAGCTGCTGGCCTACTCCGGACGCAGCCGGTTCGTCATCAAGCCGGTGGATCTCAATGCCCTGATCCAGGAGCTGGGCCGGCTGCTGGAGGTGTCCATCGGCAAAAATGCCCAGGTGGAGTATCGCCTCGCCGAACAGATCCTGCCGGTGCTGGCCGACGCCACGCAGATCCGCCAGGTGGTGCTCAACCTCCTGACCAACGCCGCCGAGGCCATGCCGGCCGCGGACGGCCGGATCACGGTGACCACCGCCTGCCGCCACGTCGAGGAAGCGGAACTCGAGGGGATGGTGCTGGGGCAGGCGCTGGAGGCGGGCACTTACGTCTCCTTCGAGGTGGCCGACACCGGTTGCGGCATGGATCCGGACACCGTCGCCCGGATGTTCGATCCCTTTTTCACCACCAAGTTCGTGGGCCGCGGGCTGGGCCTGGCGGCCGTGATGGGAATCGTCCGCAGCCATGGCGGCGCCATCGCCTGCCGGAGCCGCCGGGGTGCCGGCACCACGATCGAGGTGCTGCTCCCCGCCCTGACGGGGCCGTATAGCAGTCTTTCCGACACAGGGCCGCTGGGTGTCCGCACGTGGCACGGGCAGGGGCTGGTGTTGCTGGCGGACGACGATCCGCAGGTCCGGACCGTCTCGCGCCAGATGCTTGAGAAGCTCGGGCTGCAGGTGATCGCGGCCGCCGATGGCATTGAGGCGGTGGAGTTGTTCCGCGCCCGGTCGGGCGAGTTTGCCTGCGTGCTCCTGGACCTGATGATGCCCCGGCTCAGCGGGGAGGAGGTGCTGCAGGCGATCCGCCAGATCGCGCCCGCCATGCCCGTGATCCTGATGTCCGGTTACAGCGACGAGGAAACCGCCCGGCGCTTCGTCGGGGAGAACCGGTTGTGGTTTCTTCAAAAGCCATTTAAAATCAAAAATATATCCAACATCTTCCGCGAGTTCATGCCGGACGCAACTCCGCCGAACGCCGCCACCTGAGTCTGGAAAGGTACTCTCAGTGTCATGCCGCGAAGCGGCGCCACCCCCGCGTTCGGAGCACCAGTTCCGGTTGTGTTAGAATAGTCTCAAACGCGATCCATGCATCACGACCATTTTGTCTGATTGGAGGGGTCATGCCGATCAACAAAAAAGTGAGGGATCTTATGGATTCGGCCGGCTGCCGGTACGAGGTGCACGCCCATCCCGAGGCGTTCACCGCCCAGGGTCTGGCGGCGGTGGAGCACACCCCGGGACACGAGATTGTCAAGGTGGTCATCCTGAAAGGGAACGAGAACTACTACATGGCGGCGCTGCCGGCGCCGTGCAAGGTGGACCTGGCCCGTTTCGCCGCCCTGGTGGGCGTGCCGTCGGTGCGCCTGGCCACAGAGGAGGAGTTCAAGGACCTGTTCCCGGGGTGCGAGACAGGCGCCATGCCGCCGTTCGGTCACCTGTACGGGTTGCCGGTCTACCTGGAGGAGAGCCTCACCGCCGACGAATTCATCACCTTCAATGCCTGCACTCACCGGAATCGATCAAGCTGCAGCTCGCCGATTACTTGAAAATGGTCAAGCCCAATCTCGCCGCATTCTCAACCCCGGCCGGCTAGCCGTCGGTTCGTAATCCTAACCCGGCGGAGCCGGAGCCAAAGCGGCATGATGGTTTGCTCCAGCTCCGTCCTGCGATGCCGGGTCTCGGGCAAGTCCTTCCAGTTGCAAAGAGTATAGCCAGGCGCAGCCCCGCGCACGCGGGGCAGCGCCTGGACAGCGGAGTTTAACAACAGGGCGCGCCCCGGGACAGGGGCGCGGGGACATTCGGATCGACTCGTCGAACACAAATCCCTCCCGACCGTTTGGATCGATGAATTCTGCCTTCGGGCGGGAACCATGCCCAGGCGCGGCTCGGTGTCAAACCCACCCCTCGCGTGTGTGACCGGGTGCGGGAAATGAATGGAGGCGCTTCGGAATCGATGAACGATAGCGGCGAGGATCTTCGCCGCGCCCCGTAGCCGGGGCGCGCGACGTCCAAACCAATCGATGGTCCAGGCGCTGCCCCGCGTGCGCGGGGCTGCGCCTGGCTATTGTCGTCGGGAATGGGTGGACGGTGCCGGTCGATGAGGGGACGGGCGACCGGGGAGATACAACCGGTGAAATAGTTTGCCAAATTTCGGCAAGATGTCGGGAGTAACTGAGTAATCGTGATCGAGGCTCGAAACTCGAGGCTAGAGGTTCGTTCCTGATCCCGCTGAATTTACCCAGCGAGTGACCGTTGAGGGTTGAAAGTTGAGAGTTGAGAGTTGAGGGTTGAAATGGTGGATCGTTGAGGGTGCTGGTCCCCTCAACGATCTCCCGTCTCCTATCTTTTCTCCTATCTTTTCTCCCATCTCCTATCTCCTATCTCTTCAAGTCCTTCTCGAGCACCAGCTCGTTGACCACCTCGAAGGCCATGCCGCGGGTGCGGGCCATCAGCTCGGCCTGGGTGCGCTCCAGGTTCGTGGCCACAACGCCCTTGAGGATCACCCGGCCGTTGAACACGATGATGTGGATGGGCGGCAGGGCGCTGTTGGCGTAACGCTGGAACAGGGAGCTGCCGTAGATGGACCGGGCGATGGTGGCGCGCAGGTGGTCGTCGAAGGTGGACACGGGCAGCACCTGGATCTGGTTGTCCAACGCCTTGACACCGGGCACGTCGGCGACGCGGCGGCCGTAGTCGTCCTTGCGCCACGGTTCGCGGGCCCAGCCCGTGAGCGTCACCTGGCCGTCCACCACGCGGCCGTCCACCCAGTCGAAGATGTCGAACAGGGCGTAGGAGCGGATGGACCGGCCGATGTCGGCGGCGAT
The DNA here is from genome assembly GCA_017996395.1 of Acidobacteriota bacterium. Lineage (GTDB taxonomy): Bacteria > Acidobacteriota > JAAYUB01 > JAAYUB01 > JAAYUB01 > JAAYUB01. Next base: position 1,144 of record JAGOHA010000005.1, on the reverse strand, counting down.
GGCGTTGTCGGACCGCGGTTCCGATTCGATGACCAGGTTGTTCTCCAGCCGGACCACGGAGTCGACGCCGTGCACGGCCTCGGCGGCTTTGAGCTTGTCGGCCAGGCTGTCGACCTTGCCCGTGAACGTCACCACGCCGTCGGTGACGGACACGACGATATTCCCTTCCCTGAGCAGCCCTTCGTTGATCAGCCGGGTCTCGATGATGGTCCGGATCGTGGCGTCGGGAAGCGCCGCCTGGCGCGCCTGGGCCGCCGCCGGCAGGGCCAATGCGAGCGCTAAGGCCAGGGTGAGGCCGATCAGGCCGACTCGCTTGATTTTCAGTTTGTTGTTCATGTGCGTCCCTCCTGGTGCAATCCGGCGCAGGTGCCGTCCCCGCGCCGTCGGTGATAATGATGCAGGCAGGATTCGGAAAGTTCAGCGGGGCGCACGGCGCCCATGCCGCCCCGATGGGGCTCGGGGCGGCATGACAACCACGCAATCAGCCGCAGGCGTGCCGGTCAGCCTTCGGTCAGCACCGGTCGGATGAATTCAGCCGGCAGGGCGCCCTCGCGCAGGACGGCCGGCGGGTGGACCGTGAACGAGACGATGGTGGAAGGTGTCGACTCGGGCAGGGCGCCGCCGTCCACGACACACTCCACCCGGCCGCCGAACGCCGCGGCGATGGCCGCCGGATCGTTGAGGGGCGCCGCGCCGGTGACGTTCACACTGGTGGAGGCGAGCGGGCTGCCGGCCATTTCGATGAGGCGGGTCAGCACCGGGAACCCCGGTTGACGCACCGCCACGGAAGCCGCGCCGCCGGTGAGCGCCTCGGGGAAGACGCCGGGCGCCGGCAGCACCAGGGTCAGCGGTCCCGGCCAGAAGCGCTCCATGAGCCGGCGGGCCGCCGGCGGAATCGCGATTCCCGCCGACACCAGGTAATCGGGCCCGGAGATGAGCACGACCATCGGTTTCGGCTCCCCCCGCTCCTTGAGCGCCTGGAGCCGGGCCAGCGCCGCCGGAAGGTCCGCCCGGCAGTGGAAGCCGTAGATGGTGTCCGTGGGCAGGACGCAGATTTCGCCCCGCTCCAGGCGGCGGGCGACGGCGCGCAGCGTCGAACGGTCGGGCCGGGCCAGGTCGATCTTGATCAGCTGGGTATCCATTT
>JAGOHA010000219.1 GCA_017996395.1 Acidobacteriota bacterium | reverse complement strand
AGCGCCAGCACCAGCACGCTCGCGCGAATGCTCCCTCGCATCTTGCCCATACTCACCTCCGCTCCCCGCTGTTTCCCGATACTCCATGTGATCAACCGATCCCGCGTTCCCGCCGCATTCGCGGCAGGGGCGGTCCGATTGCGCCATGCCCCCGCATCGGTTTCCAGACCCGAAATGAAACGAGATGGGTTGATCAGCGATCAGCTTTCAGCAGGAAGCGTCAATCGTGAACCGTTTTCAGCAGGAAACGTCGGTCGCGAACCGTGAGCGATCAACTTTCAGACGAGCCATCATAACTCTCTACAACTTTCAGCCTTCAACCCTGTAATTCGATTTTAAAAGCCGCAAACATCAGACCCGTGCGAACCTGCGAACTCGCGAACCTTTCAACCTTCAAACTCCCGATCGCGAGTTTCACCGTCGGTATTGGAAACGAACCTCGAGCCTCGATGACGATGACGAATACGAGCACGATTACGATTACGAGTTACGAGCACGATGCAGCACAATCCTCACCATTTACTGCTCAATGTTCACCGATCACTCCCCGACGGGCACGGCGTTCACCGCCGACAGAAAATTGAGCGGCTGGTCGCCGAACAGCGCGAATACCATCAACCCCGATGATGGCGTGGTCTGGTTCTCGATGATCAGGTAGCCGCCGAAAATGCTGCCCAGATCGGGCATCCGCTGGTCGAGCAGGAAAATCGAGCGGCCGCGGGCCGGCACGTTGACCGAGGCGGTCGCCTGCGGAAAGCCGTTCTGGTCGTAAGCGGTCAGGTTGACCGACTGCGCGGTGGCGTCCGGATTGAGGATGCTAACACCGGTGAAGAACGCCACGCTGCCCAGCGTCCCGATGGCGAGATGCCCGACGAGAAAGTCATCACCACCCGGTGTCACCAGCCCCAGACAGGAGAGGAAGCGGCCGGCGCCGCTTTCGCCGAAGGTGATGGCGCCGGTCAGGCCGAAGCCGCCCAGCGGGTCCACTTTGATGTAGCCGGAGGTGGGGTTGATCAGGCCGAAGAGTGTGGCCACGTTGAGCTGCTGTTTGGAGCGGGCGGCCATGGCCAGCGCGGGGACGGTGCTGATCAGGTTGCCGCTGTCGCCGTACAGCGACAGGGCGACGGTGTATCCCGTCGTCGACGTGTTCACCAGCGTCAGGAACGACTCGTAAACCACACCGAAGTTGCCTGCCGCGGCGTGGGGGCTGTACAGCACGGTGGGCGTGTCGGGCACCGCCAGTCCGTCGACGGCGGCCAGCTTCTGCGCATCGCCGAAGAGCTCGCAGCCGATCACCGGCTGGTCCGAATCCACGAACAGGAAATCCCCCGCACCCATCGACGGGAAGGTCGTGCCCACCTCGATGACCCGGCGGGCGCGGCCGGCGAGATTCACCGCCAGCGTCCCTTTCTCGGCGCCGCCGCCCATCCAGCGGACAGTGATATGGGCCTGGGCGAGCGAGGGATTCACCAGGAGCACCCGCGCGAAACCGCCGGCCGGCGGTCCCGCCGGCAGGACGAAGCAGGTGCGCGCGTCGCGGACGTCGGGCAGCTTCAGCCCATCGAGGTAGGTCATGCTGTCGCCCTCGTTGGCCAGCCACAGGCCGTAGGTGTCCGCCTGGGTGATGAACGCCCGGGCCCAGCGGGCGGAGTTGTCGGCGTCGCTGCCCAGCACGCTCGGGTCCGCCAGGTAGCGGGCGTACTGGTGGCCCGCGGCGATGGACGCGGTGACGCTCTTGCGGTACGCGCCGGTGTCGTCGTACAGCTCGAGGTTCAGGAGGGCGGACTGCGTGTCCAAGTTCACCACCGAAAACGACAGGTCCTGGCTGCGGGGAAAGTGGACCAGGTTGAACGGCTGGTCGGCCAGAGCCGCCGCGCCGGTCCGGTCCGAGATGCCGCCCAGGGTGCTCCCGCCGGCCACCGACAGGACGTTGTCCTCGCTCAGGGTGACGTGGTTGACCGGGTCCAGTTCCACGTCGCCCAGCGTGTTGATGCTGTATGCGTAAGCCACGGCTCCGCCCGCGTCGGAGACGCACAGGGCCAGCTTGTAGTAGTCGGCGAAGCCCACCAGCACGTCGGGACCGTGATAACCGTCGAAGTTTTCCGCCTGGAGGGCGCTGGGACGGTTGAGGAAAAAAACCTTCTGGCCCGCGCCCGGGCTGAACGTCCCGCCCGCCTGGGCTTTCCATACGGCGATCGACTTGTCGCCCTGCAGCGCCAGGCACAAGTCGCCGCGGCCGTCGCGGTCAAAGTCGGCCGACTGGATGTCCACAGGCTGGGTGCCCGCGATGGCGTACTCGGCCCGGCTGAAACTGCCGCCGCCGGAGTTCCGAAACACCGAGACCGTGTTCCCGCCGGTGTTGGCCACCGCCACATCCAGGTCCAGGTCGCCGTCGAAATCGCCGCCGGCCAGCGCCACGGGGCCGCTTCCGGTGGCGTACGAGGCGCCGCTGGTGAACGCATTGCCGAGCAGCAGGTTGAGCGAGTTGCCCGCCTGGTCGGTGTAGAGAAAATCGGAACTGCCATCGCCGTTGACGTCCTGGACCAGCGAGTCGGACGGTGTCCCCGCCAGCGCCAGCGTCCGGGCCGGCGGCAGCGGCCCGGCCGATTTCTGCGCCATGAACAGGTCCTGCCAGTCGTAGATTCTAAGAAGCCCGTCGCTGTCGCCGATGAGCAGGTCGGGCCGGCTGTCGCCCGTGACGTCGGCCGCGTCCAGAGTCACGGGCGTAAAGTCGCCCAGGTCCCGCCAGCTCATGCTCCCCAGGGAACCGTCGGCGCGGCGATATGACCAGAACACCCGGCGGTTATTCTGGTCGAGGGTGAGCAAATCCTCCCGGCCGTCCAGGTCCAGGTCGGCGGTGGCGAAATCGGTGATGGTGGCCCCCATCTGTGCCGCAACCGACAGGTCCTGCGCTTGGGTCGGATCGCACTGGAACAGGTTCACGACTTCGGGATAAATCCAGTTGGGCACATCCAAGCCGGAACTCTGGTAGAACGCCCGGATGGTCACCGGGAAATGCGCGCCCAATGAATCGAAATCATAGTCCCGCACATCGGCGATGAACTGGGTGCTGGCCTGCTGGTACAGGCCGGCCGAGCCCCAGTTGCTCGCCCCGTTGGGCGGCCAGCATCCGGCGCCGACACCCAGGGTGAAGCCGAGGAACTTCGCCGCCATCGAAGGTGTCCAGCTGGCCGGATTCTCCGTGAGGCGGATCCAGATCTTGCTCTCGCCGGCCATGTAGCGAAAGAGCTGGACGGCGTGCCGGCCGATGTCAGCCGGGCTGGATGTGTCGTCATTGGGTTCGTAGGCGCCCGAAGCCGGGTTGAACTGGTACTCGGACACGGCCAGCGGGCACACCAGCTTCCCATACG
>JAGOHA010000218.1 GCA_017996395.1 Acidobacteriota bacterium | reverse complement strand
CCGAGGACGACGCGGTGCAGCACATCGGGCCGGTGGCGGAGGACTTCCGGGCGGCGTTCGGGGTGGGTGCGGGCGACGGCATCGCCACGGTGGACGCCGACGGCGTGGCCCTGGCGGCCATCCAGGCGCTCCTCAGCCGGCTCCAATCCCTCGAAGCCGAAAACCGAACCCTGTCGGCCCGTCTGGCGGCGCTGGAGGCGCGCGGCGGCCGAGTCAACCCCGGCAGCGCATCCGCCGCCAAAGGAGAATGACATGAACACGCATCGACACGCGGTTGGGATCATCCTGGCCCTGGTGCTGGCGGCGACGGCACAGGCCGCTGCGCCCGGGAAGCCGAAGCCGGTTCGGGCCGACACGTACGCCATTGACTGGTGGACGGTGGCCGGTGGCGGAGGCGCCAGTTCCGGCGGGGACTACTTCCTGGAAGGCACCGCCGGCCAGCCGGTGGTGGGGATGTCCGCCGGCAGCGGTTATACGCTGTCCGGCGGCTTCTGGCAGCCGCTGGAGCAAACGCTGTACGCCGCTCACGTGGCCAGCACCGAGACCTGGTGGACGCGGCTCACCCTGCTCAACGCCGGCGACGCGGACAACCCGATCACCCTGACGGCCTACAGCGCGACCGGCGCCCAGGTGGAACAGCTGGGCATCGCGTCGCTGCCGCCGGGGAATGTCTGGCAGGCGGATGTGGACACCGTCTTCGCCCCGGCGACGCTGGCCCAGGACCTCTGGGTGACCATCACCAGCGGCTCCAGCCTCACGGGCGTGCTGGAGTTTGGGACCCGCGACGGCCAGTCCATCGTGGTGATGCCCATGCTGGCGGCGTCCGCCGCGGACCTGGTCTACCCCTACGTGGCGCTGACCTACGGCTGGTACACCGGCCTGGCGTTCATCAACACCGGTGACGCCGACGCCCACGTCACCGTCACCGCGTACAACGAGAACGGTAACAGCCTGGCCACTCACACCGAGACGCTCGCGCCGCGGAGCAAGTACGTCCGCCTCATCGATCAGGCGTTCCCGGAAGTGGCCGACCCGGGCCAGCTCCGCATGGTGCAGGCCGTATCGGACCAGCCGCTCATCGGCTTCGAGCTGTTCGGACACTTCGAATCGCCCGGACTGGCCGGCCTGCCGGCGTTCACCGCCGCGGGGCCGCTCACCCGGGGGCCTGCCGCCGCACCGGCCAAGGGCGGCGGCGACGCGCCGCTGGCGGGCGAGCTGCACTACAACGAGATCATGCCCAACGACGGCTATTTCACCGGCGTGACCTTCTGCAACCTGGGCGTGGCCCCCGCCACGGTGAGCGCCGAGCTGTTCGACTGCGCGGGCGTCTCCCTGGCCGTGGCGAACTGGCCGGTCAATCCGCTCCAGCAGATCACCCGCGAGGTGTGGAACATCTTCGACGGCACGGTCCATGCCGACGCCGGCTACATGCAGGCCAGCGCGCCGGTGAATCTGCTGGGATTCGAGCTCTTCTTCAACCGGACCGGCCTGGCGGCCCAGTTCCGCTTCGACGGCATCCTGGCCGAAACGGCGGGGCGGACCCGCATGGTCTTCCCCATGATCCGCTGCGAGTCGGGCTGGATGACCCATGTGCGCCTCACCAATCGGGCCACGATCAACAACAGCTACCGCATCACCGGGTATTCGGCGGCGGGAGTTGCGAAGTGGAGCTACGAAGGTTCACTCACCCCGGGCGCGAAACTCAGCGACAGTCTGGCTTCGCTGCTGGGGGCGGACTACAGCAGCCTTGCCCCGGGGACCGTCTGGATGGAGGTGACGTGCAACCGGGACATGGCGGGCCACGTGGTCATCGAGTCGGTGGCGCCGTCGCTGCTGGAAAGCTACAACGGCATGGCCTGGTGAGAGGCCGCGGGCAGGTGGTTCGGTAGCGCCTAGAAGCCGCCCTCGTCCGCCGACGGGCCGTAAATGGACGGCACGGGCGCGTTGAGCAGGCGCAGATAGACGGATAGCTGGCCGCGGTGGTGGATGAGATGGCTGAAGACGAAGCCGCGCAGAACGGCGGCCTTCGGCAGCGTGAAAACCGACCGGCCTGATATTTTGAGCGTCCACGGTTCACCGAGCGCGGTGTCGGATTGCCGCCGCAGGCACGTCAGGCCGGCCGCGACATTCTCGTCGAACCTGGCCAGCAGGTCCGCCCGATTCGCGGCCATCCAGGGGGAGCGTGAGGCCGGATCCAGACTCAGCTCGGGCTGGTCGAGGCAGGGGGCGATCCAGCCGGGGATGTTGGTCAGGTGGGAGGCCAGCCCGGCGGCCGGCCACGACTTCTCGTGGGGTTTCCAGCCGAAGTGCTCTTCCGGCAGCCGCTCCAGCACCTGCCGGGTGACCGCCGCCTCGCGTTCAAACTCCTGGGCCAGGATGTCGAGTTCACGCATGATGGTACCTCCGTGTCGATTGTCTTCCGCTGCGGCCCGCAGCCCGAATGGCGTGCGTCCGTTCATGTCGGGAAATCCGGCTCGTTCCATGCTGCGCGGCGGGATTGTGTTTTTCCGGAGCTGTCCGGCCCCTCCTGCCGGTGCGGGGCACGTCCAGATCACCGGCGGGTGCCGGCGCGGCTGTCATCACGCCAAAAGAAAGAAGCTCCCGGACGGGTCCGGGAGCTCCGATGGAATCCCTGAACGTGGCAGATGCTCAGTTGAGGCACTTGGTGGGATTGTTGCCCATGTTTCGGTCGTAGAGCATCGAGCGCACGCCGTACTCCGGGTAGAGGAAATAGGCGGTGGCCAGGCCGTTGGCCATGTCGTAGACGAGGTAGATCTGCCACGGGATCCCGCGGGGCGACATCAGGTAGAGCACGCTGCCCCGGGTGTTGATGATGCCCTCACCTTGGTATTGCCCGGCGCCCTTGCCGGTCAGCACCCGGTAGGCAAAGTAACCGGTGTCGGCATCGACGCACAGCATGGACCGCCCGTAGTCATCCACGAAGACCAGCGTTTCCGGAGGCATGTAGTTGTACAGGTAGGGCAGGCTGTTGGCGAGGATCCGGCTTCCATCCCATTCCCAGTCATAAGCGATTTCCAGGGTCAGGGCGCTGGCCAGCACGATCCCGGAGCCGAGGGTGTATTCAACCAGCGTCGGCAGGCCGGTGCCTTGGGTGACGGCGATCACCTCCGCGCCGGCCGGCACGTTGCTGAAAGTGCCATGGCTGACCCAGTTACCCCAGAACGGATTGGGCACGCCGTGGACCGTCGGGTGGCAGGGGTTTAGGGTGTTGTTGTACTGTGCGGGATTGAATGAATACACCATCCCACCCGGCAGCGGAGCATTGAGCTGTCCCGTGTTCCACCCCTGGTCACACGCCGAGAAGAACAGCGTGCCGCCCGCGACCACGTAGTCGGTGAACTTGGCTGCGTTCGCGGCGTAGTTGT
>JAGOHA010000217.1 GCA_017996395.1 Acidobacteriota bacterium | reverse complement strand
GTCCCCTGGCCGAATGACGGCCGGCCCAGCACCAGCCCGCCGGCGGCCGCCGAACCGACGCCCAGCGCCTTGACGAATGCCCGCCGCGACAGGCCGCGGTCCGTCGCCCGCCCGTTGTCATGTCCGCTCATGATTGGATGTCCTCCTCGAGATGAATGCGCGTCCGGTTTGAAACCGGCTCACTCTTTGTACGCAGAAAATCGCGGCCGGGTTCGCGCTCAGCCCGGCGGCGCCGCGGCCGGCGGCTCGCCGCCCGCCGGCGCAACCAGGTCCTGCCGGCACGACGGGCAGACCACCGCGCCCGACCGGATGAGCTCGCCGCACTTGGGGCACGGCACCCGCCATTCGGTCCCGCGCACGGCCAGCCAGACGCCGCCCAGGACGACCCCCAGGAGCAACAGGGCCGCGGCCACCGGCACCAGCACAGCCGCCAGACCCACCACGCCGGAGAAACCGGCTTCGCCCAGGCTGAAGAGCTTGCCCAGCCCGTCGTGGACGCCGCTGGTGATGTCGCGCACCGGACGCCGCACCCGGTTGCGCAGGTAGTGCACGCCGGTGGCGGTGGCGCCGCCCAGCAGGCCCGAGGCGCCGAGCTCCACCAGGCTCTGGTCCACCGAACCCACCACGGCGGCGAACGCGATGAAGCCGGCGATGAGCTTCGGCAGGTAGGCCGCCAGGTCGGAGTACTCGCCGAGATCGGGGTGGGCATCGATCCAGATTTCGAACACGATGAGCACACCCAGGATCACCAGGACCGTCGGGTCGGCCATCCAGCGGAAGGCAGCCGACAGCTCGAAGTATTTCGTATGGTGGAGCAGGCCCAGCAGGAAGACGGGCACGAACGCCTTGGCGCCCGCGCCGCCGGCCACTCCAAACGCGGTCAGGTATTCCAGCACATTGGTCACGGCGTCACCTCCCGGTCCACAATGCTGCCGGCATGGTTTGGCGCGGATTCATTATATAACCGGAGATGGAGCATGTGAGGAGTGAAAAGTGAACGGTGAACAGTGAACAGTGAGAATGACTAGTTGTCGTGATCGTAATCGTAATCGTGATCGTAATCGAGGCTCGAGACTCGAGACTCGAGGCTCGTTCCCGAAATGGGGACATCGGATTTCGGAATTCGGAAATCGGAATACGGGTCTCGCGGTTCGGGGTTCGCGGTTCGGGGTTCGCGGTTCGAGTCTTCCTGTTTATCTGATGCTTCCCGTCTGATGTCTTACGTCTTACGTCTTACGTCTTACGCCTCTCGTCTCCCGTCTCCCGTCTCCCGTCTCTCGTCTCCCGTCTCCCGTCTCCCGTCTCTCGTCTCCCGTCTCCCGTCTCCCGTCTCTCGTCTCCCGTCTCCCCATTCACCGATTCACCGATTCACCCATTCACCAGATCTTAATCCGATAACTCACCCCGGCGCTGATGGACGTCTCGCTCACGAACATGCCCTGGACGGTGAACGACCAGCCGTCGCCGAGGTCCACCTCCACGCCCGGCAGCACGGCGAGATTTTTTTCGCGGGTGGTCCTGCCGTCGTAGGCGACGGTGATCTCCGGATACGGGGCATACACCCAGAGACCGTCCAGGTCGAAGTGGGAGTGGCAGTAGCCCAGGCCCACATAGGGGGCGAACCGGCCGACGGGCCAGGCCAGAATGCCTGACGCGCTGGCCTGCCAGTACGTGATCGTGTCATCGGTCTCCCAGCCGAGTGCTTCGGCGGAGCTGCCGTCGGGCGCATAGACCCAGTTCCCGACATCGCGTGACGTATAGCGGAGGTACTTGACGGCGGCGATGAGCTCGGGTCCCGCCGCATGCTTCCACAGCAGAGCCTTGCCGCCCGCGTACCAGAGGAACCGGCGCCCGACGGTTCCCTCCCAGTCGTTGACGCCCGCCTCTTCGCTGAGCCACCGACCGCGGCCCGTCATGCCGAGACCGGCGTTGACGTTGACGCGGTCGTGGAGGCCCAGCGCCAGGGTGACGAGGAATTGCTCATCGTCCTCGAATTTGGCATCCTTCACATCGGTGGCCGTGGAGCCGTCCCAGTAGGTCCGGACCAGCTCGTAGTGCTCGAAATCCTGGAGGAAGATGAATCCGGCCTGCAGCCCCACCCCCAGATGCCCTTTGGGCACCAGACGGACGGGGTTGCCGACGTCCTGGGCGGCGGCGGCGGTCAGGCAGGCGGCACCGATCAGCAGCAACAGCAGGTGGTGTTTCACGGTCGTTCTCCTCTCGCAGAGCCTCAGTGGTGGGGGGGCAGGACGGTTTTCACGGCGTAGCCGTGCTTCGGCACCGTCAGCGGCTCATCCAACAGGCCGGCCTGGGCGGTGCTCTGTCCCACCCGCCACCAGTTGACGGTGCAGTCGGTGTCGTTCGGATTGCAGGCCACCACGGTGTAGAGCTTCCGGTCCGGGTGGTAGAACACGGCCGCCGCCGGCTGGACCACCGCCTGGCCCTGCCCCTGGGACGCGGCCACCGCCTTGGAGTAGCCGAAGTACGTGGCGTCGGGGGCGCCGTACTGATCCAGCACCCAGAAGAAGTTGATCAGTTCCACCGGCGTCTGGCGGTCGTCCAGGAAGTTGTTGACCAGGTTGTTGCGGTCCGCCTGTGTCCCGCTGCACGTCATGGACCAGATCCACTGCCAGGGCGACAGGCCGTTCTGCGCCTTGAAGTCCGGCCGTGGGTCCTTGTAGACGGTGTCCAGTCCGAGCAGCGCGCGCATCTGGTTCACCGAGGCGACGTAGGTTTTCAGGCCCTGATTGCGCGCGTAGTCCCAGCCCTGGGAGTAGATGTCCTTGGAGTTCAGGATCTCCAGGGCCGCTTTCTGGAAGGCGCTCCCCCGCACGAAATCGAGCGTGTGGGCCGAATGCGGGATCCACCCGTTGTCGCGGGCGCCGAGCGGCATGGCGTCGCCGTACATCGACTGCTGGATCACAGCCGCCTGGTGGATCTTCATGCTCCAGGCCGAGTAGTTCTCCTTAGTCGCCGTTTCCGGCGTCACACCCCAATACCACCAACCCGACCAGAAGGTGGTCCCGCGCGTCCAATAGTGGACGGAGCTGGGGCCGTCGCAGTTGGCGCTGGGCACCCAGTCGCCGCGGGACGACCAGCGGGCCTCGCCGGGGGTGTAGGTCGGCGTGGTGTATGTCTCCTCGGGCACCCGGATCTGGAGGTGGTCCGCCCAGTAGGCCTGGTAGTTGTAGAGCATGGTCGTGGCCAGGTACAGCCCGAGGTCCGCCACCGCCTGCCGGCCGGTGGCCTGACCCCACAGGACCATGGCGGCGTACATCTGGTAGGCCTCGCCGAAGGCGTTGTCGTTCTTCCCCTCCCAGTCGGCGACCCCCTGGGTGCCGCTGGCGGAGGGGACGCCGTCGGTCCACGGCTGCCCCAGCCACTGGTCGAAATAGTTGAACTTGGAGTAGGTGAAGCCGTCCAC
>JAGOHA010000079.1 GCA_017996395.1 Acidobacteriota bacterium | reverse complement strand
TCGCACTTCAAGGCGGACGGCCGCTGGGACCGGCCCGTGGACGCCGACCGGCTCCGCCGGTTCATGGACCGGGTGCGCGCGCTGCGGGAGCGCGGCCGATGAGGCTCGTCGTCGTCGGCAGTTCCATTCTGGACGTCGCCGTCCGGCCCACCGCGCGGGTGGAGGGGGACACGTCCAACGAGGGCGAGGTCACGCTCGGGGCCGGCGGGGCGGGGCGCAACGTGGCGGAAAACCTGGCGCGCCTGGGCTGCCGGGTCACCCTGGTGACCGACCTGGCCGACGACTTCGCCGGCCGCTATCTCCTGGCGAACATTCGCGAGCTGGGCATCGAGGCGCGGCTGTCCGCCCGGGCGCGCACCGGCGTCTACCTGGCGCTCCTCAAGCCCGACGGCTCCCTGGACCGGGGATTCTGCGGCACCGGCACGGAAGCCATCTCGCCGTTCGACGTGCTCGGCGCGCTGCCCGACCTGCAGGATTTTCATGGCGCGGTCATCGACGCCAACCTGTCGGAGACCACCGTGGCGGCGCTGGCGGAGCGGTGCCGCCGCCTGAAGGTGCCTTACGCGGTGGAGTCGGTGGCCCACGAGCGCGCCCGCCGGGCGCTGCCGGCCATCCCGGGCTGCGTCCTCATCAAGCCGGACCGCGCCGAGGCGCGGACGCTCACCGGCCTGCCCTGCGACACCCCGGCCGAGGCGGCCGCGTGCGCCCGGCGGCTCCGCGCCATGGGCGCCGGCACGGCCATCGTCAGCCTGGGCGCGGACGGCTTCCACGTGGAGCACCCGGAGTTCTCCAGCCACATCCCCGCGCTCCCCGCCGTGGTGGCCAACGTCACCGGCGCGGGGGACGCGTTGTTCGCCGTCGCCTTCGCGGCGATCCTGAAGGGCCTGCCGCCCCGGCTGGCGGCGGAGGCGGGACGCCGCGCCGCCGCGCTCACCGTGGCCAGCCCCGCCGCCGTGAGTCCCGCCATCACGCCGGAGCTGCTGGATCCGGCCGGATTGAATCCGACGACGGACGGAGGGCGCACGTGAAATTCAACGAGGACCTGATCCACATCGCCGCCGAAGTGGAGGAGACGCAGCAGACGCAACGCCCCGTGGTGGCGCTGGAGTCCACCGTCATCGCCCATGGCTTGCCGTACCCCGACAACGTGGCCGCCGCGCTGGAGATGGAGGATGCGGTCCGGGCCGAGGGCGCCGTGCCGGCCATCCTGGCGGTGATGGACGGCCGGTTGCGGGTCGGCCTGACGCCGGTCGAGATCGAGCGCCTGGCCTGCGGCCGCGAGCCGGTGGCCAAGCTCTCGCGCCGCAACCTGGCCGTGGCCGTAGCCGGGGGCGGACTCGGGGCCACCACCGTGGCCGCCACGATCATCGGGGCGTGGGTGGCGGGGATTCCGGTGATGGCCACGGGCGGCATCGGCGGCGTCCATCGCGGCGCTCCGCAGACGTTCGACATCTCCGCCGACCTGGCGGAACTGGCCCGCTACCCGGTGATCGTGGTGTGCGCGGGCGCCAAGAGCATCCTGGACCTGCCGCTGACCCGGGAGTTACTGGAGACTCTCGGCGTGCCGGTGCTGGGCTACGGCACCGACGAGTTCCCGGCGTTCTACAGCCGCACCTCCGGCCTTGCCGTGGACGGGCGGGTGGATACGCCCGAAGACGTGGTCCGGGTGATCGAGGCGAAACGGGATCTGGAACTGGACGGAGGCGTGCTGGTGGTGAACCCCGTCCCGGAGGCGGACGCGCTGGACGCGGCCGTGGTCGCCGCGGCCGTCGAGCGCGCCCAGGCGGAAGCGGACGCCCGGGGGATCCGGGGCAAGGACCTGACGCCCTTCCTGCTGGCCCGGGTGGCGGCGCTCACGGGCGGGGCGTCGCTGGCGGCCAACCGGTCGCTGCTGCGCCACAACGCCCGGCTCGCCGGCCGCCTCGCCGTGGCCCTGCACAACCATTTCAGGGAGGAGGATGATTGGTGATGCACACACCCTATCAGATCCGGATTGTGGTTGTCATTCTGACGTTGGCTCTGGCCGGGTGGTTCGCCCCGGCGCAGGAGTCGCTGAACCGGCTGCTCCAGCCGTACCTGGCCGCGTACGAGATCCCGGCCCTGGCCGCGGCGGTGGTGCAGGACGGGCAGGTGATCGCCGTCGGGGCCGTGGGCACGCGCCGGTGGGGCGAGGCGATCCCGGTGACCCTGGACGACCGGTTCCACCTGGGCTCGGACACCAAGGCCATGACCGCCACCATGGCCGCGATCCTGGTGGAGCGCGGCAAGCTCCGCTGGGACTCCACCATCGGCGAGGTGTTCCCGGAGCTCGGCGACGGGGCCGATCCCGTCTTCAAGGCGCTGACGGTGGAGCGGATGCTCTCGCACACCAGCGGGCTTCCCAGCGACAACCTGTCGAAGGAAGCCAGGCCGTACCTGAACTACCTCACCAACATGGACGGCTGTCCTCCGGGCAACCTGGACGACATCCGGGCCTGGCTGGTGGGCCAGTGGGCGGCCCTGCCCATGTCCGGTCGGCCCGGCGTCCGCTTCGAGTACTCCAACCTCAATTACACCATCGTGGGCGCCATGATCGAGCGCCTGGCGGGGCGGAGTTGGGACGAGCTGATCGTCGAGTGGATCTTCGAGCCGCTGGCACTGCGCACGGCGGGCCTCGGGCCGCAGTGCACCCTGGGCCGGGTGGACGCCCCCCTGCCGCACGCCTTCATCGGAGGCAAGATCAAGCCGATGCTCGCCGGTCCCATGGCGGACAACCCGGCGGTGATCGGTCCCGCGGGGATCGCCCACATGTCGGTGCTGGACTTCGCGCGCTGGGCGGGCTGGAACGCCGGCCAGGGGAAACGCGGCCCCGCGCTCGTGAGGCCGGAGACCCTGAAGAAGCTCCACACCATGGTCGCCGAGATGCCGCCGGCCAAGGATGCCCCCATCGGCACGCCCCCGTCGGGCCGGTACGCGTTCGGCTGGGGGGAGATGCGGCTCGAGGGCTACCCCAACCCGCTCATCTTTCACGGCGGCTCCAACGGCATGAACATCGCCCGAATCCTGTTCGACCCGGCCGCCGACTTCGCCGTGGTCATCCTCACGAACATCGCCACGCCGAAGTGCGACGGCGCGCTGAAGGCGCTCACACGGGAGCTCATCGACAAGTACGCCGGACGAAGCTCCCGGCCGGCCGCTCAACCGTAGCCGGCGACGCGGCGCGGAGGCTCCGGCCGCCGGGGGCCCAGCCATTCTTTCCGCTTGTGTTCCGGCGGAACCTTCTCTATGCTGCCCGTCTTCGCGGACCGGCGGCCGATCCGCGACCTTCAACCAGGAGAAAGAGCCATGAACGCAGTCCGACTGATGGTGACGGGCATGCTGGTGTTGCTGGCGGCCGTAGCGCCGCTGCGGGCGCAGGACGACACGCCCGGCGGACAGGACCATCCGCTGCTGTCGCGCATGCCCGGATATTTCATCGAGAACTACGACCAGAAGGATTTCGATCGCTTCGAGTTCGAGGGCAAGGACGGCCGGCCCGTCGCCGTGGAGGGACGCACCACGCGCATCAACTACCGGCCCAAAGACGGCGTCAGCGTGCCGTCGCCGCTGCAGATCGCCCGCAACTACCAGAACGCCGTCGCCCGGATCGGCGGCGGCGTGCTGTACCAGGACGTGAGCGCCGGCGGCGGGCTCACCACCCTGAAGCTGGTCCGGGGAACGGACGAGATCTGGGTCCGGGTGGCCATCGGCGACAGCGGGAACAACTACCAAGTTGTCATCGTCGAGCGGGGCGGCATGCAGCAGGACGTGGTCGCCAGCGCCGACGTCTGGAAGGGCGACATCCACGACACGGGCCACGCCGCCGTCTACGGCATCCACTTCGACACCGACAAGGCCGAGATCAAGCCCGGATCGGAACAATCGCTCGAGGAAATCGCCCGGCTGCTGAAACAGGACCCGAAGCTGGCCCTGCTCGTCGTCGGCCACACCGACTCGACCGGGGACATCCCGCACAACATGGCCCTGTCGGAGGCGCGCGCGAAGGCGGTGGTGGCGGCGCTCACCGGAACGCACGGGATCGCGGCGGCGCGGCTGTCCGCGTTCGGCTGCGGCCCGCTGGCCCCGGTTGCGTCCAACGACACCGACGAGGGGCGCGCGAAGAACCGCCGTGTGGAGTTGGTCAAGCGCTAGGCGCCGGGCCCCATTTTTATTAATGATGTGTTAGGGCGAGGTCGGCTCACGGTGGCAAACAGCCGTTCGGTTCGAGCGTGTTCCATGCAACCGCATCGAATGGTATTATTTAAATACTTGAATTAATTGATAATGCCATTTGTTCACAAATAAACATTTAAGTACTTGACTATTTTTTGATCAGTGATATTCTGGGCCCCGTTCGAACGCGGAGCGAGGAGAGAATTTATGCCGAGCAGATACTGGCTGAATCGGGTGATCGCCGCGACGGCCGTGATGGCCGGACTCCTGTTGGCGGGCTGCGGATCGCAGCCGGCGCCGCCGCCGGCGGGCCCGCCCGAGGTGGCGTTCGTGACGGTCCAGACCGAGCGGGTGGTGCTCACCACCGAAATGCCCGGCCGGACGTCCGCCTACCTGGTGGCCGAGATCCGGCCGCAGGTCAACGGCCTCATCCAGAGCCGCCTTTTCCGGGAGGGCGCCTACGTCCAGGAAGGCGAGCTGCTGTACCAGATCGATCCCGAGCCGTATCAGGCGGCTTACGACCAGGCCAAGGCCGCCCTCGGCGCGGCGGAGGCGGAGCTGGCCGTGGCCGAGGCGAACCTGCCGGCCCTCCGCTCCCGGGCCGAACGCCTCAAGGGGCTCGTGGCGATCCATGCCGTGGGGCAGCAGGACTACGACGACGCCAGCGCCGCGCTCCGCCAGGCCGAAGCCAATCTGGCGGCGCGGCGGGCGGCCCTGGAGATCAGCCGGACGGCCGTCGAGAGCGCCCGGATCAACCTCGCCTACACGCCCATCAAGGCGCCCATCTCGGGGCGCATCGGCAAATCCAACATCACCGTGGGCGCCATGGTGACGGCGTACCAGCCGGTTCCCCTGGCGGTCATCCAGCAACTGGATCCCATCTACGTGGACGTCACCCAGGCCAGCGCGGATCTCCTGCGGCTGCGGCGCAACCTCGAAGAGGGCCGCCTTTCCAACGGCGTCTCCCGGAACATGGTGAAACTCATCCTGGAGGACGGCGCCACCTACGCGCAGGCTGGCACCCTGCAGTTCCGCGACGTGACCGTGGATCCGACCACGGGCTCGGTGACGCTGCGGATGGTCTTCCCCAATTCCAAGCAGATCCTGCTGCCCGGCATGTTCGTCCGGGCGGTCGTCGAGGAAGGGGTGAGCGAACAGGCGCTTTGCGTGACCCAGCAGGGGGTCACCCGCGATCCGAAGGGCAAGCCCGTCGCCTGGATCGTGAACGCCGAGAACAAGGTGGAGCAGCGGGCCCTGACGCTGGACCGCGCGCTCGGCGACAAGTGGCTGGTCACCGCGGGGCTGACGGCGGGCGATCGCGTGATCGTCGAAGGGCTGCAGAAGGTGCGGCCCGGCATGGCGGTCAAGGCGCTGCCCTTCGGTGCGCCGCCGGCAGGCCCGCCGGGTGACGCCGCCAACCCGCCGGCCGCCGCGCCGAAGCAGTAGGGGGCGTCCATGCTGTCCAGATTCTTCCTCGACCGCCCGGTCTTCGCCTGGGTCATCGCCATCGGCATGATGCTGGGCGGCGCCCTGGCGATCTACAACCTGCCCATCTCCCAGTATCCGCCCATTGCCCCGCCGTCCATTTCCATCTCCGCGGTCTTCCCCGGCGCGTCGGCCAAGACCGTCGAGGACAGCGTGGTCCAGATCATCGAGCAGAAGATGACGGGCCTCGACCGGATGCTGTACATGTCCGCCACCAGCGACTCGTCGGGCACCGGCACTCTGACGCTGACCTTCGCGCCGGGCACCGATCCGGACCTGGCCTGGGCGAAGGTGCAGAACAAGCTCCAGCTCGCGCTGGCCATGCTGCCGGAGGACGTGCAGCGCCGGGGCGTCACGGTCAGCAAGTCCACCCGGAACTACCTGATGATCGTCGGCCTCCGGAGCGAGAGCGCCGACCTGGACCAGCACGACCTGAACGACTACTGCGCGTCCCAGATCCAGCCATCGCTGGCCCGCGTGCCGGGCGTGGGCGAGGTGGAAGCGTTCGGATCCCAGTACGCCATGCGGATCTGGCTGGACCCCGACCGGCTCACCAAGTACAACATGACCACGAGCGACGTGGTGCTCGCGGTCCGGGCGTACAACGTGGAGGTTTCCGCCGGCCAGTTCGGCGGGATGCCGGCGGTTCCCGGCCAGCGCCTCAACGCGTCCATCATCGTGCAGTCGCTGCTCAAGACCCCCGAGGAGTTCGCCGCCATCCCGCTGCGCATCAACCCCGACGGATCGGTGGTGCGGGTTCGGGACGTGGCGCGCACCGAGCTGGGGACCGAGTTCTATGACGTCATCTCCAAGCACAACGGCATGCCGGTGGCCGGCCTGGCGGTCCGCCAGGAGCCGGGCGCCAACGCTCTGGACACCGCCGACGCGGTCAAGGCCAAGATGGAAGAGCTGTCGCAGTACTTCCCGGCCGGCATGAAGACGGTCTACCCCTACGACACGACGCCCTTTGTGAAGGTCGCCATCTGGGAAGTGGTCAAGACGCTCATCGAGGCGATCATCCTGGTGTTCCTCATCATGTACCTGTTCCTGGGCAACCTGCGGGCCACCCTGATCCCCACCATCGCCGTGCCGGTGGTGCTGCTGGGCACCTTCGGCGTGCTGGCGCTGTTCGGGTTCTCCATCAACATGCTCACCATGTTCGCCATGGTGCTGGCCATCGGGCTGCTGGTGGACGACGCCATCGTCGTCGTGGAGAACGTGGAGCGCGTCATGAGCGAGGAGGGGTTGTCGCCGCGCGAAGCCACCCGCAAGTCCATGGGCGAGATCACCAGCGCGCTGGTGGGCATCGGCCTGGTGCTCTCGGCCGTCTTCGGTCCCATGATGTTCTTCCCCGGCTCCACCGGGGTCATCTACCGCCAGTTCTCCATCACCATCATCTCCTCGATGATGCTGTCGGTGGTCGTGGCGTTGATTCTGACGCCCGTGCTCTGCGCCTCGCTCCTCAAGCCCGTGGCCAAGGGGCACGAGGCGGCCGAAACCGGCTTCCGCCTGTTCCGGCCGTTCTTCCTCTGGTTCGACCGCGGCTTCAACTTCCTGCGGGAGCAGTACCAGGCGCTGGTGGGGCACATCCTGCGGGTCAAGGCGCCGTACCTCATCCTGTTCGTGCTCATCGTCGCGGTCATGGGCTACTACTTCATGCGGATGCCCACGTCGTACCTGCCCGACGAGGACCAGGGGATGATGATGGCCATGGTCCAGCTCCCCCCCGGGTCCACCCTGGAGCAGACCGAAGCGGTGATGACGCAGCTCCGGAACCACTTCCTGGTGGAACAGAAGGAGGCCGTGGAATCCTGCATGACCATCACCGGCTTCAGCATGGCCGGCCGCGGCCAGAACCAGGGCATGTCGTTCATCAAGCTGCGGGACTGGGAGCTGCGCGACCGGCCGGACCTGAAGGTGAAGGCGGTGGCCGGCCGCGCCATGGGCGTGTTCGCCGGCTACCGGAACGCCCTGGCGTTCGCGTTCCCGCCGCCGGCGGTGGTGGAGCTCGGACAGGCCAAGGGGTTCGACTTCATGCTGCAGGACCGCGGCGGGCTCGGCCACGCCCGGCTGATGGAGGCCCGCGGCCTGCTCATGATGCAGGCCATGCAGGATCCGCGGCTGGCGGCGGTCCGGCCCAACGGCCTGCCCGACGTGCCTCAGTACAAGGTGGACACGGACTGGGAGAAGGCCGGCACCCTCGGGGTGAGCGTGACCGCCATCCAGGCCACCATCGCCACGGCCTTCGGCAGCGCGTACGTCAACGACTTCATCCAGGGCGGCCGCGTCAAGCGGGTGTACGCCCAGGCGGACTCCGCCTTCCGCATGCTGCCGAACGGGCTGGAGCGCCTCTACGTCCGCAATAACCTGGGCGAGATGGTGCCCGTCGCAGCGCTGGCCTCGGGGCGGTGGATCTACGACTCACCGCGGTTGGAGCGGTACAACGGTTTTCCGGCGCTGAACTTCCTCGGCGAGGCGGCGCCCGGCCGGAGCTCCGGCGAGGCCATGCAGGCCATGGAGGAGATCGTCGCGAAGCTGCCCCAGGGGTTCGGCCACGACTGGACCGGCCTGTCGTATCAGGAGCGCATGGGCCAGGCCCAGACCGGGCTGCTGTACACGTTCTCCATCCTGGCCATCTTCCTGGTCCTGGCGGCCCTGTACGAGAGCTGGACGATCCCCATCTCCATCCTGTTCGCCCTGCCGCTGGGGGTCATCGGCGGCGTGCTGGCGTCCACCTGGCGCGGCCTGCCCAACGACGTCTACTTCCAGATCGGCCTGCTCACCGTGCTGGGCCTCACCACCAAGAACGCCATCCTGATCGTCCAGTTCGCCAAACTGCGGGTGGCGCAGGGGACCGGTCTCATCGAGGCCACCCTCGAGGGCGCCAGGCTCCGGCTCCGGCCCATCGTGATGACGTCGCTGGCGTTCGGCTTCGGGGTCCTGCCCCTGGCCATGGCCGCCGGCGCGGGCGCCGGCGCCCAGCAGGCCATCGGCACCAGCGTGCTGGGCGGCATGATCACCGCCACCTTCCTGGCCATCTTCTTCATCCCCCTGTTCTACGTGCTGGTGGTCCAGGTCTTCGGCCGGAAAACGAGCCGCCGGGTCGCGTCCCACGCGCCGGATGAGCTCCAGCCGCAGGAGGAATAGCACCATGAACCGTATCCTCATTCTCACACTGGGACTGGCCCTGCTCCTCTGCGGCTGCCCGAAGCGGCAGGCGTACGAACAGCCGGCTCCGCCGGTGCCGGCCGCCTGGCCGGAGCCGGCCGCCGGCGCGGCGGCGACCGGGTCCGGCGTGCCCGCGGCCGCCGACCTCGGCTGGCGGGAGTTCTTCACCGACCCGAAGCTTCAATCCGTGATCGGGCGGGCGCTGGAGCACAACCGGGACCTGCGCATCGCGGCGCTGAACGTCGACAAGGTCCAGGCCCTGTACCGCATCCAGCGCGCCGCGCAGTACCCCACGGTGAGTGCGGCCGCCGCCATCGACGCCTACCGCGTGCCGAAAAACCTGTCGGACGCCGATGAGTCGAAAACGGTCGTCCAGTACACCCTGAGCCTCGGCGCCACCGCGTGGGAGATCGATTTCTTCGGGCGCATCCGCAGTCTGAAGGAGCAGGCGCTGGAGCAATACCTGGCCACGGAGCAGGCCCGCTCGGCCGTCCAGATCTCGCTGGTGGCCGCCGTGGCCGCCAGCTATCTGACGCTGGCGGCGGACCAGGAGAACCTGCGGCTGGCCCGGGCCACCCTCGACGCCCAGCAGAAGTCGTACGAGCTGATCCGCAGCAGCCGGGATTTCGGCATCGCCTCCGACCTGGACGTGCACGAGGCGCAGTCCCTGGTGGAAGCCGCCCGCGTGGACATCGCCCGCTACAACGGCCTCATCGCCCTGGACCGGAACGCCCTCGACCTGGTGGTGGGCGCGCCGGTGCCGCCCGACGAGCTCCCCACCGAGCTCGACGCGGTGGCCGACTTCCGGGATGTGGCCGCCGGACTGCCCTCCGACGTGCTGCTCCGCCGGCCCGACATCCGCGCGGCCGAGCACCAGTTGCGGGGCGCCTACGCCAACATCGAGGCGGCGCGCGCGGCGTTCTTCCCGCGGATCACCCTGACCGCCGGCGTCGGGCTGACCAGCAGCGACCTGGCCGACCTGTTCAAGTTCGGTTCCCGCTCGTGGAATTTCGTGCCCCAGGCGGTGCTGCCCATCTTCGACTGGGGCACCCGCCAGGCCAGCTACCAGGTGTCGCAGGCGGACCGGGACATCGCCGTCGCCGCCTATGAATCGGCCATCCAGTCGGCCTTCCGCGAGGTCAGCGACGCGCTCAGCCTGAGCGTCACCCTCGTGGAGCAGCAGAACGCGCAGGAGGCGCTGGTGAATGCCTTGGCGCAAACTAACCGGCTGGCGGAAGCCCGGTACCAGGCGGGCATCGACGGCTACCTGAACGTCCTCGTGGCGCAGCGGGCGCTCTACAACGCCCAGCAGGGATTGGTCGTCGTCCGCCTGGCCCGCCGGGCCAACCGGGTGGAGATGTACAAGGTGCTGGGCGGCGGCATCGAGCCGGGCCCGGCGGCTCCCTGACCGGCGCGCGGCGGCGGGATATTATCAGGATAACGACATGCGCGATCAGCATCTGCAAGCCATCATCGACAAGCTCGACGAGCAGTTCCCGGACTATGACCACACGGCCATCCGGCTCATCGTGGAGCTGTCCAACGCTTACCACATCCTGACGTCCGTCATGGAACGGGCGTTCGCCAAATACAAGATCACGCCCCAGTCCATGGACGTGCTGACCCTCCTCTACATGAAACGGGGCCAGGAGTGCGCCCTGGGTGAAATCGGCGAGTTGCTGCTGGTCAGTCCGGCCAACGTCACCGGCCTGGTGCAAGGGCTGCTCCGAAAAGGACTCGTCGAGCGGCGGGAGGACCCCCAGGACCGGCGGAAGCGTCTGGCGGAGATCACGCCCCGGGGGATCGCCCTCATGGAGGATTTTCTCCCCAAGAGCGCCCGGTTCCTCCAGGACGTGTTCGCGACCGTCTCGCCCGAGGACAAACGCCGGCTCTGCGCGCACCTCCGGCAGATCGCCGACCTGCTGATGCCCTACTGGGAGAAACGCATCCTGCCGGAGCTGGAAGGACCGTAAACCCGGCGAAATCAGCCGGTGGAACGACAGCGATGATGTCAACGTCAAGTCCCGATACCTCGAAAGGCGGCTACCGCAGGGAAACGGTCTGCCTGCTGTTGGCGGCCGTCCTGCTGGGCGCCGTGGTCCGATTCTCGGGCCTGACGGAGCGCGGGCTGGCTGAAGACGAGGTGAACAAGCTCCGGACCGTGCGGCAGTACCAGCGGGGGGAATTCACCGGCAACGCCGAGCATCCCATGCTCATGAAAGGCCTCATCCTGGTGTCGGTCGCCGCGGCCGACCTCTGGAACCGCTGGGGCGCCGGGGCGAACGGCGGCGGCCTCGTCACCGAGGAGGTGGCCGTCCGCCTCCCCAACGTCCTGGCGGGCACCCTGACGGTCATCCCGCTCTTCCTGGTGGGCGCCGCGTTTTTCTCCCGCCGGGTGGGGCTGCTGGCGGCCTTCCTGTGGGCCACGGGAATCCACGCGGTGTTCATCAACCAGGTGGCCAAAGAGGACACGCTCATGGTGTTCTTCCTGCTGTGGGGCATCTACTTCCACTGGCGGATGAAGACGACGCCGGACGCGGCCGCCCGGCGGAAGCGCGCGTTCTACCTTCTGTCAGCCGCCTGTTTCGGACTCCTGCTGGCGTCCAAGTACTTCCCGCACTTCTGGGGCGTGACGCTGCTGTTCTTTTTTCTGCATCGCAAATTCAACCCCGGCCTGTATCCGCCGGACCGCTACGGGAAGCGGGAGCTGTTGCTCTACGTCGCGGTGATGGGCGCCGTCTTTCTGCTGGCCAATCCCATGATCCTGCATCCCGCGGTGATGGCGCACATTTTCTCCTACACGGGCCAGGCCACGGTCACGCATCACGGCTACGTCATGTTCGGCCACCTGTTTCCCAACAGCATCACCCTGACGCCGTTCGGCGGCACGCCGTGGTACTTCTATCTGCTGGCGCTGATCGTCAAATTGCCGCCGCTGGTGTTGCTGGCGTTCGTCGCCGGCACGGCGCTGTGCGTGCGGCGATGGCGGGAGGCCGGCCCCATGTTTGTCCTGCTCTGGCTGGTGTTCTGGCTGGTGCCGTATTCGGTCGTCGGCGTGAAATTCCTGCGCTATATCCTCAGCCTCATGCCGCTGGTATATCTCGCCGCGGCCTTTGGAACGTTCGCCGGAGCCGAGTGGATCGCCGCGCGTCTGTCCCGGTCCGGTTCCCCGGTCTATCGGTGGATCCCCGAGACCGCGCTGACCACCCTAGTGGTGCTGGTCTCGCTGGCGGCGCTGGTCGCGGCGCATCCGTTCTATGCCCTCTACGTCAACGGGATCGGCGGCGGGGCGGAGCGCGCCGCCTATTACTTTCCCCATGACGAGTGCTACGACCTCCGGCTGCGCGAGGCGATCGCCGACACCCTCCGGCAGGCGCCTCCAGGCAGTGTCCTGGCCGGTGAAACTCCGGCCGTCTTCAGCTATTATCTCGAGCGAAGCGGCCGACGGGATGTGCGGGTGGCGAATCTGTCCGACGCCCGGTTCTCCCTGCCGGTGACGGCGCCCGTCTTCGTCTTTCTGCAGCCGGGCCGGATCTATTACGAAAACGTGGCGTTCCACTCCCGGCTGTGGAACCATGGGCGGGACCTGTTGAGCGCCCCGGTCGCCGGGCGGCCGATGGTGCGGGTGTTCCGGCTCGACGGATCGGAGTTCGGTGAGATCGTGGCGGCTCGCGACACGGCCCCGCCCCGTGCCCAGGCGCCGCAAGACATGTATTTCCTCACGGCGGATTAGCCGCCGCGACATCATCCGGCCGCGCCTGTCGGGGCGGCCGGAAAAGGATGAGTGTGATGAGTCAATCGTCAGCGCCCGCGGTTTCCATCGTCGTTCCCTTCCACAACGAGGAGGCGAACATCCCGCTGCTCTACGAGGAGATCACCCGGGTCATGGCCGGGATCACCGCCGCGTACGAGCTGATCTTCGTGGACGACAAGAGCACCGACGGCTCCGTGGGCGCCATCCTTGCCCTGGTCCGCCGCGACCCCCGCGTCGTCTGCGTGAAACTGCGGCGCAACCACGGCCAGACCGGCGCCCTGGCGGCGGGCTTCGACCATGCCCGCGGGGAGATCGTCATCAGCATGGACGGCGACCTGCAGCACGACCCGGCCGATATCCCGGCCCTGCTGCAGCCGGTCCGGGAGGACGCGTGCGACATCGCCAGCGGCTGGCGCAAGGAGCGGATCGACCCGTTCCTGTCCCGCAAGCTGCCGTCGCGAATCGCCAACTGGATCATGGCCCGGTTCTCCGGCCTCGACATTCACGACTTCGGGACCACGTTCAAGGCGTATCGCCGGGACATCCTCTCCCAGGTCCGGCTCTACGGCGATCTGCACCGGTTCATTCCGGCGCTGGCGCTGGCGTACGGCGCCCGGGTGCTCGAAGTGCCCATCAACAGCCGGAAGCGACAGCACGGCCGCTCGCACTACACCATCATGCGCACGTTCCGGGTGATGTTCGACCTGATCACCATCCGTTTCCTGCTCAAGTACATCACCCGGCCGCTGCACTTCTTCGGCCGGCCGGGCCTGCTGTGCCTGTTCGGCGGGATCGGCACCGGGCTGTTCCTGGTGGCCAAGAAGCTGCTGCTGGGCGGCGACGTGTTCACGCAGCACGCGCCGCTGCTGATGTTCGCCGTGCTGTTGGTGCTGGCCGGCGTGCAGCTCGTCTGCTTCGGGCTGCTGGGCGAGATGCTCACCCGCGTCTACTTCGAGTCCAGCCAGCGCACCATCTATGCCGTGGAGAAAGTGATCCGCCACGGCGATCCGCTGGCGCCTCCCCGCACCGAGGCCGGCCGGGATCCGGAAGAAGGGAAAAACTGAATGTTTCAGGCGATGTCTGTTCCGGATCGTGTCGGCTGGTCCATCGACGGGCGGTCCACCCGGCCTGGAGGCCGGATGGATGCCACCTGCTGAGGATATCGATTCGATGCGACGCGCTTATGGTATAGCCCTCCGATTGGGATTGGCGGTCGTGATTCTGACGGCGGCCGGCCCCGTCTGGGCCGGCACCGCGGGACCGGTGCGGATCACGGTCCGATTCGCGCTCCCCTCGGGGGGGGTGCAGCCGCTGCCCGGAGCCACCGTGACCCTGCAGCCGGCGGCCCGGGAGCAGGCGCGGCAGAGTTACACCGGCGACGACGGCGGCGTGGAGTTTGCCGGCGTCGCGGCGGGCGAATACGTCGTCGTGGCGGCGATGGACGGGTTCGTGACCATCCGCCGCAAAGTCACCGTGCTCCGGGACCAGCCGCTGGAGGTGGAACTGATGCTGCCGCTGGAGCAGCTCGCCGCCTCCGTGGATGTGGTGGCCGAGAGCGAGCAGGAGCAGGCCCGGCAGCCGACGCTGCCGGCGGAACTGCGCGAAGAGCTGCTCCGCACGGCGCCCCTGGTGAACGAGAAGTTCCAGGACGCGCTGCCGCTGCTGCCCGGGGTGGTCCGCGGGCCCGACGGTCTGCTCAACCTGAAGGGGGCGCGGGCGAGCCAGAGCGGCCTGCTGGTGAACTCGGTCAACGTTACCGATCCGGTGACCGGCCAATACGCCATGGAGCTGCCCATCGAGGCCATCGAGAGCGTGAAGGTGCACGCCAACCCGTATGCGGCCGAATACGGCAAGTTCACCGGCGCCGTCACCACCATCGAGACCCGGCGGGGCACGGACACGTTCAAGTTCCTCCTGACCAACTTCATGCCGCGCCTGCGCTGGGTGGACGGCAGCACCCGCGGCTTCGAGTCGTTCACGCCGCGGCTGGCGCTGGCCGGGCCGCT
Source organism: Acidobacteriota bacterium (assembly GCA_017996395.1). GTDB lineage: Bacteria > Acidobacteriota > JAAYUB01 > JAAYUB01 > JAAYUB01 > JAAYUB01. The sequence goes on along the minus strand of JAGOHA010000079.1, from coordinate 1,630 downwards.
GGTGCGCAACCGCGTCTGGTTCACCCAGCATCTCGAATACCGCTTCATCCTGACCGACGTGCCGTCGCTGCCTGAACCGGACAACGTGACCCAGTTGGAGACCTTCGATTCCTTCACCCGCATCGACTGGGATCCCGGCGACACCCACGACGTCACGGCGGTGCTGTCCATCTACCCCCAGAACCTGAAGTACGTCAATCTGGACACCTTCCATCCGCCCGCGGTGACCCCCAACTACCGCCAGCGGGGATACTTCTTCGCGTTCTCCGACCGGATGATCCTGAACCTGAACGCGTTGGTGGAATCCTCCTTTTCGGTCAAGAAGCTGGACGCCCACATCTGGGGCCAGTCGCTGGACACCATGACCATCACTCCGGAGACGTGGCGCGGGGCGTTCTACAACACCCAGGATCGTTTCAGCCGCCGCTACGAATGGGCCCAGACCCTGACGCTGAACCAGTCCCGCTGGCACGGGCTGCACCACCCGAAGTTCGGCTACGTGGTCTCGCACTCGGACTTCGACGGCACCGACCGGAGCCGGGCGGTGGACATCCGCCGCGCCGACGGGACGCTGTTCCAGCGATTCGAGTTCCTTGGGGCAGGGGAGTTGTCGCGGGGAGTGACCGAGTGCACCGTCTTCGCCCAGGACCGGTGGCAGATCGGCACGCCGCTCACGCTGGACGCCGGAGTGCGGCTCGATTGGGACTCGTTGGGCGAGCGCTTCCACGTGGCGCCCCGGGCCGGGTTCGCCTGGCTGCCCTTCCCGCGGGACCCGCGCACGGTGGTCCGGGGCGGCCTGGGCCTGTTCTACGACAAAATTCCGCTCAACGCCGGCGCCTTCACCCAGTACCAGCAGTTCCGGGTGACCAATTATGCCGCGGACGGCCAGACCGTCGTGGCCGGGCCGCTCACGCTGGAGAACATCCTGGCGGACGAACGGCTGGACAACGCCTGCTCCCTCACCTGGAACCTGGAGCTTGACCGGGAGATCACCCGCGGCCTGTGGGCACGGGCCGGTTACCAGAACCGCGAGCAGCGGGACGACCTGGTGGTGGATCCGGTGGTCGGCGAGATACCCGACCTGGTGCTGAGCAACCGGGGGAGCTCCAGCTACAAGGAGTGGCTCTTCAGCCTGCGGTACCGGTTTCGCCAGGCGGACGAGTTGACCTTCTCCTACGTGCGCTCGTCGGCGGTGGGCAACCTCAACGCCTTCGAGCTGTACTTCGGCAACTACCACTATCCCGTCATCCGGCTGGACGAAGTGGGACCGCAGCCGTTCGACGTGCCGGACCGGTTCCTCCTCACCGGCGTGACCACCCTGCCGTACGGCATCATCCTGGCGCCGCTGCTGGAGATCCGCGACGGCTTTCCTTACTCCCTCGTGGACGAGCAGCAGCGCTTCGTCGGCGCCCGTAACCGCGGCGGCCGCTTCCCGTGGTTCGCCTCGCTGGATTTCACGCTGATGAAGAAAGTGGACTTCAAGCTCCGGGGACGCGTGTACCACACCCAGATCGGCGTCAAGATCTACAATCTGACGAATCACTGGAATCCCCGCGACGTCCAGAACAACGTGGACAGCCCCGCCTTCGGGACCTTCTACAACAGCGTGGGCCGGCAGTTCCGCGGCAAG
>JAGOHA010000078.1:11979-16331 GCA_017996395.1 Acidobacteriota bacterium | reverse complement strand
CGGGCGCCGTACCCCTCGCTGCCGCGGGGGTTGATGAACACCCCGACGTAGCCGGGCGCGGTGATGAGCGAGTGGGTGAACCAGTCGGTGAGGAATTCGTCGGCCCACATGCCCTGGGGGCCGCCGTGGATGGCCATCACCACCGGGTATTTCCGGTCGGAATCGAACCGGGGCGGCCGGAGCAGGAAGCCGTGCACCCGCGCCCCGTCGGCGCCGGTGAACCAGAAATCCTCCAGCGCGGGAAGTTCCACCTCCTGGAGCAGCTCGCGGTTGAAGGCGGTCAGCGGTCGGGCCTCGCCGCCGGCGGCGGGCATCGCGTACAACTCGCCCGGCTGGTGCGCGTGGGAGCGGACGAACACCAGCCGGCGGCCGTCGGGGGTCACCCGCAGCCCGGTGACGGTGCCCGCGTGGGCCAGCCGCTCCACGCGGCCGGCGGCGAGGTCGACGGTGCAGATGCCGGTGCGGCCCTCGTCCCGGGTGGTGAAGAAGAGGCGGCTGCTGTCGGGGTGCCAGGCGAATTCGACGACGGAGCGGTTCAGGGCGGCGGTGAGGTCGCGGCGTTCGCCGGTCCGGCGGTCCATGATGACGAGGCGCTCGGTGTCCGACTCGTATCCGGGCTGGGCCATGGCGACGTACGCCAGGTAACGCCCGTCCGGCGAGTAGCGCGGCTGCTTGTCCAGGGCCGGGTTCGGCGTGAGGCGTTCGGGATCGCCGCCGGCCAGGGGGACGCGGTACAGGTCGAGGTTCGTGCTCAGCGCCGGCTCCGGCGCGGTGACGCGGACATAGCACAGCTCGGCGCCCTCGGGGGAGAGGTCGAAGTCGTGCCGGCTGGCCAGGGAGACAGGCGGCGTGTCGAAGTCGCCGGGGGTCAGATCGCGCATCGTGCCGCCGGCCAGCTCCACATGGAAGACATGGTTGCGGGCGTCGCCGAGCCAGTTGTCCCACTGCCGGTACAGCAGCCGGTCGATGGTCCGGGCGGTGCACATGGGCAGTTCCGCCGCGTAGGGATTCTCCGTCCCCGCCTGCCCCTCCGGCACTTTGCGCACCGTGCACACCAGCCCGCGGCCGTCGGGAAGCCAGAGCGGCGACCGGATGTCGGCCTTGGAATGGGTCAACCGGCGGGCCTCGCCGCCGTCGGCGGCGATGAGCCAGAGGTCCGCGACGCCGTCCCGGTTCGAGACGAAGGCGATGACCCGGCCGTCGGGGGACCAGCGGGGGGAGTGATCCGCCTTCGGCCCGGCGGTCAGCCGGCGCGGCTCGCCGCCGTCGAGGGGCACGAGCCAGATGTCACTGTCGGCGGTGTTCTCGGCCAGCGTCACGCCGGTGACGGTGACGGCCACGTGGCGGCCGTCGGGCGACACCTGCGGATCGGCCACCTCGAGAACGCGGTACAGGTCTTCGGGCTGTAGGCTCCGTCGCTCGGCCGGCAGCCAGCCGGCGGCGGCCAGGACGGTCAGGACAACGGTCCATCGAATCCACATGCGCATGATGTCCTCCCGATGCGTGTCGGCAACAAAACATCGACCGGGCCGGTTCGGCCGGCTCAGCGGTCCAGTTCGCGCCGGATATGCCGGATCGCGGCTTTGAGAACCTTGAGCCGGGCCCAGCGCTTGTCTTCGGCTTCGACCAACACCCACGGTGCGCGGGTGGTGCTGGTCCGCTCGATCATGTCAACCGCGGCCGCCTCGTAGGCGTTCCACTTGGCCCGGTTGCGCCAGTCCTCCTCGGTGATCTTGTACTGCTTGTAGGGGGTGACCTGGCGGTCCTCGAAGCGCCGCAGCTGCTCTTCGGGGCTGATGGCCAGCCAGAATTTGACGACGATGATGCCGAAGTCGGTGAGCTCCTCTTCGAAGGCGTTGATTTCGGCGTAGGCCCGCTGCCAGTCGGCGCGGGAGCAGAAACCCTCGAGGCGCTCCACCAGCACCCGGCCGTACCAGGAGCGGTCGTAGATCGTCACCCGCCCCTGTCGCGGCAGGTGGCGCCAGAAGCGCCACAGGTAGGGACGGGCGCGCTCCTCGTCGGTGGGCGCGGCGATGCTGATCACCTGGTAGTTGCGGGCGTCCATAGCCTGGGTGAGGCGCCGGATGGTGCCGCCCTTGCCGGCGGCATCCGGGCCTTCGAACACCAGGATGAGCTGGCGCCCTTCCTCGTGGAGCCGGCGGGTGAGCCGGTTGAACTGGCCCTGGCAGCGCAGCAGCCGTTCGTCGTGCCCCTTGCCGTCGGCGCGGCGGGACAGATCCAGCGCCCGGATGATGCTGGCCGCCGGGGGCTTCGGCCGATCGGGCTGCGGCTTCGGGGCGGCGGCGTGGCCGGCGGCGGCCAGCCCGTCGGTCAAGGCCTGCAGCAGAACCCTGGCCACGGACAGGTTGCGGAAGTTCTCGTCGGCGGCGGCGATGATGTGCCACGGCGCGGCGCCGGTGCTCGTCCGCCGGATGGCGCTCTCGGATACCTCGCGGAAGCGGTCGTAACGCTTGAAATACTTCCAGTCGATGGGCCGGACCCGCCACTTCTGGAGCGGATCGCGCTCCAGCGCTTCGAGGCGCCGCTTCTGCGCCTTGCGCGACAGGTGCAGCCAGAACTTGACCACCAGGTAGCCCTCCCGCCCCAGCAGTTCCTCGAAGGCGACCATGCGGTCCAGCCGCTCCTGGAAGCGGGCGCCGCCCATCCGGCCGAAGACGCGCTCGATCACCGGCTGGGTGTACCAGGACCCGAGGAAGATGGCCATCCGGCCGCGAGGCGGCAGCACGCGCCAGAACCGCCACATGGGCGGCCGCATCCGCTCCTCGTCGGAGGGCTCGCTCATGGCGTGGGTCTCGATGCCGCGCGCGTCCAGCCACTCGTGCAGCAGGTTGACGGTGCTGGTCTTGCCGGCGCCCTCGACGCCGCCCACCAGCACGACCACGCCCAGGTTCGATGCGGCCAGCTCCCGCTGCGCCGCGAGCAGCGCCGCCCGGAGCGCCGGCACCTGCTCCTCGTAAGCGGCCTTGCCGATCTTCTGAATCACTTCAGCGGTTTCGAACATGGCACCCCTCCGAAAGAATCTTCCGGCGTAAGGCGGCGTGACACGCCAGCTTCCCGCGGCCCCGGTTGGCCGGGCGCCCGCGGGCGATCCGGTCCGAAGTCAGGCGGACACGATCCGGTTGCGGATGCCGCCGATCCCCTCAATGGCGCATTCCACCACGTCGCCCGGCTGGAGGAACTCGGGCGGGGTGCGGGCGAAGCCCACGCCGCTGGGCGTGCCGGTGGCGAGCACGTCGCCCGGCAGCAGCGTCAGGCCCAGCGACAGCCACTCGATCAGGGTGGGGATGTCGAAGATGAACTCGGCGGTGGAGGCATCCTGCTTGACGGCGCCGTTGACCCGGCTGGTGAGGCGCAGGCGATGCGGATCGGTCAGCTCGTCGGCGGTGACGATCCAGGGTCCCATGGGGCAGGCGCCGTCCAGGCTCTTGCCCTTGAAGAACTGACCGCCGTGGTTCGACTGGACGTCCCGCGCGGAGACGTCGTTGAGCACGGTGTAGCCGAAGACGTGGTCCAATGCATCGGCCTTCGGGATATTCTTGCCCGCTCGGCCGATCACCACCGCCAGCTCCACTTCCCAGTCCAACTGCGCGGTGACCCGCGGATCGAGGGGGATGTCGCCGTGCGGCCCGTTGACCGCCGTAGTCGCCTTGGTGAAGAACTGGGGGCGCTCCGGCAGCCGCAGCTCGCGTCCCCGGGCCCGCGCCCCTTCGCGGGCGTGCTCGAGGTAGTTGAGGCCCACGCAGAAAATGTTGCGCCGTGGCGCCGGAATGGGCGCCAGCAGCGTCAGTCCGGCCAGCGGCAGCGGCGGGCCGTCGGCTTGACGGGCGCGGGTCAGGCCGGCCGGACCCGCCGCGATCAGGGCGAGCATGTCCGTACCGGGTACTGGCGTCACGGCGTCGCCGCGGACCACACCGACGGCCGGGCCAGGGGAAGCGGCATAAGAGACGAGACGCATGGTCGCCTCCAGGGGGGATGGAACGGGATCATGGTACCAGAACCGTCGCTGCGGGTAAATCCCGCGGTCGAGGCACGCGGCTGTTGGCTGATGCCGGACCGTCAGGCGGTCCGGCCGGCGTCCGCCGCGGGCGGTGCCGGCGACCGGTCGTCGCCGGGCGGGCGCTGCGGCGCCGCGCCGAGATAGATCCCGGCGAGCGCCACGCCCAGGCCCAGCCACTCCAGCGGACCGGTGGGCCGGCTGAAGAACAGGACATCCCACAGGAACGACAGGAGGGGCTGCAGCAGCAGGATCAGCCCGGCGAGCGTTGCGGTCACCTTGGGCAGCGCGCGGGCGATGACCACCCAGGCCAGCACCTGGCCCAGCAGCGCGTAGA
>JAGOHA010000078.1:7967-11879 GCA_017996395.1 Acidobacteriota bacterium | reverse complement strand
AGGACATCCCACAGGAACGACAGGAGGGGCTGCAGCAGCAGGATCAGCCCGGCGAGCGTTGCGGTCACCTTGGGCAGCGCGCGGGCGATGACCACCCAGGCCAGCACCTGGCCCAGCAGCGCGTAGATCAGCAGGCCGGACCACGTGGTCCCGTCGGGGATCGTGAAGTGCTCGCGCTGCAGCCAGCCTCCGGCGCCGAGAAACGCCGCCGACGACAGGGACACCACGCTCAGGCTGGCCAGCGGCGTCAGCGCCCGGGGATGTGCCTGGGCCGCGCGCAGGATCACCAGGTAGGCGGCGTAGCAACCCGCGGTGATCAGCCCCAGGATGACGCCCCAGCGGTAGTCGGGGCCGACGGCCTGCCAGCGCGGCCCCACGATGAGACCGATGCCCCCGAGACCCATGGCGATGGCCGCGAGGTGGCGCGGTCCCAGGCGCTCCTTCAGAACCAGCATGCCGTAGGCGGCGACGAGAAACACCTGGAAGTTGCCCAGCAGCGTGGCCAGGCCGGGTCCCACGAGGCGGATGCTGCGGTGCCACACGGCCAGGTCCACCGCGAACGCCAGGCCGGCGGCGACCGCCAGCAGCGCCGGCGCGGGCCCGTGCCAGAGGCGCTGTCGCGCCACCGCCGTACCGGCCAGGAGCAGGAGGCCGCCGAACAGCATGCGGTAGAAGGCGGTCACCGTCGGGCCGGTGTGCACCAGCTTCACGCAGATGGGCGCGAAGCTCAGGATGAGCGCGCCGGCCATGAGCTCCAGCGTGGGACGGCGGTGGTCGGTCATCAGCTCCTCGCCGGTGCGTTTCCCGTCATTTCGCCATGATTGGCCCGCCGGACGGGTTTGTCAAGATCCGGCGCGGTGCGGTTGCGATCCGGCGCGCCAGAGGCTACAATCCGTTTATCATGGCAAGACACCGTCAACTGGTTCTGATGTTGCTGGTGCTGGGCGGGTGGGCGTTGGCGCTCGAGGGCCGGCTGCTGGGCCCGGACGGGCAGCCCCTGGGCGGCGCCCGGGTGGTCGTGGTGGGCCAGACCGGGACGGCGCTGGCCGACGCCGACGGGCGGTTCCGGCTGGAGCCGACGCCGGCGCTTCCCTTCGAGCTCGTGGTGATGCGCCCCGACGGCGTGGCGTTGCGCCCCGTCACCGTGCGCGACGTGCCGGCGGACGGTCCGCTGGAGATCCGGTTGGAATCGGCGGCCAGCGACACCGTCACCGTGGTCGCGGGCATCGTGCCGGATCTGGAGCTGCCGCCGGCGGCCGCCGCGACGGTGATCGGGCGGGGCGACCTGGAACAGCGGGCGCCGGCGCGGGTGCCGGACGTCCTGGAAAGCATCCCGGGCGCCGGAGTCACCGGGGAGGGGCAGTCGGCGGTGCCCGCCCTGCGCGGGTTGTCCAAGGGCCGGACGCTGATCCTGATGGACGACGGCCGGGTGACCGCCGAGCGGCGCGCCGGCCCGTCGGCCTCCTTCCTGGATCCCGAGACGGTGGGAGAAATCGAGGTGATCCGGGGCCCCGGGTCGGTGGCGTACGGGTCCGACGCGTTCGGCGGGATCATCCGGGCGCGGTCCCGTCTGGCGTCGCCGGGCGAGCCCGCGGGCGGACGGCTGTACGTGTTCGGCGCCGGCGGCGCCGCCGGCGGCGGCGGGAGCGCCGAAGGCAACGCGCCGCTGGCGGGCGGCTCGGTCACGGCGGGGGCGCACTGGCGCCGGTATGCCGACTACCGCAGCCCGGCGGGGACGGTCATTGATTCGGGCGCCACGCTGGGCGGCGCGCGCATCGGCTACCAGAGCCTGCTGGGCGGAGGCGTGCTCCGGCTGGGCTGGCGGAGCGACCTGGCCCGGGACGTGGGCAAGCCGGCGACGGATTCCCAGACAATCGGCACCGTCTACCCGGTCGAGGACTCGCACCGCTTCAGCGCGGCGTTCGAGCGGCCGGGCCCGGGCGCCTGGTCCCGGATCGGAGCCAGCTTCGCGTGGGACGCGTACCGTCTGGTGCTGGACCGCGACCGCTACCCCGACGCCGCGGCGCCGGGGCAGCTGAGCCGCTCGGACACGGATGCCCGCGATTACGAAACCCGGCTCGAGGCGGAGCGAACCTTGGGCGACCGGGCCCGGCTGGTTCTGGGCGCCGCCGCCGCCGGCCGGTACGGCCTGCGGGCGGTCAACACCACCAGTATGTACGGCCCGGGCGGCGTCCCGTCGGCGATCACCACCGAGGTCTCGGTGGCGGATGCCCGGCGCGACGACCTGGCGGCGTTCGCCGCCATCGACGGACGGTCCGGCCGGTGGTCTTGGGGCGGCGGGATCCGGGCCGACCGGGTGAGCAGCCGGAACCGCGGCGGGTATTTCGGCGACCGTGACAGCATCCACGGGGCCGTGTCCGGCTTCCTGGCGGGTGGCGTGGATGTCCGGTCGGATCTGGCGGTCACCCTGCAGGCGGCCCGCGGGTTCCGGGACGCGACGCTCTCCGACCGGTATTACCGCGGGGTGACGGGACGCGGCTTCGTCACCGGCAACCCGGACCTCCAGCCCGAGACCAGCCTCCAGTTCGACGGGAGCGCGGTCTGGACGTCCGGTCCGCTGCGGCTGGCGGCGTACGGGTACTGGTATCGGATCCGCGACCTGATCGAGCGGTACAAGAGCGGCAACGACTACTTCTTCCGCAACCGGGGTGAAGCGACCATCCGGGGCGCGGAGGTCGAAGCCCAGGTGACGGTCACCGACGGACTGCGCTTGGAGGTGGGCGCGCATTACCTGCGGGGGGAGACCGGCGACACCGGGGACCCCACCGACGATGTGCCGCCGCCGGGCGTGTTCGTGACGCTGCGCCGGACTCCGGGCCGAGCGTGGTGGTGGCTGGTGCGTGCGGCGGCCTATGCCCGCGACGAACGGCCCGGCCCCACGGAGGGCGTGGTGCCGGGCTACGGCGTCTGCGACGCCGGAGCCGGCTGCCGGCTGGGGGAGCGCCTGGAGCTGGACGTGCTGGTGCGCAATATGTTTGACGCCTGCTACCCCGGTTCGGCCGATGAAAAGGCCGCGCTGGCGCCGGGGATCTCCCTCCAGGTGGGTGTGCGGGCGACGTTTTAATGTCCGACAATGGGGATAAATCCCTCGCCTTCAGGCGAAAACTTGAGTTAGACTTCGGCCATGGAGAACTACCGGACATCGGCGCACACGCGCTATGATCTGAAATACCACTTTGTCTGGATCACGAAGTATCGGAAGGCGATTCTGCATGGAGCGGTGGCTCTGCGATTGCGGGAAGTGGTGCGGGAGGTATGCCAGACGAATGAAATCGAGATCCTGCAAGGGCACATAGCCCGTGACCATGTCCACCTGTTTGTGTCGGCGCCGCCCCACATGTCGCCGAGCAAGATCATGCAGTATGTGAAAGGGAAGAGTTCGCGCAAGCTGATGATGGAGTTTCGGCACATCCAAAAGGCGTTTTGGGGGCGGCATATCTGGGGGCGGGGGTACTTTGTCGCCAGCTCGGGTACGGTGACGGATGAGGTGATTCAGGAGTACATCCGGTTGCAGCAGGAGGGGGAGCCCAAAGATGGCGGCGAGAGTTTTCGAGTTGAGGAAGGCTGACATCGGCTTCAGCCGGTGGCAGCCGTCATCAGGATCCCTCAAGCCCTCGCCTTCAGGCGAGGGTGATTGACTTTGACTGGGTATCGTCCTCAGGCGGCAGACTGGCCGGCGTCGTCGTCCGGCTCACATACGACGGATGAGGATCAGCGACAGGTCGTCGCGGGCGCGGGCCTCGCCGGCGAAGCGGTCGACGTCGGCCAGCAGGCGCCGGCCGGCCGCCTCGGCTGACAAGCCGTAGAGTTCGGGGGCCAGCGCCAGCAGCCGGGCGTCGTCGTAGAGCTCGTTGTGAATGTCGTGCGCCTCGGTCAGTCCGTCGGAGTAGG
>JAGOHA010000078.1:0-7867 GCA_017996395.1 Acidobacteriota bacterium | reverse complement strand
GCCAGCAGGCGCCGGCCGGCCGCCTCGGCTGACAAGCCGTAGAGTTCGGGGGCCAGCGCCAGCAGCCGGGCGTCGTCGTAGAGCTCGTTGTGAATGTCGTGCGCCTCGGTCAGTCCGTCGGAGTAGGCCAGCAGCAACTCGCCCGGGGCCAGATCGATGGACTGTTCGGTGAACGTCTCGTCGATGAGCACGCCCAGGGGCGCCGCGACGGGCGCCAGTGTGTCCACGCCGGTCGCGCGGACGGCAAGCGGCGGCAGGTGTCCGGCGTTGAGCAGACCAATCGACCCGCCGTCGCCGGCCAGCTCCAGGTACAACAGCGTGGCGAAGCGATTAGGCAGACCGTCACGGCAAAAAATACGGTTCACCTGGCCGCCCAGACCGGCCAGGTCGCGGGCGCCCGGCGCCAGGGCCCGCAGGGTGGCCTGCAGCTTGGCCATGAGCAGCGCGGCGCCCAGCCCCTTGCCGGCCACGTCGCCGAGCGCCAGTCCGGTCCGCCCGCCGCCTACGTCGAGATAGTCCACGAGGTCTCCGCCCACGTCGTTCGCCGGGCGGGTGTAGAGCCAAACGTCCCAGCCCGGGATCTCCGGCGCGCGGTCGGGCAGCAGCGCCATTTGAACGGCGCGGCCCACCGCCAACTCATCCTTGGCCAGCAGCTTGTCTTTGAGTTCCAGCATCAGCACGAGCAGGATGATGAAAAAGCCGAGCAGCCGAGCTTCCACGTTGAAGTGGAGGTTACCCTGATCCCAGGTGATCTGGGGGGCGAAGAAAAAAAACACGGACAGGATGAACAGGAGCTGCCGCGCCGGGGTCAGCTTCAGGAACATGCTCTTGAGGAGCCAGGCCGACAGCCAGATGCCGCGCCGCAGCCAGCCCATCGCCGCCAGTTTCTCCCGTCGCTCCCGGTCCAGGTAGAAGGCGTACAGGTCATTGAAGTCCCGGCGAAACGTGCGGACCAGATCGTTCTTAAACAGGTCTTCTATTGTCAGTTTCCAGCCGGCCTTCGGCGTGCCGGGCGGAACGGTGGAGGAATTCGGTTTGCCCATAGGTCGCTTCTGCAACGGATGGCGGTTTGTGCCGCAGTCTGCCCGCGATTGTACCTTACCCACCCCGGACAGGCAAGCCGGGGTCCGCCCCGGCCGGCAGACACCGGATAACGGGATCCCCGCCACTTCGCCCGGTCCCTGTGTTAAAATACGCCCGCGTCCTGGTAAGGACGCGGGACCATGAACGGGAACCAAACCGATCCGCTCATCGACACCCACCCAGTATCTCCGGCGCCCGCTCCGGGAGATCCCGGGCTGGTCCGCCAGCCCGACGGCATTCCGCCGCGCTATGAAGTCCGCCGCCGGCTGGGCAGCGGCAGCTTCGGCGAGGTCTTCTACGCGTGGGACCGGCGGCTGGAACGGGCGGTTTGCGTCAAGGTGCTGCGCAAGGACGTGCTCGGCGACGGCAAAGGCGACGAGGCGACACAGCGTTTCCTGCGCGAGGCCCAGGCTGCGGCGAGGCTCCAGCACCGCCACATCGTCACCGTGCATGACGTCGTGGAACACGACGGACGCCTGGCCATCATCATGGAGTATGTCGAGGGCGAGACGCTGCGCGACCTGATGCGGCGGCGGGGGGCGTTGGATGTTCCCACCGCGGTCCGGATCATCGGCCAGATCGGATCGGCGTTGGCCTTCGCCCACGCCGGCGGCGTCATTCACCGGGATCTCAAACCGGCCAACGTGTTTCTGGCCCAGGACGGCACGGTGAAACTGGGCGACTTCGGCACCGCCCGGGTCATGGATAAAGCGACGCTGACCCACAGCGACTCGCTCATCGGCACCCCCGCCTACATGGCGCCCGAGATGATCCGCGGCGAGTCCGTCGATGGCCGCACCGATATCTACGCGCTCGGCTGCATGGCCTACGAGATGATCGCCGGCCAGCGGCCCTTCACCGATCCCAACCTGGTGACCGTACTGTTCCAGGTGATGCACGAGGCGCCGCCCTCGCTGCGCCAGCGGGCGCCGGATGTACCGGCGTGGCTCGATGCCGCCGTTGCCAAAGCCATGGCCAAGTCGCCGGCGGACCGGCACCAGCGGGTTGAGGCGCTGCTGGCCGATCTCGGGGCGGAGGTCCCTACGGCCGGGACAGACATCCGGCCATTGGTCCCGCCGCGCGCCCGGTGGAAATGGGCGCTCGCGGCGGCGGCGGTCGTGGTGGCGGCGGTCGCGGGTTGGTGGCTTTTCTGGTCCGGAGCGCCCCGGCCGGTTGCGATCGCCATCATGCCGTTCGCCAATGAAACGGGACAATCCGAATTCAACTTCGTCACCCAGGGTCTCACGGCCGAATTGGGCCGACTCTATCCGGCGAGTGGCGCCGTGAGCGTGGTGCCCATCGGGGATCTGGCCCACGGCCCGGTCCGACCGGAGGAGGTGATAAAGTCCAGCCGGGCCCGCGGAGCGGATTTCATCCAGTCGGGGCGGCTGCTGAGGCGCGGCGGTGCGATCGAATTGGAGTACCGGCTGATGAGCGCAACGGGGAGCCGGCTGTGGACGGATCGCATGCCGTTGTCGGCAAGGAATTTTCAAACCATGGTGCGGCAGGTGTACCGCCAGAACATGACCTGGTTGAATGTGCCGCCGGCGGATCCGGAGATGGTGATCAACCCGACGGCCTACGAACTCTACCTCAAGGGCATCGGCAAGATTCAGGACATGAGCCACGGGGAAGCGGCCGCATTTGCCGAGGCCAAGGCGTTTTTAGAGCGGGGCCTGCAGATCGAGCCGTCGGTGATCCTGTATGCCGGCTTGGCGGAGTTGCACTTTCAGGCGGTCAACACCTGGAATTCGCTGGAACCCGAGAGCCTGTCTTACAGCCGCTATTACCTGGAGAAGGGCCAGGCGCTCCAGCCGGATTACGGCCCGCTGCTCCGGTTGAGCGTCCTGCTGGACATCCAGCAGGGCCGGATGGAAGAGGCGATGCACACGCTGGCGGAACAGTTTCGGGCCGACCGGCTGGAGCTGATGCAGTTCAACCAGGCGGCGACCATCTTCCGTCTCAACGGCGACCACGAAGCGGCAACCGCCCTGATCCGGTACGCGCTGAGCCTGTATCCCGAGCACGATTTCATCCGGCTCAGCCTGGTCCGGAATCTCACCCAGGCGGGACAGACGAGTGAAGCCCGGGAGGTACTCGAAAAGCTCCTGCGGGACTCGCCCCAATACTACTTTGTGCGGTTGGATTACATCCGCCTGGCCATGATGTCGGGCGACATCGGGACGGCGGACCGGCTCGTCAAGAACATGCCGGAGCTGCTGCCGAGCCGGGCCATCCGTCACCAGGTCGCGTGCCTCCAGGGAAACTGCGCCCCGTTTGACCCGAGCGAGCGTTTTCGCCGTGTCGCCCAGCTCGATTACGACCTGTCGCTGGTCATGGCCGAGTGCTTTTCGCTGAGCGGCCAGACCGATGAAGCCCTGAAATTCATGCGGCAGACCGTCGACATCGGCTTCACCGACTGGAGCTACTTCGACCGGAATCCCCTGTTAGCCAACGTCCGCCGCGCGCCCGGATACGCGGCGCTCCGGCAGCAGGGACTGGTCAACCAACGGGAGCGCCGTCTTCGGGAACGGGCGCTGATCCAGCCGATGCTGGACCAGTACCAGATCGTCCTTCCCTCGGCGAAAGCTCTCAATTGACGGTTCACTGGCCGTTGAACACCGCCGGCCGCTTATCCCAGAAAGCGCGGATCCCTTCGGCGTAATCGCCGCTGTCGAAGACCAGTTGACGCAGGCCCTGGATGTGTTCAAACATGACGGGGCTCAGCGGATGGGCGGAGGCCAGCAGGCGGACCTGTTCCTTGATGGCGGCGATGCTCAACGGACTGTTGCGCGCGATCTGCGCCGCCATCTCGAAGGTGAACCCTTCCAGCTGGTCGACTGGAACCAGATGGTTCAGCACGCCGAGATTGCGGGCTTGCTCGGCGGACATGGGTCGGGCGGTGAAAAACATCTCCCGGACGATATTGACCGGCAGGATGTTCATGAAGTGCAGAATGCCGGACGCGTTGTACGGCACGCCGATCTTGGCCGGAGTCATGGTGAAACTCGCGTTCGGGGCGCCGATCAGGATGTCGCAGCTCATGGCCAGATCGCAGGCGCCGCCCCAGACCGCGCCCTCGATCATGGCGATGACCGGAACGGGCAGGTACTGGATCTTGCGGATACCGGTGAGCAGGGAGTCGTAATAGCTCAGCGGGTCCCGGCCGGGTTCCGGCAGCTCCCGCACATCGTGCCCGGCGGACCACACGGCGGCGCCGGGCGCCGCACGCAGCACGATCGCGCGGGCTTTCTCCGCGTGCAGCTGATCCAGCGCCGCCACGAGCTCGTCGATGAGCGCGCGGCTGAGCGCGTTGTGCTTCGCCACGTGGTTCAGGGTGACGGTGCCGATGGTGCCGTCGCGAGCGCACAGCACTAGGGACATGATGACCTCCGGGACGGACAGGTTGGCCGAACTCCCGGATTCCACGAAAATGATTCGGGATCCGTGGCCGCATCTTAGACGACTGGCCGGGAATTGGCAATGGCCGATTCCGGCGCCTGGTGGGAATGCTTTGACGGTCGGGCCGGCAGGTATGATAATGACAGGTACAATCCATTTCTATGGATGCGCCACCATGATCAAGAGACGCGATGAGCACTCCGGGCTCCGTCGGGCTGCCGTCTGGACGGCGGGACTGGCCCTGGTGGCGATCGGGTGCGCCGGCCGGTCTGCGCGCCCGCCCGAGTTTCGGATCCAGCCCGTCCGCCCCCTGGCTGTCCTGCTGGCCGAATCGCGGGATCAGATACCACCGCCCGAAGCGGGTGACTTCCGTCGTGCCGACCTGGTGGACGTGGCTGCGCTCGATCCCACCATCCAGCTGGATATCCGGTATGCGACGGACCGGAACTTCCTCGGAGTTCCCGTTTACGAGCAGGCGCGAGCACTGCTGCAGCGTCCGGCCGCCGAGGCGCTGGTACGGGTGCAGCGCGGTCTGGAGTCCCGGGGCTTGGGCCTGCGAGTCTACGATGCGTATCGGCCGTGGTCGGTGACGTGGGTCTTCTGGGAAGCGACGCCGCCGGAGCTGCGCCGCTACGTGGCTGATCCCGCCCAGGGGTCCCGCCACAACCGCGGCTGCGCGGTGGACGTGACCCTGATCCGGCTGGCCACGGGCGAAGCGGTGCCCATGCCCAGCGGTTATGACGAGATGACCCCGCGGGCGCATGTCGATTACCCGGGCGGCCCGGCGCAACCGCGGCAGATGCGCGAGGTGCTCCGGCAGGCCATGGCCGCCGAAGGCTTTGAAGTCTACCCTTACGAGTGGTGGCATTTCGACTACCGCGACTGGCGGCGCTATGCCATCGCCAACATCCCGTTCGACCGGATCGCGCCGCCCGGTCCGGCCGTTCAGCCGTGACGGGAGCTGGATCGCCGGCCCGCCAACGGCAGGAGCGCTTCCATGTGTGAGTTCTGTCTCAAGCACGGCGAAGGCCGCAAATGGTACCTTGAAGCGGCCAACTACTCCGAGGACCTGCTCGCGGACGTGCGGCGCCGCCGATTCATCGAGTCGTTCGCCACGGATCTGGAAGGAATGACGCGCGACACCGCCCGAATGGAGGACCTCGATCGGCTGCCCGCCGTTTTCCGCGCGCTGGTGCGGCGCTGGAGCGGGCGGCGGATGCGCACATACCATTTCGGCCAGGTGGTGCCCATCGAAGACGTGGTCCGGATCTTCGAACTGGTCAACTCGGTGGTCCGCGTCAGCTGCATCTGCCGGCAGGTGACCCTGGGCCGGGAGAAACGGTACTGCTACGGGGTCAGCATGGGACCGAACGGCGGCCGTTTCGCCGAAATCATCAAGGGTCTGGACGGAAGCTACTACTCCGGACCGGACCGCGCCGGCGTGGAGAGCGTGGACAAAGCCGAAGCCCTGGCCGCCATACGGGAACTGGAGCATGAGGGACTGTGCCATACCGTCTGGACGTTCGTCACACCCTTCATCGCCGGCCTCTGCAACTGCGACCGGGCGGACTGCCTGGCGCTCAGGGCCAGTGTGGGGCACCGCATCCCAATCCTGTTCCGGGCGGAGTATGTCGCGAGTATCGACGCGTCAGCCTGCACCGGCTGCCGGCAGTGCCTGCGCCTGTGTCCGTTCGGCGCGCTGGCATACAGCGCCGGGACCGGCCAGACGGAAGTGGATGCGCGGCAGTGCTTCGGGTGCGGCATCTGTCGAGCCGAATGCGCGGCAGGGGCGATCCGGCTGCGGGACCGCCGCGAAGTGCCCGCCGCCGCCCGTCTCTGGACGGCGTGACGGCGGTTGTCCGACCGGCGCGCGCCCGGAGGTCGCCACGCCGGCAATGGTCGGCGGTTACTACTCCCGGTTGCCGGTTTGACGGGCGAAATGGCGGTACAGCAGCCACGTGATCAGGAACGAAAACGTGAGCACCGCCCCGGGCACCACGATGCCGAACCAGAAATCAGTCATCGGTCGCCCTCCTTCGTGTCGCCCGAGCGGCCGCGGTTGCGCTTGCGATACGCGTACCAGGCCAGGATCAGGCCGGCGAACGAGGTGACATACGCCAGCGACATCCCCATCAGCATTTTCAACCCTTCGTTCATGACACGTCCTCCCACTTGACCTTCCGCTCGAGCTCCTCGAGGTAGGCCTTCTGCTTCTTCTCGTATGCGTCCGAGATGGTGGACAGCTTGGGGTTGATGATCCAGTACACCCCCAACGTCAGCGCCACCCCGGCGGCGAGGATGATGTAGCCCAGCGGCATCAGCATCACGCTGAGCGCCGTGCCCACCATCAGCGCCGCGTAGGCGAGCGGCGACAGAACGATGGCGACCCAGTCCTCGCGGGTCCACTCGTCCGCCGCCTGGGGATCCCATTGTCTGCGGATGAAAGCCATGGCGAACCTCCTCAGAGCAGGCCGAGTTTTTCGGCTTCGCGCCGGACGGGGCCCCACCAGCCGATGGGGCGGGACATCGCATAGTACTTGACCAGGTGTTTCATGTCCTCGGGCTTGGTCAGGAACGTCACCGGCAGATAGATCAGCGCCCCCAGCACCATGAGCAGCCAGAACTGCTGGTAGTCCTGGAGCGCGGGGATGACGCCGAACGCCGGCAGCACCCAGACCACGAGCCACGACAGGACCAGGTTGGCGATCCAGGACGCCAGATAGGCCCAGCCGTTGAAGCGCCACCAGACCACCTGAAGGATGTTGGGCAGCCACACGCCGGCCGCCATGATCCAGAGGGCGAAGATCAGCCACTCGGTGATGTTCTCCATGATGGAACCGAAGACGAAGGAGCCCAGCAGCAGCAGCAGCGTGGAGATCCGGCCCACCCACACAAGCTGGCGCTCGTTCGCCTCGGGCCGCAGGTAATGGTGGTACAGGTCGCGGGTCATGTACACCGCCCCCAGGTTCAGGTGGGTGGAGATGGTGGAGATGTGGATGGCCACAATGGCGGCGAAGAAAAATCCCAGCATGCCGGCCGGCAGGGTGTCGAAGCCCAGCCGGAACCAGGCCATTTCGTAGTCCTTGACCTCGGTCATGTTGGGATATAGCACGAAGAAGCCCAGCACGGCCGCGCCCCAGATGGCGTTGCGGATCAGCACCAGGGCGGTGCCGCTCCAGATGCACCAGGCGGCGTCCTTGACCGTCCGGGCGGACTGGATTCGCTGGGCTTCGGCGTACCAGTCGATGCTGGTGCCCATGCCGAAACCGCCGATCACGGCGATGACCACCATGGTCAGGAACCAGGCGATGGGAAAGTCGCCCCCGAACCAGCCGGTGAACGCGAACGGGTTGAGCCGGTGGGCTTGTCCCAGCGCTTCCAG
>JAGOHA010000077.1 GCA_017996395.1 Acidobacteriota bacterium | reverse complement strand
CTTTGTGGTGAAATAGTTTTTCGACTCAGACAACCGGGAGGCGCGGGATGCGTTTCGACGGTGTGCACTACCTGCGGTGGGCCAAGGAGCATCAGGGCCGGGCGCGGTACTCCCTCACCTGTTCCAACATGCGGCCGGTGACCTTGACCGAGCTGGGCCTCGGCCTGGACGACGTGGCCATCGCTTCCGGCGATCCCGACGGCTACGAACCCCTGAAGGCGGTGGTCGCCGAGCAGTTCGGCGTGTCCCCGGCCGAAGTGTTCATCGGCTCCGGCGCCACGGGGTGCAACTTCGTCGCCTTCGCCGCCGCTCTGGATGAGGCGGCGGGCGGCCCCGGCCACGTCCTGTGTGAGACCCCCGGCTACACCTGCCTCGACGACGCCGTCCGTCCCTTCGGCGCCGTGGTGGAGACGTTTGCCCGCCCGTACGACTCGGGCTTCGCCATCGACTGCGACGACCTGCGCCGCCGCCTGCGCCCCGACACCCGGCTGGTGGTGGTCACCAACCTCCACAACCCCTCCGGCGCCGCCCTTCAGCCGGCGGAGCTGGCGGAGCTGGCGGACATCGCCGCGGCGCACGGCTGCCGCGTCCTGGTGGACGAGGTGTACAGGGACTTCGTGGCGGAGAGCGCCAGTCCCACGGCCCGCCGGTGCGGCGGGCGCATGATCTCGGTCACCGGGCTGTCGAAAGTGTACGGGCTGAGCGGCCTGCGGGTGGGGCTGCTCTTCGCCGACGCCGCGTTCGTGCGGCGGTGCTACCGGATCGTCGACTACCTCGCCGGCTCCAATTCGGTCCCGGGCGACGCGATCGCCGCCGCGGCGCTGCGCCGGCGCGACTGGCTGGTGGAGCGGGCGCGGCGCATCGCCGCGCCGGCCCTGGCCCGCGTGCGCGCCCACGTGGAGGCCGACGACCTGCTCGAGTGGGCCGCACCGCCGGCCGGCATCATCGCCTTTCCGCGGATCCGCCGCGCCCTAAACACCCTGGTCCTGGCAGATTTCCTCGAGCGGGAGTACGATCTCGGCGTGACGCCGGGCGACCTGTTCGGCCTGCCGGGCCACGTGCGCCTGGGCTTCGGTCTGGCCAGTCCTGAGGACCTCGAGGAGGCGCTGCGGCGGTTCCGGGACGGGATCCGCGCCATGCCGGGGGAATAGCGCGCCAAGACGCGAAGTCGCAAAGTTTGTTTAGAGCATCGGAAACAATCGCTCAATCTCATAGACCCGTATTCGTCCCGGTGGTGGAATTCAACCGGAGACCCGGCAATCGGGGACCCGGCTCCCGGGCGGATTGACGGAATGGCGGCAGGGTGGAAAGACGAACAGCCGGGGTTGCGGGCCGGGGTACAATGGAACGGAGGCTGAACACCGCATGCCCTACCACATCTTCTCTCCGGCTCCGCTGCGCTGGCCCCTGATCGAGCAGGGGCGGCACCGCCTGCGCCTCACCTTCCGCGCCATGCGCCACCGCGACTTCACCCTGTTCTGGCTGGGGCAATGGGTATCGGTCATCGGCACGTGGATGCAGACCATGGCGCTGTCGTGGCTCATCTACCGGCTCACCGATTCGGCGCTCATCCTCGGCGTGCTGGCGGCGGTTCGCTTCGGCCCGTCGCTGCTGGGCTCGCCCTTCGCCGGCGTGCTGGCCGACCGCTTCCCCCGCCGCAACCTGGTCCTGCTGACCCAGTCGGCCAGCCTGCTGCTGGCGTCGGCGCTGGCCGCGCTGACGCTCACGGGCACGGTGAAGGTCTGGCACATTCTGACGCTGGCCCTCGTCCAGGGGGTGGTGGACACGCTGGACATGACCGCGCGCCAGACCATGCAGATGGACCTCGTGGGACCGGACGACCTGCAGAGCGCCGTGGCGCTCAACTCGGCGGCGTTCAACACCGGCCGCATGGTGGGCCCGGCGGTGGCCGGCGTGCTGGTGGCCGTCTACGGCGAAGGAATCTGCTTCGCCATCAACGCCGCCAGCTACCTCGCGGTGCTGGTGGCCCTGCTTAGCATCCGGGGAATTGCGGCTACGCCGCGCTCCGGCGCCAGCGTCGGCCGCGACCTGCTCGAGGGGATGCGCTTCACCTGGGGCCACCCCACCATCCGGACGGTGCTTTTGGCCGTCGCCATCACCTCGATGGCCGGACTGTCCTATTCCACCCTGCTGCCGGTGCTGGCCCGGGACATCCTGAAAGCGGGCGCGCCCGGCTACGGCCTGCTGCTGTCGTGCGTGGGGGTGGGGGCCATCGCCGGGGCGCTGGGGGCCGCCGCGCGGCGGGGCAACCAGGGGGTCGGCGGACTCATCGGCCTCGGCCAGGCGGCGCTCGGGACCGGGCTCATCGCCCTGGGGCTGAGCCGGGTGCTCTGGATCTCCTGCGCCTGGATGGTGCTGGTGGGAGTGGCCGTGACCATGCAGCTGGCCGTGACCAACGCGCTGTTGCAGACCACCGCGCCACCGGCCATGCGCGGGCGCGTCATCTCGCTGTACATCTGGTTCTTCACCGGCCTGTCCCCCATCGGAGGGCTCGCGGCCGGCTGGGTGGCCGAGGGCGCGGGCGCGCCCCTCACGGCCATGGGCGGCGGCGCCATCTGCCTGGCCAGCGCGTTGTGGACGCGCCGGGCCTGGCGCCGGTCCGAAGCAGGCGCGATTGCTGTCGCCCCGACACCGCCAGCCCCATGATGCGTCCGACCCGGTGCGAATTCGAGGACAGCCACATGCACGATATTCATAATAGAATAAATATGTTACAATTATTTCATGCTACGGCGAACCGAAATGTATCGAGAGTTTGAGCGGCGGTGGCTGTCTCGCCCGGTTGAAGACATCAGCCAGAATTTTCACATTCTGGAGGCGTTGTGGTCGGAAGCGGTCACGCTGGGAGTATTTGCACCCGCCGACCCGCTCGAGGGTATCGAAGTGGACGTGCGCGTGGCGAGGGCGTGGAACTGTGTTCCAAGAGCTGCTGCAACGGATCGCCCGAGCATTTGATCGGGCGAACATCCCCTACATGGTGATCGGAGGACAGGCCGTCCTCCTGTACGGCGAACCCCGCCTGACTCGCGTCATCGACATCACCGTCGGTCTGGACAGCAGCGGACTGCACCGAGTGCTCGCGATTGTCCGCGAGCTGGGCTTGCGCGTGTTGGTAGATCCGGCTGAACCGTTCGTCCGGGACACCATGGTGCTGCCCACCATCGAGGATAGCAGCACGATTCGGGTGGATATCGTGTTCTCGTTTTCGGCTTTCGAGCAGGCGGCGCTGGAACGGGTGCGCCCTCACCTCATCGGGAAGACCAAGGTCCGTTTTGCCTCCCTGGAGGATCTGGTCATTCACAAAACCGTCGCCGGACGGAGCCGGGATCTGGAGGACGTGCGGGTCGTCCTGCTGAAAAATCCAGGATTCGACCGGAACTACATCGAACATTGGCTGAAGCTGTTCGATGAATCGCTGACCGAAAACTATCTGGAAACCTTCCGCTCCATTCTTGCCGAACTGCAGACCTGAGCCGGGCGGTATCCGTCAGCTCGCTTCGTCCGCCGAGGGGCCGTAGATGGAGGGCACCGGCACGTCGCGCAGGCGGAGGTACACCGAGAGCTGGCCGCGATGGTGGACGAGGTGGTTGATGATCACCCCGCGCATCACCGTGGTGCGCGGCTCGTTCATGTAGACGGCGTCGCCCGACTTGAGGGCCCATTTCTTCCGCATGTCGGCGGCGCTGCACTTGTCCAGCGCCGCCAGCGCCTCGGCCAGGTGCTTCTCGAAGTGGGCCGTCAGCTCCGCCGTGCTCGTGGCCAGCCATGGCTTGTATTCACCCTCGCCCATGTTCATCACGGGCTGCTCCAGGATCAACTTGACCCAGCTCAGCGTGTCGGCCACATGGGACGCCAGCTGGCCCATGCTCATGGATTTCGGATGGGGCTTCCAGCCGAAGTCCTTCTCCGGCACCCGCGCCAGCATTTTGCGGATGGACACCGCCTCGAACTCCAGCTCCTTGATCAACGGATCCACAATGCGCATGATTGACCTCCCGATCGGATTTTCACCATTTATACACCTTAACGTTTTTTTTCGTCAAGAGACATATTTGTAGAGTGCATGGGCAGTGAAAAGGATCTGGGACCTGGGTTCTGGGACCTGGGTTCTGTGTTCTGGGGTTGTGGACCTAGAACCGAAGACCCAGGGCCGAAATCCGAATTCCGAAGTCCGATGTCCGCGTTACGGGAACGAGCCTCGAGCCTCAAGCCTCGAGTTACCGGCAGTTCTCGTGCCGGATCCGGCAGCGCTCGTCGGCGTACTCCAGCTCCACCGTGGTGTGGGCGATGCCACGCTGCGCCACCACCTCCTGGACGGCCTCCTTGATCCGAAGCTGGTCTTCCTTGCCGGCGTCCGCGGCGATCACGGCGTGGGTGGTGAGCACATGGTGGACGCCGTCCATGCTCCAGACGTGGGTGTGGTGCAGGTCCGCGATCCCCTCGATCCCGCGCAACTCCGCCTCCAGGGCGGGCAGATCCACGTCTTCGGGCGTCCCCTGCAGGAAGACCCCCATGGTCCGGCGCAGGTTGCGCACCACGTTCCAGAGCACCCACAGGGTGATCAGGATGGACAGGGCCGGGTCCAGCGCCGGCACGTCGCGCACCAGCAGCACCGCCCCGGCGACCAGGATCGCCAGCCACCCCAGGGCGTCCTCCACGAGGTGCCAGGCGACCATGCGGGCGTTGAAGCCGGACGTGCGCCGGAGCCGCAGAGCCGCCACGCCGTTCACGACGCAGCCCACCACGGCCAGGATGATCATGCCGGGGGCGTGGGCCCGCACGGGGTGCAGCAGCCGCGGCACCGCCTCGGTCACGATGAGGAGCGACCCGGCGATGAGCACGCCGGCGCTGATCAGCGCGCCCATGAGCGAGAAGCGCCGGTAGCCGTATGAATAGCGCGCGTCCCCCTTGCGGCCGGAGATCTTTTCGAGGTACCAGGCCGCGCCGAGGGCGAACGAGTCACCCAGGTCGTGGAGGGCGTCCGCCAGGATGGCGATGGAGTTCGTCCAGAGGCCGCCCGCGATCTCGAACAGGGTGAAGGCCAGGTTCAGCAGAAACGCCGTGCGGATGCCCTGCAGACTGCCCGCCGGTGTGTGGTCATCGTTCATGGATTGACCCTGGTGTCCCGCGTCGGTCCCTGCGCCGAAGTCTGGCGCCGTCCAAGCGGACAAGACGACTCCGCAAGACCGCCCGTGCGCGCGGCGGCGGCGGCGTCACGCGTGGATCATGGCCACGATGGGGAGCAGCCCCTCGCGGTCCGCCTCGTCGAACGCGGCCGGCTCGTCGCTGTCCACGTCGAGGACGCCGACGATCCGTCCCGCCGCGTCGCGGAGCGGCACGACGATCTCCGACTGCGAGCGGGAATCGCAGGCGATGTGGCCGGGGAATGCGTGCACGTCGGCCACCACCACCGGCTCGCCGCGGTCGATCCCCGCCCAGCAGACGCCGGTGTGGGCCTGCAGCACCTGGCAGGCCAGCGGGCCCTGGTACGGGCCCACGATGAGCGCGCCGTCCACGAGACGGTAGAACCCCGTCCAGAAATAGTGGGGCATCTTGTGGTGGAGCAGCGCCACCGCGGTGGCCATCCGGGCGACGGGATCATTGGTTTTAATGAACAGCTCCGCCAGCTGGCCGCGGATGCGCCGGTACCGTTCCTGCTTCTGGTTCTGATCCATCGTTCGCTCCCTGAAGACCCTGTGGACCGCCGGTCCCCGACAGCCGTGTGTCCGGGATGGTCAACGGACGGATTCTACCACACCGAAGCCATTCGCGGGCGGTGACCCGAGCCGGTACAGCCGGGTGCCCATCCGGTCCTGGACCACCTCTTCCCGAATGAGGGCGGCGGCGAACGCCGCGGCCTCCGGCCCCATTCCATCCAGCGTCCGGACCGCCGATGAATCCAGCCAGACCGTCCGCCCCTCCCGCTGCTGGTCGGCCAGGAGTCGCCGGAATCCGGCCAGGCCGATCCCCGGCTCCACCGCCACCCAGCGGGTGGCGGGATTGAAGTAACGGAGGGTCCAGTTGTCCGGGTTGAAGTCGCCATACGCCACGGTGGTGGGGCCGGACCAGCGCGCCTGCATCCGCACGGCCAGCGCCAGGGGCGGATTGGACCGGACCTGCGCGCACGGCACGATGAAGAATCCCAGGTTGAAAAGGCCCACCAGCAGCGCCGCCGCGGCGGGGAGCCGCCCCGGGCCGGCGGCCGGCGCGCCGCGCCGCAGCAGCCACCCCCCCAGCAGCAGGATCAGCGCCGGGAGGTAAAACAGCCGGTAAAACGTGTTGCCGGGCAGCCAGACGAACAGGAAAGCCAGATAGGGAATCAGCCAGGCCACGCCGACGCGCACCCACAGCGCGGCCGCGGGGAGGCATCCGGCGGGATCCGGCGGCGGCAGCCGCCACGCGCGGCGCCGGATCAGCGTGACGATCACCCACCCGAGCGCCGCCGCGAACGCGGCCAGCGCCGCCAGGCTCACGGGATCCGGGTGCCGGAACACGTCGCCCGGCCGGCTGTTCACCAGGAGCCGCACGTTGCTCTGCACGGTCAGAACGAGGTTGCGGCCGAGGTCCCAGGAAAACGCCGAGTCGGGCGAGTGGTACGTGAGCCACGCCCACAGGCTCGTCCCGCCCGGCTGGCATCCGTACGCGGCCAGGTAGGCAGCCCCCGTCACCCCGCCGGCCGTGGCCAGGTAGAGCGCCACCGCCCGCCACCGCCGCGCCGGCGTCTCCTCGCGAGCCGCCAGCCCGCACACCGCGGCGGGCAGGAACCCGACGGCCAGTTCGTGGAAGAGCATCGCCGCCGCGTGGGCCAGCCCCAGCCGCACCGGCGCGGGGGGGCCGGACCGGAGCAGCACGGCCAGCCCCAGCACCAGTCCGAGCACGGACGGAATGTAGGCGCCGGCATCGGCGCCGAACCGCCACCATCCCGCCGAAAACGCGAACAGCGCGGCCAGGCCGCCCGCGAATACCGGCCCGCCGGCGTGCCGCCGGAACAGTCCGTAGAGGATGCCCGCCGCCGCCGCCGCCAGCGCCATGTTCAGGTACTGCAGCACCGCCAGCGCCCGCACCTCCGGAAAGACGGTGCGAACGGCGCCGTACGCCAGGCGCCCCGCCAGGGTGTAGACCAGGTGGTTGGGATGCAGCAGGGCGGGATCGCCCGGATCTGCCGCGGCTTCGATCTGGAGCGCGAAACCCACACCGTCCCAATAGTGGTTCCGGATGGGGAACAGCAGGTAGACGGTGAAGATCGCGACGCTCAGGACGGCCGCTTCAGCCACGCGCCGGTGCAACTGCGCTTGATCCGGCGGCGGATGATGGGCGGGTTCAGACGGTGCGAGCGGGCTCATGGACGTCCTTCGCGCGGCGCCGGCACGGGCGATCCGGGCGCCGTCACTCCAGCAGGAGGCGCGAGAGGCAGTTGGCCATCGCCTCGCGGTTGTCGGGGTGCACGCAGAAGATCCCGTCGAGGCGCTCCAGCCCGATCCGCCGGACCCAGTCCACGAGCGCCCGCCGCTGGACCACGGCGACGATCCGGTCGCGGTCGCGGAAAGCGTCGGCCACCGCCTCGGCGAAGGGGAGCGCGTGCTCCTCCATGGCGCCCAGTTCGTCGATGACCAGCCAGTCCCGGTCCGCGGCCTGGGCCAGGGCGCGGCAACCGAAGTCGGCGAACACCTCGGGCTTGAGCCCGAACGGCCCGAAGCGCGGCTCCTCCGCCCAGTCGGCGTGGGCGAACACCTCGCGGTCGCCCGACGGCGCCTCCAGGCAGAAGCCCACCTTTTCCTGGTCGCGGAACAGCGGCACGGTGAGTACCCGCCCCACCGCCCCCGCCGGCAGGTGGCTGGTCAGGGACGCCACCAGGCTGCTTTTACCCACGTGCAGATCGCCGGAGATGATGATCCTCATCGCGCCAGCAACTCCACGCCGATGAACAGGACCAGCGCGGCGGCCGCCGCCGCGTCCAGCCAGCGGGCGCGGACCGGCGCCGGCGCGGGGCCGGCGACGAGCCAGCTCCGCAGGTGCTCCGCCAGGATCCGCCCCAGCGGGTAGGCCACCGAGCCGAGCGCGGCGCTCAGGGGCGCATAGACAATGGCCACGGGCAGAGTCGTCCCGGCATGGAGGCACGCCGGGGATCCGGTCACAAATCCGGCCAGGGGGAACAGCCCCGCCGCGCCGAGCCCGATCAGCCCGCCGGCGGCCATGTCCACGGCCCGCCCGTCGGCCTTCGCCCACCGGATCGTCGCAGCCAGGAGCACCAGGAGGCCCGCCTGCACCGCGAAGGCGAACATGGGATTGACCACCGAACCGTGCCCCGCGGGCAGGCCCAGCACCGCCGCGTCCAGCGCCTTGAGCCCCGCCGCCACGGCCAGCAGCGCCGCCGGTGCCCAGAGCCGGCGTGTGGCGTGGTACCCGGCGGAGAGGCAGCCGATGGCCCAGCCGGTCATCACCGCGCCGGTCACGCCGACGCCGCACGCGCCGCGCAAACCCACGCCCAGCGCCGCCTCGGCCAGGCCCCACATCAGGCCGGTGATCAGCAGCAGGCGGCCGATCGTTTTCCCGTCCACAGTCGCCTTGTCCATGACGCCTCCAGAAAATGAACCCGCACCCGGCCACAACCGGGAGGTGCAATCACTTCACGCCAAAGGATCAATGAACGGCCGAATTATACCAACGAATCGTTCAGGTCGGATGGGAAATTAATGTTCCGGCACACGCCCGGATCCTCCACGCCGAGGTGGATCTCCCGCAGGCCGGACGCCTGGATCACCGCCGCCAGGCCGCCGGAGCGGTCCTCCGCCGGGATGCGCGGGAATAGTTCCCGGGGGATGATCACGGGGTGCCCGCTCCGGCCTTCCCACACCGGCTTGACCACGGCATCGGTCCGGGCGGCAAACGCCGCGACCAGCGCGCGGCAGGTGGCCGCGGCCACGAACGGGTGGTCCACCGGCGCCACCAGCGCGCCGGTGCACGCACCCAGGCGGTCCAGGCCCAGCCGCAACGAGGAGAGCGCCCCCCGCTCCGGCGCCGGATTCACCACCACCGCCCCGCCGGCGGACTCGACCTGCGCCGCGGCCCAGTCGCGGTCCGCCGCGCGCACCACGCAGACCACCGGCGCGCAGCCGGCTGCGACGACCGTCGCCAGCACCCGCTCGAGAAACGTCCGCCCGCCGGCGCCCTGGCGCAGCTTGGGCCCGCCCAGGCGCTCCCCGGCGCCTGCGGCCAGGATGACGGCGCCCACCGTCGGCTCCGTCACGCTACGCCTCCCAGCCGGCCTCGCGGTTGAAGGCCGTGATCAGGCGGTCGAATTCGTCCACCTCGTCCTCGAACAGCCGGCGCCAGTATGCGTCGTCCCACTGGGCGTTGATCTCCCCGAAGGTCTTGCCCTGCTGCTCCACCCACGTGTAGTACTTCAGGTTGTGGATGGCCTTCCGGTCGTAGTAGGTGAGTTCCTTGAAATAGTCGATTCCCTGGTGGAGCAGCACCGCGGCGTGGTCGCGGGCGGCCGGCAGCGGGCCGTACGGCCCCTCCGCGGCGCGCAGCTCCTCGAGGCGCGAGCCGTACAGCTCCATGGAATCGGTGAACACCGTGAAGATCACGTCGCGTTCGTCCAGCTCGAAATACCGGGCGGTCTTGATCGCCGCCAGCAGGTTGCAGATCCCGGAGATGCCCAGCAACTCCAGCCGCTCGCAGTCGGCCGCCGGCACGCCGGCCGCCGCGAGGTACTCGCGCCCGGCCGGCTCGTTGAACAGGCGCACCAGGCGCATGCAGTCGGCGTCGTCGATGGCGGCCACGGCGTCGGTGTTGCGGACATTGTGCACCCAGGGGACGTGCTTGTCGCCGATCCCCTCGATCCGGTGGCCGCCGAAGCCGTTGAGCAGCAGCGTCGGGCACTGCAGCGCCTCGGTGGCCACCACCTTCAGCCCGGGGAAGCGGGTCTTGAGGAAGTCGCCGGCGGCGATGGTACCCGCCGAGCCGGTGGCGGAGATATACGCCGCCGCCCGGCTCCCCTCCCGGCCCACCTGTTCCCACACTTCCAGCAGCGCCGGTCCCGTCACCTGGTAGTGGAAGATGGGGTTGCCGAACTCGTCGAACTGGTTGAAGATCACGTGGACCGGATCGCGCCGCAGCTCCCAGCACTTGTCGTAGATTTCCTTCACGTTCGATTCGCAGCCCGGCGTCGCGATCACCTCGGCGCCGATCTCGCGGAGCCAGACGAAGCGCTCGCGGCTCATCTCCTCGGGCAGGATCGCCACCGCCGTGCAGTCGAGCAGGGCGCAGTCGAAGGCGCCGCCGCGGCAGTAGTTGCCGGTGGACGGCCAGACCGCCTTGTGCACCTCCGGGTCGAACTCGCCGCTCACCAGGCGCGGCACCAGGCAGCCGAACGCCGCGCCCACCTTGTGGGCGCCGGTGGGGAAGAACTTGCCCACGAGACCGATGATCCGGGCCCGGACACCCGTGAGCGCCGGCGGGATTTCCATGAAGTTCACCCCGCCGAACAGTCCGGTGCGGACGTCGTTTTTCCAGGTGATCCGAAACAGGTTCAGCGGATTGACGTCCCACAGCCCCACCGCCGGCAGCTGCCGGCGGACGGAGTCGGGGACAAGCGACGGGTCGCGCATCTCGGCGAACGTGGGGATGCGGATGTTCCGCCGGCGGCACCGCGCCGCGGTGCGCCGGACGACGTCTTCCCGGATGGTGTGAATGATCTGCGACATGGCGCGCTCCTTACAGCAGGCGCCGCGTGGCGCGGCGGGCGATGGCGTCCAGCACGCCGGCCGGCTCCGCAAACCGCGCCAGCAGGATCATGGCCGCGATGACGAACGGCTTGTAGCCGGCCTCGCGGTAGGTCTGGAGGCGGTAGCGGTCGAACACCGGCGCGGCCACCTCGCCCCGCTCGCAGCTCACGCCGGAGATGTCCGCCGGGAGGCAGTGCATGTAGAGCGCGGCGCCGCCGCGGGTGAGTCGCATCATCTCGTCGGTGCACTCCCAGTCCTGGTGCTTGGCGTTCTGAGCCAGGCATTCCCGCTCCAGGTCGGCCAGCCCCTGCTTGTCCCGATTTTTCAGCAGCTCGGTGCGCCGCTGCATCACCGGGTAGGGCGCCCACGACTTGGGGTAGACCACGTCGGCGTCCCGGAACGCCTCCGCCATCGAGGCGACCCGGGTGTAGCGGCCGCCGGACCGGGTGGCGTGGGTGGCCGCCACCTGCTCCACTTCGGGGATCAGGTTGTAGCCGTCCGGGTGGGCCAGCACCACGTCCATGCCGAAGCGGGTCATGAGACCGATGATCCCCTGGGGCACCGACAGCGGCTTGCCGTAGCTCGGCGAGTAGGCCCAGGTCATGGCGATGCGTTTGCCTCGCAGCGCCTCGAACGAGCCGAAATGTTCTTTCAGCCACAGCAGGTCGGCCATGGTCTGGGTGGGATGGTCGATGTCGCACTGGAGGTTGACCACCGCGGGGCGCTGGTGCAGCACGCCGGCGCGGAATCCCTCGTCGACGGCCGCCGCCACCTCGCGCATGTAGCGGTTCCCCTCGCCGAGGTACATGTCGTCGCGGATGCCGATGACCTCGGAGAGGAAGGCGATCATGTTGGCCGTCTCGCGGACGGTCTCGCCGTGGCTGATCTGCGACTTCTCCTCGTCCAGGTCGGCCAGGGCCAGGCCCAGCGCGTTGGCCGCCGAGGCGAAGCTGAAGCGCGTCCGGGTGGACTTGTCGCGGAAGATGGACACCGCCACGCCCGTCTCGAACACCTTCAAACTGACACCGCGGCGATGGAGCGCCTTGAGGGCGTCGGCCACCAGCGCGGTGGCCCGGATCTCCGCATCCGACTTGTCCCAGGTCAGGAGGAAGTCCTCGCCGGCCATTTGGACATCCAGGTCCGCCAGCTCCCCGATGCAACGCCCGATGAATTCCATGGACATAGCTCCAACTCCTCGAAGAATTGAAAAACCGTATTTTACATGAAGTGGGGGAGGAGAGAAAGGTGAATGGGTGAATGGGTGAATGGGTGAATCGGTGAATCGGTGAATGGGTGAATCGGTGAATGGAGATTAGGACCCGGGTTCTGTGAACCAGGGACCAGAACCCAGGGTGCAGGTCCGATGTCCGATGATTCGGAAACGAGCCTCGAGTCTCGAGCCTCGAGCTTCGATTACGATTACGATCACGATTACGATTACGATGACGATTACGATGACGATTACGATCGCGAACCATCAACCATCAACCATCGACCATCAACTATCAACCGATCACCGGCGGTAGTGCGAAGCGGCGGATTCGATGGCGTCGACGATCTGCTGGTAGCCGGTGCAGCGGCACAGGTTGGCCGAGATGGCCCGGCGGATCTCCGCCCGGGTGGGCGACGGGTTTTTGAGCAGGAACGCGTGGGCGGTGAGCACCATCCCCGGCGTGCAGAAGCCGCACTGGATGGCGCCGTGGTCCACGAACGCCTGCTGGAGCGGGTGCAGCGCGCCGTCCGGCGCCGCCAGTCCCTCGATGGTGAGGAGCCGCCGGCCGGCGGCGTCGGCCACGGTCTTGCGGCAGGCGCGCACCGGCCGGTCGTCGAGCAGCACCGTGCAGGCGCCGCACACCCCGATGCCGCAGCCGTTCTTGGCGCCCGTCAGGTCAAGGTCCTCCCGGAGGAACTCCAGCAAACTGCGCGCCCCGTCGCCGTCGGGCACTGTGATGGCGCGTCCGTTGATGGTCAGTTGCATGGCGTCTCCCCGTTCGCATCCGGCTCGGTGCCTTCGGCGCCGGCGGCGCCGCCGGCCAGTTCCGCCGGATCGACGCGCACCGGCTGCTCGCAGTACCGCCGGCCGGTGGCCGCGGCGACGGCGTTGGCGATCGCCGGCGCCATCAGCTCGTTGGTGGGCTCGCCGATCCCCTTGGCGCGCGACGGGGAAAGCGGATCCGGATTCTCGACGACGGTCGCGTGCATCTCGGGCAGGTCCGTGGCCCGGGCGATGCGATAGCGGTCGAAGTTCAGCGACTGGATTCGGCCCCCGTCGATCTCCACCGCCTCGGTCAAGCCGTAGCCCAGTCCCATGGCCATGCCGCCGAAGTACTGCCCCAGGAGCATGGGCGGATTCACCGCCCGGCCCACGTCGTGGGCCGCCCACATCCCCAGCACCTTCACCTTGCCGGTGCGGCGGTTCACCGTGACCTCGGCCGCCTGGCAGCCGTAGACCCAGGTGAAGTAGGCGTTCCCCTGCCCCGTCGCCTCGTCCCACGTCACCTGCGGTCCCTGGAAGACGCCGAACGCGTACGGGTACTCCTGGGCCTGCCACATCTCGCGCACCGCCTCCTCGATGGTGAGGCGGGTGCCGCCGGGGCCCCAGACGGCGTCGTCGCGGAACGCCATGTCGCCGGGCGCGCAGCCCAGGCGCGGCGCCAGCACCGCGGCCATCTTCTCCTTGAGCGCGCGGGCGGCGTGGACCACCGCGCCGCCGCCCATCAGGGTGCCGCGCGAGGCCACCGTGGTGCCGCCGTCGGGGATGCCGGACGTGGACGCCTGGCGGTAGCGAATCCGCTCCCGCCGCACGCCGAGCTCCTCGGCCAGCAGCAGCACCATGGCCGACTCGGCGCCCTGGCCGTTCTCGTGGATGCCCGTCTCCAGGAGGATGGAGCCGTCGAACTGGACGTTGACGATGGCCGAGTTGAAGTCCTTCCCCTCGGCGCCGAGGCTCATGCCGCGGTAGCTCATGGCCAGGCCGATGCCGTACAGCTCGTCGCCGTCGGCACGGCCGTGCGCGCAGTGGGCGCGCTTGGCCTCGTAGCCCGACTCGCGGACCACCGTGTCGAGCACCTGCGCCAGGCTGACCACGTGGGTGTCCAGCACCTGGCCGGTGATGGTGGTGTCGCCTTGGCGGACCATGTTGACGCGGCGGATTTCCAGCGGCGACAGATCCAGCCGCTCGGCGGCCATCTCCACGAGCTGCTCGATGCAGAAGTTGACCTGGGGCGAACCGAAGCCGCGCATGGCGCCGGTGAACACGTTGTTCGTGTAGACGCCGTAGGTGTCGCACGCGACGTGGGGCACCCGGTAGGGGCCGCAGCACTGCACCGTGGAGCGCCACGTCACCCACGGCGTCACCGAGCAGTAGGCGCCGCCGTCGGCGACAATGCGCACCGCCACCGCCTGGATGCGGCCGTCGCGGGTCAGGCCCATCCGGTAGTGCAGCCGGTACGGATGGCGCTTGTAGCTCTCGCGCACCGACCACTCCCGGTCGTAGGTCAGCTTCACCGGCCGGCCGGTGAGCCGCGCCGCCAGGGCGGCGCGGGCGCAGACGATGGCGGCGGTGTCGTCTTTGCCGCCGAAGCCGCCGCCCATGGGGACGGAGCGGACCTCCACGTCGGCCAGCGGCACGCCGAGCAGCGCCGCCGTGAAGCGGCGGGTGCTGAACGGGTGCTGCATGGAGCCGTAGATCTCCATCACGCCGTCGGGGCGCGGCACGGCCACCGCCGCCTCGGGTTCCAGGTAGGCATGCTCGATGAACGAGGTGCGGAACGCCTGTTCCACGACGACGTCGGATGCGGCGAACCCCGCGGCCACGTCGCCCCGGCGGACGCGGTGGTGGTTGATCACGTTGGTGCCGTGCCGCTCGTGCACCAGCGGCGCGCCGGGCCGGAGCGCCTCCTCCGGATCCAGCACGGCGGGGAGCGGGTCGGCGGCCACGGTGACGAGCCGCGCGGCGGCCACCGCCGCGGCGCGCGTCTCGGCCACCACCACCGCCACCACGTCGCCGTGGCAGCGGATCGTGTCGCCGGCGAGCATGTGGTAATCCTGCAGGATTTGGCCGAAGGTGACGCTGCCCGGCACGTCGGCGGCGGTGATCACGCGGACCACGCCGGGGGCGGCGGCGGCCGCGGCGGTGTCCACGCGGCGGAGGCGCGCGTGGACGTGGTCGGTGTACACGGGCACGGCGTGGAGCAGGCCGTGGAACTTCAGGTCGTCGGCGTAGCGGGCGCGGCCGGTCACCTTGGCCACGGCGTCATTGCGCCAGGCGCGGGGCGGATTCACTTCAGACATAGGCACTCTCCTCCCGGCGCGTCCGGCTCCAGGAGCGCGCCGTCCCCCGCCACCAGCCGGCCGCGGCGCCAGACCGCCCGCACCGCCAGCCGCGTGGTCATACCGGGGTAGGTTTCCCACGTGTCGGCGACGCTGGAGCGGATGGGCCGCTCGGGGCCTGATCCGTCCACCAGCACGATGTCGGCGTCGGCGCCCGCCTGGATGGCCCCCTTGCGCGGGTACAGCCCGGCCACCTGGGCCGGCCGCAGGGCCAGGTACTTGGCCAGCTCCGGCAGGCCCGTCTCGGGACAGTCGCCGAAGGCGCGGTACACCAGCGGCACCAGCGCGCCGACGCCCGCCACGCCGTAAGGCGCCCAGGCCAGGCCGCGCAGGCCGGTTTCCTTGTCGGTGCGACGGTAGGCGCAGTGGTCGGTGGCGAACAGGTCCACCGCCCCCACCAGCGCCGCGCGCCGGAGCGCCGACGCCTCGGCCGCCGGCCGCAGCGGCGGCGTGCAGAGCCACCGGTAGCCGTCGGCGCGCTTCAGGAGCGTCTCGTCCAGAAACAGGTAATGCGGGGCGGTCTCGGCGGTCACGAGCGCCCGCTCCCGGGCCCGGGCGATGGCCGCGGCCGCCGCCCCGGTGGATACGTGCACCACATGCACCGGCGCGCCGGTGGCGGCGGCGATCTCGATGAGCTGCAGCACCGCCGTCAGCTCGGCCAGGACGGGGCGGCGCAGGGCGTGGTCGCGGGCGCTCCCCGTGGCCCGGTGGAGGTTGGCCGCCTCGTCCAGGACGTCCTCGTCCTCGCAGTGCACCAGGCTGCGCGCGCCGGTGTCCCGCAGCCGCCCGAGGATCTCCGCCAGCTCCCGGTAGCTGGTGTAGAGGCCGGCCTCGCGGTATGTGGTGTAGAACTTGAACGTCCGGAAGCCGCGGCGGAGCTGGACGGCGATCTCCTCCCAGCCGGCCCGGTCGAAGCGGGTGGGCGTCAGGTGCCAGAAGTAGTCGCAGTGGCTCCGGCCGGCGGCCTTGGCGGCGGCGCGGTCCACCGCGGCGGCGAGGGTCTCCTGCGGCCCCTGGGTGACGAAGCCGCCCAGGGTGGTGATGCCCTCCACCAGCGCCGCCTCGCTGCCGGTGGTCCAGGTGTCGGCCAACACCCACGGGCCGATCCGGTCGTCGAGGTGGACGTGCAGGTCCGTCATCCCCGGCAGCAGCCACAGCCCGCCGGCGTCGATCACCTCGGCGGCGGCGGGCTCGGCGAGGGCCTCGCCCACCTCGGCGATCCGGCCGTCCTCGAGGCGGACGTCCACCCGCGCCGGTCCGTCCGGCAGGCACACCGTGCCGCCTCTGATGAGAGTC
>JAGOHA010000216.1 GCA_017996395.1 Acidobacteriota bacterium | reverse complement strand
CCCGGGATGATCACCGGCTGGCCGATATCGCGGTACGCCTCGGGGAGCGCCGGGTGGCCCGGGCCGAATGAGCGCGTCGCCCCCTTGCGGTGGACGCAGACCGTCTGTTCGCGTCCCTCCACGAGATGCCGCTCGATCTTGGCGATGTTGTGGGCGACGTCGTAGACCAGCCGCAGGCCCAGGCGGGCCGGCGGCAGGCGCAGCGCCTCCTGGAACGACTCGCGCACCCAGTGGGTGATGAGTTGGCGGTTGGCGAAGGCGTAGTTGGCCGCGGCGGCCATCACCGCGAGGTACTCCCGCCCTTCGGGTGACGCCACCGGCGCGCAGCAGAGCTGCGGATCGGGCAGCTCGATGCCGTACCTGGCCGCGGCCCGCTTCATGGCGACGATGGAGTCGTCGCAGACCTGGTAGCCCAGTCCGCGCGAACCGGTGTGGATGCTCACCGTCACCTGGTCCATGAACAGGCCCAGCCGGCGGGCCGCCGCCTCGTCATACACCTGGTCCACATAGCCGATTTCGAGAAAGTGGTTGCCGGAGCCCAGGGTGCCGAGTTGGGTCCGGCCGCGCTCCCGGGCTTTCTCCGAGACCCGGCCGGCGTCGGCGTCGGGAATCGCGCCGCGGTCCTCGATGCAGTCGAGGTCCTCCGCGTCGCCGTAGCCGTGGCGGATTGCCCACTCGGCCCCCTTCTCCAGCACCTGCCGCTCGGCCTTGGCGTCCAGACGCAGGTCCTTCCGCCGCGACCCGACGCCCGACGGCACGTTGCGGAACATCGCGGCGACCAGGTCGCGGATCCGGTCGACGACCTCGGGGCGGGTCAGCCGGGAGGCGAGCACGCGGACGCCGCAGTTGATGTCGTACCCCACGCCGCCCGGGCTGACCACGCCGTCGGCGGTGTCGAAGGCGGCCACGCCGCCGATGGGAAAGCCGTAGCCCCAGTGGATGTCTGGCATGGCCAGGGAAAACATCCGGATCCCCGGCAGGGTGGCCACGTTGGCCAGTTGGAGCAGGCTCTGGTCGTGGCGCAGCGACTCCAGCAGGGACGGCGAGGCGTAGAAGACGGCATCGACGCGCATGGGCCCATGGCGCGGGATCTTCCAGGTGACCGCGTCCACCGGCTCGATGCCGGCGATGATGTCCTCGATCTGAAAGCCCATGGGGCGCCTCGTCGTCACAAGTCGAGCACGATCCGGGCGTGCAGCCGCCCGGCGCCGCGAGTCACCGCGAGGTCGTGGTACGTCGCCGCCTTGACCACGCCGCGCACCTCGTGCCGCGCCGGGTCGAAGTGCCCGCCCTGCGCCTCGGCCTCGAGGCGGCGGCCGGTGGCGGCGCGCACCGCCAGCCGCGTGCAGACAAATCCCTGGGTGTCGAACAGGTAGATGAGCTCGTTGAGCAGTCGGACCAGCATGTCTTCGGGCGACTGGGCGTCCAGCTCGATGACGCGGCGCTCGCCGCTTTCCATCTGCGTGGGATCGGTGATCACCGCGCCCAGGCCCGCGGCGGCATGCGCGGCCAGCTCCGCCAGGTCGGCGCCGCTCAGCCGCAGGGCCACGTCGCCGCCGTGAGCTTCGATCGTGTACGATGCCTCCGCGTCAGCGCACAAGGATGTAAACCTGGTAGCCGCCCAGGTTGTCCGTGGCGTTGTCGTCGTTGATGCCCAGAATCAGGCGCCCGCCGACGTTGGTCTGGAACACCCGCATGGAGCCGATGACGAAGGCGCCGGGGTTGTCGCCGATCCGTCCGATCAGGGCGCCCGTGTTGGCCTTGGAGATGGGTTTCCAGAATCCGCTGGCGGTGCCCGGGGCGCCGTCAGGATCGCAGAAGACCTTGCTGTTCCGTTTGTAGTATACCTGGCCCTTGGCCATGATCTCCACCACCTGGCCGGGGACGAGGTCGATGCCGGTGTCCAGCCAGGCGGTGTCGCCGGGCAGAGCCAGCGCCTTGCGGCCCGTGTACACGGGCTTGCTGGCCGGCGCGGCGGCCGCCCCGCCGGCGGCCTGGCCGCGGCCATCCTGGTCCAGGGATGCCAGCGCGGCCGAGAGGGTCTTCTCCTGCTGCGGCGGCGGCATCGGCATGGCGGCCATGCGCTCCTTGACCAGATCGAACGACCGCGTGGTCTTGGTCAGGGAGGCGGCGGATGCGTACTGGCTGCGGACCTCCGCCTCCATGTTCTTGACGCGCTCCGCCGGCAGGGGATGGGTGCTCATGAAGGCCATGGCGGTGGAGCCCTTCTTCATGCTCTCCGCGTTGAGCCGCTGGAACATGCTGATCATGCCGCCGGGATCGTAACCGGACTGGACCATCGTGGCCATGCCCAGCTTGTCCGCCTGGCGCTCGTGGTCGCGGCTGAACTTCATGCTGGTCAGGGCGACGCCCACCCCGCCCAGGGCGTTGATGATCTCGCCCCAGCGTTCGCTCTTGGCGCCCACGCCGATGCCGGCGCCCATCACGAGGCCCGTGAGCAGCAGCTGCTTGGACATCTGGTTCGTGGAGTGGCGGCCCACCACGTGGGCGATCTCATGGCCGATGACGCCGGCGACCTCGCTCTCGCTGCCGGCGGTGTTGATGAGACCCCGGTTGATGTAGATATAGCCTCCCGGCAATGCGAACGCGTTGATCTCGCCGGTGTTGACCACCTGAAACTCGTAGCCGATATCCGGACGGAGCGAATTCTGGGCCAGTTTCTGGCCGATCTGGTTGATGTAGGACTGGACGAACGAATCCTGCACCAGGTCCAGCTTGGTCTTCAGCTCATCGGAATACTGCTTCCCCATGGACTTCTCCTGCTCTTCGGAGAAGAAATTCAATCCGCCGCCCACCTTCTCCTGCTTCTTCTCGGCAGCGACAGCGCCCGTCATCGGTAAAAACGCCAACAATCCGATGACGAAAACGCTCAGCCATACATGCCGTCGGCTCATGGTATCCTCCAACTTACCGGGTGGAATGTTCATTTCACTGACAGTATAATAACACACTCCTCGGATGGAAGAATGTATGCGTAAAGATTACCATCTGCACACCGAAGTTTCAGACGGCCGCTGGCTGCCGACGGACATTTTCCGCACCGCCGCCCGGCTGGGCATCGACGAAATCTCCATCACGGACCATGACGCGGTGGGCGCGTACATTCACTTCGGCGACGTGCGCCGCGACGCCGCCGCGGCCGGCATCCGGCTGGTGCCGGGCGTTGAGTTGGACAGCGCCCATGGCGGGGTGGAAATCCACATGCTCGGTTACGAGCTGGACCCGGTTCACCCCGGCCTCACCGCCTATCTCGGTGAGGTGCAGCGACTGCGCCGCGACCGGCTCCAGGCGCTGGTGGGGCGGATCAACGACGCCCTGGACGCGCCGGCCCTGGATGCCGCGGCCGTCTTCCGGCCGTGGCGCGACACCTGCATGATGCCCCACCTGATCCAGCCTCTCCTGGTTGACGGCCGTTTCCCGGACTACCGCACCGCCAAGCGCTGGATCAAGGAAACCG
>JAGOHA010000215.1:2254-3488 GCA_017996395.1 Acidobacteriota bacterium | reverse complement strand
TCGGCGAACATCTTGAGGAGCGATGGCTCGTCCACCACCTCGGCCCGCGCCGTGTTGATGATGGCGGCGCCCTTGGGCAGGAGCGACATCAGCTCGAAGTTGATGGAGCCGGCGGTCTCCTTCGTCTTGGGCAGGTGGAGCGACACGTAGTCGCACGCCTTGTACATGTCCTGCACGCCGGCGCAGGCGTGGATCCCCTCGGCCTCGATCACGGCCTTGTCCACGTACGGGTCGACGGCGTGGATCGTCATCCCGAACCCCTTGGCGATCGCGGCCACGGCCCGGCCCACGTTGCCGTAGGCGTGCAGCCCGATCTTCTTGCCCCGCAGCTCCGTGCCGGACTTGCCGGTGTAGCCGCGGCGGGCCAGCTGCAACATCAGGCCGAACACCAGTTCGCCCACCGCGTTGGAGTTCTGGCCCGGCGTGTTCATGACCACCACGCCCTTCGCCGTCGCCGCCTTCAGGTCGATGTTGTCGTACCCCGCGCCGGCGCGGACCACCAGCTTGAGTTTCTTCCCCGCCTCCAGGACCTCGGGCGTCACCAGGTCGCTGCGGACGATGAGGGCGTCGACGTCCGCCACCGCCTTGTGGAAGTCGGCGACGTCCTTGTAGTTCTCCAGCAGGACCATTTCGTAGCCGGCCCCTTTCAGGATGTCGGCGATCCCCGTGACCGCCACCTTGGCGAACGGCTTTTCCGTGGCCACCAGCACCTTTCTCGACATGGCATCCTCCAATCATGGTGAAATAAGTTATGTTCATTGTAATTCCGATCGGGGACGGAGTCAAACGGCGGCGGGCTCCCCTTGTGAAAAGCCGGCGGACGGGCGATAATGAAGCCATACCAATTCCGGCATGGACGCGGAGGGGATCATGAGCACACTGCGCATCGCGGGCGCCGTCGGGATCCTGGCGGTTGCCGTGGGGCTGCTGGCCGCCTGCGGCCCGAAAACGCCGCTGCCCGACACGCACAAGGCGTTCGCCGGCCGCTGGGTCGCCGCCGACGGCACCTGGGTCCACATCTTCCTGGACGGCAGCGGCAGCGTCAAGACCGCCAACACCGAGGTCAACGGCGGCCAGGCCACCATCGCGGGCGCCACCCTGACCATCGGCCTGTTCGGGATCGAGAAAAAATTCGCCATCACGCAGCCGCCGACCGAGGTCGAGGGCCGCTGGATTCTCGTCCTCGACAACATCGAGTACGTCCGGGAATCTCCCTAGTTCGTAATCGTAATCG
>JAGOHA010000215.1:0-2154 GCA_017996395.1 Acidobacteriota bacterium | reverse complement strand
GTAATCGTACTCGTAATCGTGATCGTAATTCGTAATCGTGATCGAGACGGGCGCGATGCCGCTTGACTTAAGTCAAATCAATCCAGCCAAGCACGGCGTATCCTGCCGATAACATGGTGTTCGTGTTTGCGGCTCGTTTGGAATTCCATATCGTGGCAGGTCCGACCCGACCGGTCGCAGGCACACCCCGCAACTTTCAGGAGGTTTCAGCATGACCACCAACAAGTTGAAATGGGCGGCGATCCTCTGTTTCGTCGTCGCCCTGGGCGGCCTTTTCGTCGGTGGGTTCCTGACTCGCAATCAACTGGCCCCTTACCCCGGTCGCGTCGTCGACCCGGCCGGCACCGTCCTGTTCACCAGGGCCGACATCCTGGCGGGCCAGGACGTCTACCAGAAGTACGGCCTGATGGACCATGGCAGCGTCTGGGGCCACGGCTCCCAGCGCGGCATGGAGTTCTCCACGGTCACCCTGCACATGTGGGGTGAAGCCGTGCGCGACCATTTCGCGCAGACGACCGGCGGGCAGCCGTTCGCCTCGCTCGATGCGGAAGGGCGGCGGGCGGCGGAGGGCCGGACGGCGGCCGACATGAAAACCAACCGCTATGACGCCGCCACCGACACGCTGGCGCTGAGCGAGGCCCAGGCCGCCGCCCTGCCGGTCCTGGAGGCGTTCTGGGAACAGACATTCGGCCAGGGCGAAACCCGCTACGGGTTCCTGCCCGGCACCGTGCCGACGCCCGACGAACGGCGCCAGATCGCCCGGTTTTTCATCTGGAGCGCCTGGGCGGCGGTGGTGAACCGTCCCGGCGAGTCCTACTCGTTCACGAACAACTGGCCGCCCGACCCGTTGGTGGGGAACACGCCCACTCCCGAGACCTACATCTGGACGCTCGGCGGCGTGCTGTCCCTGTTCCTGGTGCTGGGTTTCTTCATCTTCTACGTCCACAACCACAAGCTCTGGTACGGGCCGGCTCAGGGCGTCCCGCTGGCCAACAAGCTCATCGACATGCCGCTGACCAACAGCCAGGTCAAGGCGGCCAAGTTTTTCCTGGTGGTCATTCTGCTCTTCCTGGTGCAGACATGCTTCGGCGGACTGCTCGCCCACTACACCGTCCATCCGGGCAGCTTCTACATCCCGTTTGTCGCCCAGGAGATCCCGTACAGCTGGGCCAAGAGCTGGCACCTGCAACTGGCCATCTTCTGGATCGCCACCACCTGGGTGGCTTCGGCGGTCTACCTGGCGCCCATCATCGGCGGGCGTGAGCCGAAGAAGCAGGGCCTGCTGGTCCAGCTGCTGTTCGGCGCCGTGCTGCTGGTGGCGGTGGGCAGCCTGGCCGGCCAGGTGGCCGGGATCAAGGGGGTGCTCGGCGACTGGTGGTTCTGGCTCGGACACCAGGGGTGGGAGTACCTGGAGCTCGGCCGACTGTGGCAGATTTTGCTCTTCGTCGGCCTGATCGCCTGGCTGCTCATCGTCTACCGGGCGGTGGGCCACCATCTGACCCAGAAGAATCCTTCCGACTTCAACTCGCTCATCGGCTTCTATGTCTTCAGCGCGGTGCTGGTCGTGGCCTTCTTCGGCTTCGGCCTCCTGTACGGCCGGGGCACCCATCTGACCGTGGCCGACTACTGGCGCTGGTTCGTGGTGCACATCTGGGTGGAGAGCATCTTCGAGTTCTTCGGCGTTGCGGTCATCGCCCTGCTCATGGTGGCCATGGGCCTGGTCTCGGCCAAGGCGGCGCTCCGCGTGGCCTACTTCACCGCAGCCATCACCTTCCTGAGCGGCATCCTGGGCACGGCGCACCACTACTTCTGGTACGGCGGCCCCAGCTACTGGCTGGCGCTGGGCTCGGTGTTCTCGTCCATGGAGCCGGTGCCGTTGTTCGGCCTGGTGGTGCGCGGCATGATGGAATACAAGTCCATCCAGAAGGAGGGCCGGGAGTTCCCCTACCGCTGGCCGCTCTACTTCCTGGTGGCCTCTTCGTTCTGGAACTTCCTCGGCGCCGGCGTGTTCGGTTTCCTCATCAACCTGCCGCTGGTGAACTACTACGAGCACGGCACCTACCTGACCATGAACCACGGTCACGGCGCCCTGTTCGGCACCTACGGCATGCTCTCGATCGCCCTGCTCCTCTTCTCCTGGCGCGGCCTGGTCAA
>JAGOHA010000214.1 GCA_017996395.1 Acidobacteriota bacterium | reverse complement strand
ATAAGGTGTTACAGTAATTTCAGCTCGTCGTTTTTGGGTTGCCGCATCGCCGCCGACCGGAACTTCGGCCGATGCCGACCAGGGTAGAAAGGACGATCCCCCCATTGACCCGCTGCCCAGCCACCCAATCCGGTCAAGATTCTCCCGACAGGCCGGCCTATGAACATTCTCCTCTACGTACCTGACAACCAAGTGACCGACAACTTTGTCCCCCAGCTTTGGCCGTTCCTCCTGGAACGACTGACGCCGCCGGAGCATGCGGTCACCATCATCGACGGGAACATTTCCCGCCTCGACGAAACCGGCTTGGTCGATTATCTCCGCCGGAATCGGATCGATTTGGTGGGGATGGGATTCATGACCCGCATGGCCCAAAAGGCTTACCGGATGGCGGACGCCATCCGTTCCGCCACGACGATCCCAGTGGTCATGGGCGGGCCCCACGTCAGCGCCCTGCCCGACGAGGCGCTGGGCCGGAACGGAAACGCCCGGCACGCGGATTCCGTCGTCGTCGGCGAGGCCGAGGATCTCTGGCCCGAGGTCGTCCACGATGCTGCCAGCGGCCGGCTCCGCGCCGAATATCGAGCCCGCGCATGCGCCGACGGACCGGTCAAGCCATCCCTGCAGGATTACCCCATCGTGCCGTGGGACGGGATGGACATGGACCGTTTTGACCTGATGCGCCACGTTCCCGGCTTCGTCCGGAAGCTGTTCCGCCGCCTCGGCATCCCATACCGGCGGGCGTTCGTGATCCCAGTGGAGACCGGGCGCGGGTGCCCCTACGGCTGCGAGTTCTGTTCGGTGACCGGCTATTTCGGCGACCGGGTGCGTTTTCGGGCCCTCGACAACGTGATCGAGGAGCTCCGCCGGCTCAAGGCGCTCGGCCGCCGTGAGAACGCCCTGATGATGGTCTTCTTCGTCGACGACAACTTCGCCATCGATCGGCCGCGCACGAAAGAGTTGCTCCGGCGGATGATCGCCGAGGATGTCCGCATTCCCTGGGTGGGACAGATCAGCGTCAATCTGTTACGGGACGAAGAGCTGGTGAGGCTGATGGCCGCCAGCGGCTGCCGGTGGATATTCATCGGCCTGGAATCGGTCGAACCGGTCAGTCTCGCCGAAGCCCACAAGGGGTTCAACAAGCCCGACGATTACGCCGCGACTCTGGCGCTCCTGGCGAAGCACGACTTGTACGCCATCACATCTTTCATTTACGGACTGGACGGTGATCAAATCGGGATTTCCACGAAAACACTGGACCGGATCGACACCTGGCCGCCCGTGCTGCCGGTGTTCGGCTTGCTGACGCCCTATCCAGCCACGCCGCTATACAGTCGCCTCGAGGCGGAAGGTCGGCTGTTACGGCCCTTCCACTGGCTGAACTTCCAAGCATTCCGGACCGCATTTTCCCACCGTCGGCTGTCGTCCGCCGATCTGGAGGCGGAAGTCCATCATTCCTGGCGGCATAGTTACCAGCGGTCGGCGTTTCGCCGAACCCAGCGGTGGCTGAGACAGAACGAAAAGAGTTTCAGCTACCAGTTCATGCATTTCATCTCGCGACTCTTCTTCCGCGGGATCTACTTCCCCCAGAAAAGCCGCTGGGCCTGGCTCTGGCTCCTGGCCGCCAACACCCCGACAATCATCAGTCTCGTTCGGTCCGGCTTTCCCAGGCGGTCCAGAGCCAAAATCGCCGCCGCTCCGGAGCCTGGGTTGTTCGTTGGCCCCACCGTGCCGTCATCGCAGGATGCGCACCGCTGACCATCCTGTCCGCCAGGTCCGGAATCCGCCGCATGTCGGCAAAGGTGATCATGGCCTCGCCGGCAGATAAAATCACAGTCTTGCCCGTCTAATCCGCTGTTCCAGGAGACGACCGGTCCTGCCTCCGCTGGCTGGCGGGCCGGAATCCACTCAACCCAGGAGGACACATGCCGAGATTGTTCAAGACCGACATCGCTTCGGAAGCCAACCTGAAGGTCTTCGTCACCGACATCCGGTCCGAAGCCGACCTGGCGGTCTTCGAGACGGCCAACGCGTGGGACGCCACCGAGAGCGCCATCTGGTGTTACACCGATGTTCAGAGCGAGGCGGACCGGATCGTTTACTTCGCCGGCAGCCAGTGGGACGCTGACCTGGTGATCTTCCGTACCGACGTCCAGTCGGACGCTGGCTGGATCAACACCGCCAAGTCCAGCCTGCTCTGACCCCGGCGCAACCGGTCCGCCGGCGTTGCGATTGGCGCCGCCGGGGCGGGGCGTTATAATGGTGCGTGCTTCCCTATCCTCACCGTGAACAGGAGGCTGCATGCACCCCATCATTTCCCGTCAGAAATTGGACATCTGGGCCGGGTACTTGTTGAATCATTCCCTCGGCGGCATCTCACCCGACGATGTCGTCATGATCAAGGGCGAGCCCGTGACGTGGCCGCTCATGGCCGCCCTCCAGGACAAGGTCATTGCCGCCGGCGCCGTCGCCGACATCTATCTGGTAACGCCGGACAACGACCGCGGCCGGGTGTGGGGAGCCGCCATGGCCCGCCTCGGCACTTCCGAGCAGATCGTTCGGGTGCCGGCCTGGCACCGGCAGCGCTACGAGGCCATGACCAAGTACATCGAGATCCTCGGCGCCGAACAGCCTGAACTATACGCCAATTTGCCCGCGGAAGCGTCTTCGGCCATCGTCAAAGCCGACGAACCGTTCAAGAACATCCGGTTGGCCAAGCAGTGGCTGCTCACCCTCTATCCCACTCAGGGGTTCGCGGACCTGGAAGGATTGACGCTGGAGGAATACACCCGGATCATCGTCCGCGCCTCCACCACCGATCCGCAGATGCTGGAGGCCGTGGAGGACGATATCTTCCAGATCATGTCGCGGACCCGGCGTGTGCGCATCGTCACCCTCTGTCCCAAGACCGGCCGGTCCCTGGAACTGGGCATGTCCATCGCCGGCCAGCGTATCGTCAAGTGCGTCGGCAAGCGTAACTTTCCCGACGGCGAAATCTTCACCAGCCCCGACGCCAACTCGGTGGAAGGGGAGATCTACATGGACCTGCCGGTCCTCTATTCCGGCGCCACCATCCGCGGGATCTACCTCCGGCTCGAGGGGGGCATCATCCGCGAGTATTCGGCGGACGAGGGGCTCGACATTCTGCGCGGCATCGTCGAGACCGACGCCGGCTCCCGCCGCCTCGGCGAGGTCGCGCTGGGCATGAACAACGGGCTGGAGCGGGCCCTCAAGCACCCGCTGTTTGTGGAGAAGGTGGGCGGCACCCTGCACATCGCCATCGGCAACAGCTACAAGGAGAGCTACGTGGACGACCCCGACTCGCCGGAGGGGAAGGCCCGGCTGGAGGAGCTGAGCCGGCAGGGTGCCTACAACACCTCCGCCCAGCACGTGGACATCGTCTCCGATTTCCGCCCCGGCGGCGCCGGCCGGGCCGTCTGGCTCGACGACGCCCGGCTGGAGCTCGAGGACAACCTCTGGGTGGTCCCGCGCTGAAGT
>JAGOHA010000076.1 GCA_017996395.1 Acidobacteriota bacterium | reverse complement strand
GACAAGATCGTCGAGGAGGGCACCGCCTGGACGGACG
Source organism: Acidobacteriota bacterium (assembly GCA_017996395.1). Taxonomy (GTDB): domain Bacteria; phylum Acidobacteriota; class JAAYUB01; order JAAYUB01; family JAAYUB01; genus JAAYUB01. Next base: position 16,535 of record JAGOHA010000076.1, on the reverse strand, counting down.
ACCAGACGGTGCACTGGTCCGACCCGGGGGTGTATTTCATCATCGACTACGGCAAGATCCGACCCATCTTCGACGTCATGATCCAGGTGGACAACAACGACGACTACATCGTGGACTATTCCGTCGACGGCACGGCATACACCCGGTTGTTCGCCATCAGCTCGGACGACGGCAACGTCGCGCACGGCATGGACACGATGATCTCCCTCGACTCACACCCGGCGTACGAGCCGAAGATCGACTTCAAGCCGGTCCGGGCCCGCTTCCTGAAAGTGTACGCCCTGGGCGGCGACGGACTGTACGCCGTCACCGAAGTCGATGCCCGCTGACGAGAAAGTGATAGTCGACGGGGGTTACCGGGCGGCCGATTCCATGGGTCTCAGGGACATGGTCCGGTTGCGGCCGGCTTGTTTGGCCTGGTAGAGGGCGTAATCCGACAGGCGGATGAAATCGGACAGCGCGGCGTCCTGATTCGGCGTCAGGCTGGTGACGCCGCAGCTCACGGTGACGTGCGGGCTGACCTTGGAGGCGGAATTGGCTATGCCCAGCGCCTCGACCCGGCGCCGCAGGTGGTCGGCCACCTTGACCGCTCCATCCAGGTCGGTCATGGGCAGGATGACGGCGAACTCCTCGCCCCCGTAGCGGGCGATGGAATCCCCGGCACGGGACAGGCCATCGGCCATGGCGTTGGCCACCGACTTGAGGCAGGCATCGCCCGCCTGGTGTCCGTAGGTGTCGTTGAAATCCTTGAACCAGTCGATGTCCACCATGATCATCGCCAACGATGTCCCGGCGCGGACAGCCCGCTTCCACTCCTGGTCGATGCGCTCGTCGAACTGCCGCCGGTTGGCGATCCCGGTCAGCGGATCCAAATAGGAGAGTTCCAGCAGCGTTCGGTTGGCGTCCTGGAGCTGCCGCGTCCGGGCGTCCACCAGTTCCACCAGCTCGTTCTCCCGGCGCTGGTGCGCCTGCAGGCGGAGTTTGAAGCCGACGTACAGCAACCCGACGGACAGGGCGGCTAAAAGGGCGTACGCCCACCAGGTCGCCCACGGCGCCGGACGGATGGTGAACGCGACCTCGACCGGCCCTTTCACGTTGCCCGCGTAGTCGCGGCCCCACACCCGGAACACATAGTTGCCGTCGGACAGCCGCCGGTATTCCTTCTTGAAGTCGGCGGACCACGCGGACGGCTGGAGGTCGAACCCCACCAGCTGAGTTCGGTACCGCGTGTCTTCCTGGCGGAAAAAGCTCAAGAGGGCATATTCGAAGTCGATGTCGTTTTCATTGAAGGCGAGCGACACGCCGCCCTGAAGCCGCCGGGCGGGGCCCTTCCCCTGGACCAGCGTTCCCTGGACCAGCAGTGGCTTGGGGGTGTAGTCGCGGGCCTCCAGCCCGGGGTCGAAGACCGCTGCACCGCCCACCGTCCCCACCCAGATGCGGCCGAGCCGGTCCACCATGCCGGCGTTCCGGTTGCACTGGTTCAGGGGCAGGCCGTCCTCCACGGTGAACGTGAACACGTCGAAGAGCGGCTGCCCCGGCCGGTCGCGCCGGGCGGCGGGCGTCAGGCGGACCACGCCTCGGTTGGTCAGCATGTAGAGCCGGCGCTCTGAGTCGCTCAAGATCTTGTACACCGTGTTGTTGGGCAGGCGCGGCTCGGTGGCGTCAGTGAGGATGAGGGCGATGCGTTCGGGATCGGCCAGATCGATGCAGAAGGCGCCGCCGCCGTCGGTGCCGGCCCACACCACCTCCCGCCCGTCGGGCAGCACGGAGTGGTGCAGGCACTGGATCGATTCGTTGAGCAGGCCCTCCCGGCTCGAATACGTCTGCCAGGACGCGCCGTCGAAACGGGCCAGCCCGCGGGCGGTACCCACCCAGAGGATGGGCGGGCTGTCACCCCGGCGGGTTTGGATCAGGCTGAGTACGGAGTTGTGAGGCAAGCCGGACTGCGTGTCGAAAACCGTCCAGCGCCCGTTGCCGAAGCGGGCCAGACCGCTCCGGGTGCCCACCCACAGGAACCGGTCGGTGGAAGAGCTATCGGTCTCAAGCAGGACCTGGATCATGTTATTGGGGAGAAGCCCGGGCCCCGTGCCGATGGTCCGCCAGACGCCCTGGGCGAAGCGGGCCAGGCCGCCGGTGCGCGTACCCACCCACACCGCCGTGCCGCCGCCGGGTTCGGTGGTCGCAGCGAGGCACTGCACGATGTCATTCGGCAGCGCCCCGGTCGCCTGACTGAAAATGTCCCAGTGGGCGCCGGTGAGCCGGACCAGACCGCCGCCGTCGGTGCCGAACCAGACGCTGGCCGTGCCGTTGGGCGCCACCGTCTCGAGCAGCGAGAGCACCGGCAGCGGGAACGGGCTCTGCACCGGTTGGATCACGCGCCATTGGCCGCCCCGCATCTCGGCCAGGCCGCCGTTGCGGGTGCCGACCCAGAGAACGGGCACGCCCGTGGTCTGCCGGGTCTCGTGGAGGCTGTACACCGCGTTGGATGGCAGGCCGTCGTCGAGCCCCAGGCTGTGGATGCGCCCCTCGCTGAGCCAGGCCAAACCGCCGCCGTCGGTGCCGATCCAGATTCCTTGCGGATTGTCCTTCCCGCCGGCTGCCTCGAGGCTGGTGAGATGGTTCGAGGGAAGCCCGTCGGAGCTGCCGTATCGCCGCCAGACGTTCCGGTGGTAGCGGAACAGCCCGCCGCCGTAAGTGCCCACCCACAGGACGCGACTGCCGTCCGGCTCCACCGTCTCCAGAAAGCTGTTCACGGATTCGCGGGGGAATCCCGGCCCGGTTTCGAAGCGGTCGGCCCCCGGGCGAAGGCGCGCCAATCCGCCCTCCGTCCCCGCCCAGACGGTGACGCGACCGTCGCCGTCGTGCTGGCAGAACAATCCCCAGACGCGGTTATGCGGCAGTCCGTGCCGGGTGTCGAACAGCGTGCTGCGGCCGGCCTCGATCCGCGCCACGCCGCGGGTGTGCGTCCCCGCCCAGATCACCGGCTCGCGATCGGGGGCGGCGCTGTCAACCAGGGTATTGATCCGATCATTCTGAAACGCGTCGGCGCTCCCCGGCAGCGGTGTCCAGTGGCCGTCCTGATAGCGGTGCAGTCCGCCGGCCTGGGTGGCGAACCAGAGGCCGCCGTCGGCCGCCGACAGGATGGCCCGAACAAAATTGGAGCGGGTCCGGTTGGGCATGTCCACGCTGTGCCACCGGCGGCCGTCATAGTAGGCGGCGCCATCCTGGGTGCCGATCCAGAGAAAGCCTTGCCGATCGCTCACAATGGCATGGATTGTATTCTGCGGCAGGCCATCCGAATCGCGGAATACCCGGATGGAATAGGTGCCGATGTCCAGCAGGCTGGCGGCATGCGCGGCCAGCGAAGCAACGCCGGCGAGTCCGGCCAGGCATAGGGCGAGCGCCACGATCCGCACCGCCTGGCGCCGGACGGATCTCTGGGCGGGCGTATCCGGCCTCGCGCGATAGCCGCTGTAGTGGATCCCGGATGGATGCATCATGTTCCTGCGGTTTGCACTCGAGCCGCCCCTGAATAGCCGATCGCACTGACGCGTAGGAGCTGATTTGCCCTGATTGTAACCGGATCGCGCCGGGAATGCAACCGTCTCCCCTACCCCGATCTGTCGTCGAGGTGCGCCGCCAACTTGCGGATGGTCAGCGGCGCCGATCCTTCGTAATGGTTGTTCACGTTCAGGTAGACATCCACGCCGCGACCCAGCAGATCCCGCACCACGCCGGCCATCCGCCCGATCTCCTCGTCGCGCGGCTCGACGATCCGGTCCCAGCGGTCACCCGACCGGCGCTCCATCTCCTGGCGTTCCGGTCCGTGAAGCCGGACCACAGCCAGGCCCCGGACCAGATCCCGGACGCGCGCGTAGACTCCGGCGAGATCGGGCATGTAATACCCCTGGAGGAACACGGGCGCCACGTCCCGGTCCCGCAGCCACGTGAACGTGTCCCGGTCCAGCAGGTTCGGGTTGCGCAGCTCGACGCCGAGCGGGATCCGGCGGTCCACCTCGGCGACGAACGCGTCCAGGCGGTCGCGCAGGTCCGCCGGCCGGGACAGGTGTTGACGGTTGAGGTAACCAAACTGAAGCATGAGGACGCCGATCCGGCTCCGGATCGGCTCCAGGCGTTCCATCACCTGCGCAAAGAGTTCGGGTGACAGAAAGTGCGGGTTGGGCCGGAGCGGCCCCGTCCGGGGGCGCTCATGATAGTGGGTCAGCGTCAGGCTGTTGGGCAGCTTGATTGAAAACCGGAAGTCCGGCGGGACGGCGGCCGCATACCGGGCGGCGACCTCCCGGCTGGGCAGGACCAGCCGGTCGGGGGGAAAGAGCGACCAGAACCACTGGTCGATTTCCACCGTCGGGAACCGGGTGGCGTACTCGGCCAGGTACTGCTCCTTGTCGCGGCCGGAGTAGAGCAAGCCCTGCCACGAGTCGAATTTCCAGCTGCATGTTCCGACGCGCAGACGGCTCATCGCCTGGAGCATATCGGAGTTCTTCCCCGCGGGCAAGGGCGAACCTCCCCGCGACGGAACGGGCTGAACCCTTGCGGCCCGACGGCCGATCCCGTACAATCGCCTGTTACAGCATCAGACCGGGGAGCGCCAGGCAATGGACATCCACTGGAACGGGACCTTCGAAGTCAAGACGTACGAGCTGGACCACACCGGGCGCCTGCCGCTGCCGGCGCTGCTCCACCGCATGCAGGAAGCCGCGGAACACAACGCCGTGGCGCTGGGATTCGGCGTCGAGGAACTGCTGCGGCGCAATCTCACCTGGATGCTCACCAAATTCCACCTGCGCGTGGACCGTTTTCTCGCCGGCCGCCAGCCCATGACCACCGAGACGTGGCCGTCGGGTTTCGAGGGCCGGTACGCCTGCCGCGAGTTCCGGTTCTATGCCGGTGAACACCGCGAACTGTTTGCCGCCGCCGCCAGCCAGTGGCTGATGGTGGATCTCCGGCGCGGCCGAGCCGTCAAAATCCCGGATGTCTTTCCCAACCCGTTCCCCTGCGACGCGCAGCGCGTGATCCCGCATCCCTTTCCGAACCTGGAGCCCGCCGGTCCCGAGGTGCACCGGGCCGAGTTCCCGGTCCGCCTGGCGGACCTGGACATCAACCAGCACGTCAACAGCCTGCGCTACCTCGATTGGATCATCGAGGCCGTTCCCGATCGCCTCTGGGCCACCCACGGCGTCGGCGCGCTGCAGGTGGAGTACCGCCGCCAGTCTGCGTACGGCGACACGGTCGTCGCGACCACCCACCGCGCGCCGGCTGCAGCAGCCGAAACGGCCCCGGTATTCCACCATGTATTGCGCAGCGCAGCCGACGGCGCCGTGCTGGTGCGTGCGCGCACCCTCCGCGTCCCCTATCAGGAGCCGCTGCGGAATGGAATCTGCGGCTGACAGATTTTGCCGGCTCCCTGCCGGCCTCAACGCATCGCCGCTGCGGCGTTGCCTGCGCCGGTGAATGCCTGCTCAGTCTCCGGGCGCCAGGTCGTGCGGATCGATGGGACGCAGTTTCGCCTTGAGTTCGTCGGTCGGTTCGGGAATCGTCCAATCCCCTTGTTGACGCCGGCGGGCCGTCTCGGTCGCGGCAGCGGTCTGCCGATCCGGGTCGGGGGGGTCATCATGGGCCATATAGATCGTATGGGAGGGGAACGCGAAGCCGCTGCCGGCCTTGTGGACGATCTCCATGATCCGAAAGTTGAATCCCTCCGCCACGCCGGTATACGCATGCATGTCGGAAGTGATCACCCAGGCCATCACCTCCACCTCCAGCGCAGAGGCGCCGAATCCCCGAAAACGCACCCGCAGGGTGTCGGAAACAACTCGTGGATCGGCGAGCAGCATCCGCTTGATGTCGTCGATCACCAGAGCCAGTTGGTCGGGAGTGGTGCTGTACACGAGCCCCAGCACCGGGTTGTAGAATATCAGGTCGCGGACGGAATAATTGATGATCTTGGCGCCGGCCGCCAGCGCGTTGGGAATGGTCACGAGGGTGCGCTTCATGGTGCGGATCCGAACCGAGCGCAATCCCATGTCCTCGACGGTGCCCTCCACGCCGTCCACATCCACGTAGTCGCCCAGGCGGAACGGGCGGTCGGCGGCGATGCTCACCGCGCCGAACAGGTTCTCGATGGTTTTCTGGGCCGCGAACGCAACAGCCAGGCCGCCGATGCCCAGTCCGGCGAGGAAGCCGGTGACCGCGACGCCCATGGCGCTCAATCCGCCCAGCAGCACGAACACCACCACCAGCGCCTTGAGGAACCGGCCCATGATGGTCGCGAAGCTGGCGCCCACCGGCGAGCCGCTCATGCCGGGCCGGGCCATGTGGATGCCCACGAGGTCCACGATCCGGAACAGCAGCCAGCCGATGCCGACGAGCGAGAGGATCTCGGCGCCGCGCAGGATGATGATTTCAGCGGTGGGCGTCAAACTCAGCCATAAGGACACCGGCCGGAGCAGCAGCCCCCACAGCACGAGGCAGAGCGGCCCGTCGAAGACACGGACCAGCTCGTCGTCCCAATTTGTGCGGGTCCGCCGGGCGATCACCCGGCCGATGACGATCAACACCCGCTCCAGCACTTTGGCCAGCGCCCAGCCGGCGGCCAGTCCCATCAGGATGGCCAGCCACTGCCACAGCTGCAGGCCCGCGAACGAGACGGACAACAACGCGCTGGGCAGGTAGTCGCCGATCCAGCCGTGCCCGTAGACGCCGTACAGGAAATCGATGTATCCCACCGTCTCGGGGGCAAAGGTCCACACGTTGCCGAGTTGCGTGTCCTGTCGCAGTCCCATGGTCAGCGGGACCACCCGGCCGTCGGCATTGATTTCGGCGAGCACCTCCCGGTCCTCGGACACGCCATCCTCGGGGACGCCGAACGCTTCGCTGGAGAGGGTGTCGGGCACCACCACCTTGGTGCGCAGCAACACCATCATCAGCCGTCGGGCCAGTTGGATGCCGCGTGCGGGCTGCGCGGACGGCGCGGTGCCTTCCAGATCCAAGTAGTGTGCGGCCTCTACGAACTCGCCCCGGAGAGCGGCATCCATGAAGCCGTTGTACGACGCCCGCGGGCTGTTCCGGTGGACCAGCGGCGGCGCCGGTCCCAGTCCCGAGTTCAGGGTATCCGCACCGGCCAACTGTTCGCCCTGGACCAGCAGACGATACCAGACCGCGGTGTTGGACACGTTCTGGCTGGGAAACAGCCAGGCCGTTTCTCCGGTCTTCTGGTCCAGCGTCCGGCGCAGCCACAACTCACCGGACGTGCCGGCGGAGTCGAAGCGAAAGACGGAAACGGTCTCCGTTCCGGATTCGCCCCCCGGCCCCGCCTCGGACAACCGCTGGCCCACCTTGGCATTGTTCACCTTCAAACGCCGCAGCAGGGTGTACAGCTTCTCGGACACTTCGGCGCCCACGCGCCGCTGCTCCGCGTCCTCCACCTCGGCCAGATCCAGCAGGTGGGAGGCCAGGACAAACTGGCCCGCCGCGCACGCGTCCCAGAAGGTGCGCCAGCTCTCCGCCGGCGTGTGGCGGAGCACCGCCGGCGGTTTCGGACCCAGGCCGGGGTTGATCGCCGGCCGCTCCACCGGGGAGGGCGCCTGGGCCATGACACCGGCCCACACGACGACCGCCGTCACCGCCAGCCATACGCAACGGCTGCCGAAGATGCGTGACCTTTCGACCATGGGCTCCCTCCTCGACCCGATGCGGGAGGCGGAACCGTTGATCAGGCGGTTCCGCCTCCGGCAGTCTTACCGCTTGTAGTAGTCCGGATACGCCGGTTGCCGGTGCTTCGGCGGCGGATTCCGGTCCATCTCCTGCAGGAGGATCTCCACCGCCTTCTCCAGTTGCGCGTCACGGCCCTGGCGCCAGAGGAACGGATCGAGTTCCACATCGACATCCGGCGCCGTGCCGTAGTTTTCGACATCCCACTGGCCCTCGGGATTCCAGAACGCCACCCGGGGCGCCGTCACGTAGCCGCCGTCCACCAGAGCGGGATAATCGTAGATGCCCACCAGTCCGCCCCAGGTGCGTTTGCCCACCAGCGGCCCCACCTTGGCCCGACGGAAATACCACGGCATGGCGTCGCCGCCGGAACCGGCGTATTCGTTGATCACCATGGCTTTGGGACCGAAAATCGCACCGGTGGGTGTGGTGAAGCACTCCCCCTCGCGGGTGGCCCAGAAGTTCATCAGCGGGCGCCCCAGCAGGTCCACAATGTAGTCCGCGGCGTAGCCGCCGCCGTTGTACCGCTCGTCCACCACGAGAGCTTGCTTGCCCACCTGGGCGAAGAAGTAGCGGTTGAAGGAGGTGTAACCGCCCGCCGCCGTGTCGGGCAGGTAGACATATCCGATACGGCCGCCGCTGAGCGTTTCCACCCGGCGGCGGTTGCCGTCGATCCAGGCCCGATGCCGCAGGGCGGTCTCGCTCGCCAGCGGCTCCACCACGACGTCCCGGGAGCCGGTCCCGTCGGCGTTGGGCCCGACCGTGATGCGGACGGCCTTGCCGGCGGAGTTCTCGAAGAACCGGTACACGTTGTCGCCGGCCCGCACGTCGCGGCCGTCCACCGCCAGGAGGTACTCCCCTTCCTGGACGTTCACGCCGGGTTGGGTGAGGGGGGCGCGCAGGCCGGGATTCCAGTTTTCGCCATGGTAGATGCGGGCGAAGCGGTGACGTCCGTCGGCCGCTTCGAAATCCGCGCCCAGCAGGCCGCCGGGCACCCGGGTCACCGGCGGCAGGTCGCCGCCGCCCACGTACGTGTGGCCCAGCACCAGGTTGCCCAGCATTTCGCTGAACAGGTAGTTCAAGTCACCCCGGCTGGCCACGGCGGCCAGATACGGCTCGTACCGTTTCTCCGCCGCGCGCAGGTCCAAGCCGTGGGCGTTCGGGTCGTAGAGGAAATCGCGCTCGATGCGCCAGACTTCGCGGTACATCTGCCGCCACTCGGCGGGCGGATCCACCCGGACCTCCATGGCGGCGGTGGCCAGCCACGTCTCGCCCGGCTTGAACGGCTGCCCCGCCGGCGCGATGGCCCAGCGGTCGCCCAGCAGCAGCAGCATCTTCTCACCGTTGTGCGACAAGGCGAACGCGCCCACGCCGTCGGTGATCGGTTCGGTCTTCCGCTTCTTCAGGTCGTACAGCTGGATCTTCTCCCGGGCCGGTCCGAACTGCGGCAGCAGCTCGCCCTCGCGCAGATAGACCTGGCCGGCCTTGCCGGTCCACAAGCCGGAGTAGTTGCGCGCCGGCAACGGCAGGGCCAGGATCCGCTGGTCGAGGGCTTCGAAATCGATCCGGACTTCCGCCGGCTGGTCTTTCGCCTTCTCTGCAGCGTCGCCGGCGGGTTTGTCCGCTTTTGCCGAATCGTCGGCCGCCGGTTTCTCGCCCGGGGTTTCCCCGGTTTTGCCCGCCTCGTCCTTGACGGATTCCTCGTCGCTTTCCGGAGCGAGCGGAGAGGGCGCGTCCTTCTGCAGCACGATCACGTACACGCTCCGGCTCACCGGCCGGTTGTAGCTCGACAGGTCCAGCCACGCGGTCGTGGGACCGATGTCCGTGCTGGCGGTGAAGAAGAGGTGTTTGCCGTCCCGGTCGAACGCGGCGAAGCGGGCGTCGCTGAGGCCGTCGGTGAGCTGGTGCTTCGCGCCGGTCTCCAGCGAGTACACGCACACCGCCCGCATGTGGTTGGCCAACTGCCGGGTGTAGGCGAGCCAGCGGCTGTCGGGTGACCAGACCGGGTCGAGGGTCCGCTCGGGCTTGTCGTACGTGTCGGTGTCGACCTTGACGTTCTCGCCGCTGGCCACGTCGACGTACCAGAGGTTCAGCCGCTTGTCGGTGTATGCGATTTTCTTGCTGTCCGGCGACCAGAATGGATTGTAGTAGAACGACGGCGCGTCCCCCAGGGCGATGCGCCGCGTCTCGCCGGCGCCGCTCTGCTCGATCAGGCGGATGGCGTACTCCCCGTCCGCGTCCGACAGGCAGGCGATCCACTTGCCGTCGGGCGACCAGGCCGGGTCGCGGTCGGCCGCGCCGGAGCTCTGGGTGAGGTTGCGCACGTCGCCCTTCTCGGCGGGCACCGTGAGCACCTCGCCGCGGGCGCCGAAGACGGCGCGCTTTCCCGTGGGCGACAGCCCCGCCGCATCGATCCGCTGGCCCACCTTGACATAGCGCGGCCGGACACCCGGCATATCACCGGCGAGCTGGATGGGCACGGGCCGGGATTTGCCGGAGCCGATGTCCAGCAGGTGCAGCGAACCGAACTGCTCGTAGACGATCGCGCCGGGGCCGGCGGCGGCCGACTTGATGTCGAAGCCGCCGGCGCTCACCACCTCCCGGACCTGCCGGTTGCGGGTGTCGTAGGCATAGAGGCTGACCGGCCCCGTCCGGTCGGACAGGAAGTAGACGGTGTCGCCCACCCACATGGGATTGAAGTCGTTCCAATCCTTGCGCGGCAGCGCCTCCACCCGCGAATCGGCCAGGTCGGCGATCCACACCGGCGAGGCCATTCCCCCGCGGTACCGTTTCCAGGTCTGGAAGGCACCCGGGAGCGGCACGTAGGCGATCCGTTGGCCGTCGGGCGAGTAGGAGCCCTGGTAGCCCATGGGCAGGGGGAGCACCGTCGGCATGCCGCCTTCGGTCGAGACGGTGAGCAGTTGCGATGCCCGCCCCGAGCTGCTCTCCCGGTTGGAGACGAACAGAATGCGCTCCCCGTCCGGCGTCCAGCCGGCGACGGTGTCGGCGGCCGGATGCCAGGTGAGGCGCCGGGGATGGCCGCCGGTCGCCGGCATCAGGTAGACGTCCGGATTGCCTTCGTACTGGCCGGTGAACGCCAGCCACTTCCCGTCCGGCGAGAACGCGGGACTGGTTTCACTGCCCGGTCCGTCCGTGAGGCGACGGGCGTTGCCGCCCTGCCGCGGAACGGTCCACAGGTCGTCGGCGTAGGTGAAGACGACATCGGTCGCGTTGACCGTGGGATGCTGCGGCAGCAGCACCGTCTGCGCCATCGGGCACACCCCGAAGACCAACGCCAGGCAGACGGCCCCGATCGCAATCCGAACCTTCATGGACGCACCTCCGTGGGGGGATCGGCGGAACGGCCCGGGCCGCCGCCGCGTCAAACAGACCCATTGTAGACCAGGAGTCCGGTCAAGGGAACCCGCAAACAGGCGCTCGCTGCAGGAACGGATTCAATCCCCCAGGATGTCTCCGGGCGCCAGGTGCCACTGCAGCGTCATGCCCTTGGGGGCGAAGGTGCCGGATAGCAGCGCGATGCCCGCCTTCTTCATGGAACATTCCCGCCCGAACCGCCCCGTCAGTTCGGCCACCAGCAGGCCGCAGTCCGGTTCGTGCCCCACCAGCAGCAGCGGGTCGGGCAACGGCCGCAGGGCGGCGAACACCCGCTCCAGCCCCTCCAGCGAAGCGCCGCAGGCCAGCACATCCAACCGGCGGACCGGGAGGCCCAGCGCCTTCCCTGCGATGGCTGCGGTCTGGGCGGCCCGCGCCAGCGGGCTGGACCACACGGCCGCCGCCCGAAGCCGGCCGTCCCGGACGAGCTGTTGGATCACCCGCTTCGTCCGCCGCTTCCCCTCGGCGGTCAGCGGTCGTTCAGCCTCGGGTCCGGCCCATTCGCCGCGCTCGGCCGCGATGCCGTGCCGCATGATGTACAGCTCCATGGCACGCCTCCCAAAAGTTTGGCATATCACCGCCGGCCCCGTCCCCGTTCCCGAGTGGCGGTGCACCGATTGATTCTCAGGATGCGGGGCGCAGGTTGAGCGAGCCGGCGGCTGTCACGGTTGTCGGATCACTGCTCGAAACGGCTCAGCACCAGGCAGGCGTTCTGGCCGCCGAAACCGAACGAGTTTTTCAGCGCCAGCCGCACCGTCGCCTGACGGGCCTGGCCGGGCACGTAGTCGAGATCGCATTGCGGATCGGGATTCTCGAGGTTGATGGTGGGATGGATGATCCCGTCCAGAATGGTGCGGACGGTGGCCACCGTCTCCATGGCCCCGGCGGCGCCAAGGGCGTGGCCGAACATCGATTTGGACGAGCTGACGGGCACCTTGTACGCGCGTTCGCCGAACACGTGCCGAATGGCACGGCTTTCGATGGCGTCGTTGAGAAGTGTGGATGTTCCGTGGGCGTTGATGTAGTCCACGTCCGCCGGGCTCACTCCGGCGTCTTCCAGCGCCCACCGGATGGTCCGCTGGGCGCCCATTCCCTCGGGATCGGGCTGGGTGATGTGGTAGGCGTCGGAGCTGCAGGCGAAGCCGCCCACCTCGGCCAGGACGCGCGCGCCCCGGCCCACGGCGTGCTCCAGCTTCTCCAGGATCACCACCGCCGCCCCTTCGGCCATGACAAAGCCGTCGCGGGCGGCGTCGAAGGGCCGGCTGGCGCGCTGCGGCTCGTCGTTGCGCTTGGACAGGGCGCCCATCGCGGAGAAACCGGCGATGGGGATCTCGCTGACCATGGCCTCGGCGCCTCCGGCGATCATCACGTCCGCCTTGCCCCGGCGGATGTATTCCGCCGCTTCGCCGATGCCGAACACGCCCGACGCGCAGGCCGCCACCGGCGTGGTGATGGGCCCCATGGCCCGGGCGGTGTAGCTGACATGGTACGACGGCATGTTGGGCAGGGTCGAAGTGATGGCGAACGGGCTGACGCCGCGCATGCCCACATCCCAGAAGCGGCGGGCATTGTCCATCGCCCAGTCGAGGCCGCCCATGCCGACACCGATGGCCGTGCCGGTGCGCTCCTCGTCCGGCACCGGCACCGGCAGCCCGGCATCGGCCAGGGCTTCGCGCGCGGCGGCGATGGCCAGCTGCGCCACCCGGGCCATCCGGCGCGCTTCCTTGAAATTCATGTACTGGGCGGGATCGAACCCCTTGACCTCGCCGGCGATATGCACGGGCACCGTGGACGAATCAAACAGGGTGATGGTGTCCACCCCGGACCGGCCGGCGACCAGGCCGGCCCACGTGCTGGCGACATCGAGGCCCAGCGGGGACACCATCCCCATGCCGGTGATGACTACACGGGTTCGATCGTTCCTCACAGGTTGCTCCCTTGTCGTGATGCTGCGAAATTCCGGGATTCGTGCCGTGCGAACCGGCCGGTTGCGGGCGGCCACCTCGGGGGACAGCGGCGGAATCCGATCAGCTCCGCATTGTATAACGCGACTGCTGTCGATTCAACTTCATTCTCCCGCGCGGCCGGTCGCCCATCAGGTGGCGCACTGCTGTTCCATTGTTTCCATGGCCCGGCGGAGGTTGTCCATGAACGCCTGGTACGCCGAAGCCTCGGCGCCGGGCGCCGCCGGATCGATGGGCGCGCCGTAGAACACCTCGACGCGGAAGCGGCGCAACCGGCTCAGTCGGAACAGCCTGGGCAGCTTGTGGCCGCGGGGGTAGACGTCGTAAGTCCCCTTGATGTAGACGGGCACAACCGGCACGCGCAGCTCGCAGGCCAGGATGGCCACGCCGTTCTTGAGCGTCTGGATCCGGCCGTTGGCCGAACGCGTGCCTTCCGGATGCAGGTACAGGATGTTTCCGTTGCGGAGCACTTGGGCGCCCGCCTGGAGCGCCTGCAGGACATCACCGGCGCGGTCCACCGGGATCACCCGGTGGATGGCGCTGAGCAGCCGGCCCACGAAATTGTTGTACACTTCCTTCTTCCCGATGACGAATGCCTGGCGCCTGATCGCCGCGGGGAGTGTCCCAACCACGGCCGGATAGTCGAAATAGCTCACGTGGTTGGGGGCCAGGATGAACGGCCCGTTGCCCGGCAGGGCGTTGAGGTTGTGCCCCCGCAGGCGATAGAACACCTTGCCGATGAAGGTGATGAAACCGTAGTCCAGCGGCTCGAGCCAACCGGCCAGCCGCCGGACAATCGGGCGGATAGGCAGGCCGCTCCAGGCGGCGGTGACGTTGTGGATCGCCGCCCGCCAGCCGGTGAGATCGCCGTCCGCCACGGTCTCCGCCGTCTTCACCGCGTCCAGCACGTCGCCCAGGTTCTGCATCCAGCCCAGGTTGTCCGTCTGCAGGCGGATCTGCAGCCGGTTTTCCAACTGGGCGGTCATCTCCAGCACCGCCAGCGAATCCATGCCCAAATCCAAATAGAGGCTGGTGGCGGGCGACAATTCGTCCGCATTGAGGGGCCGGCCCAGGGCGCCGGAACAGGCGGACAGGATCGCCTCCATTTCCGGCGTGCCCATGATCTCGCGCTCCGCCAGGGTCTGGGGCGGACGGCTGACGCCGGCGCCGAGCGCCCCGACGCCGTCGGCCCGCTCCAGCCAGGCCCGCAGTTCGCCCCGCTTGATCTTGCGGGTGCTGGTGCGCGGCAGCGGCTCCGTCCGGATGGTCATCCCCTGGGGGCGCCGGTAAACGGGGAGCAGCCGGGCCAGCCGCTCCATGTCACGGGTGATGGCCGCGGTCCATTCGCTCTCGGCCGTCTTCTTCACCAACTCGGGCGACGGCACCACGACGAGGTGGATGCGCTCCGCCCCGGCCGGCCCCACTCCCACCGCGGCGGCCTCGGTCAGACGGGGTGAACGGCTGAAGAGCTGGTCCAGCTCATCCGGGGCGACCTTCTTGCCGGAAGCCAGCACGATGACGTCCTTGGCCCGGCCGGTGATGCGCAGGTTGCCCCGCGGGTCGATCCGGCCCACGTCGCCGGTCCGGTACCAGCCGTCGTCGGTTTTGGCGGCGGCGGTGTCCTCGGGATTCCGGTAGTATTCGCGAAACACCGAGCGGCCCCGGATGGCGATCTCGCCGCTCCCGTCGGGCGCGGGCTCCAGGATCCGCACCTCGGTGTCGCCGAACGGCCGCCCCACCGTGCCGATGACCTTCTCCGGCGTGGGCGGATTGATGATGATGCCGCCGCTGGTCTCGGTGAGGCCGTAGCCCTCCTGGAACTCGTAGCCGAGGGCCAGGAAGCGCCGGATGGTATCGGGCCGGGCCTTGGCCCCGCCGCAGATGAATCGCTGGATGTCGGGCGCGAACTCGTGGTGCAGGTGGCCGAAGAGCCGGCGCGACGCCGGCACGCCGCCCAGCCGGTAGGCCAGCCAGCCGAGGCGCAGCAGCACGGCGAAGATGCCCCGCACCAGCAGGCCGCGGGCGTGCACCTTGAGCAGGATTCCCTTGAGGAACGCGTCGAACAGCAAGGGGATGCCCGCCAGGTGGGTGATCCGCTCCTCTTTCAACGCGGCGACGATGCGGGCCGGCTTGAGCGAATCGAGGAACACCACCGCCGAACCGGCGGCGTGGCAGCTCAGCACCCCGACAAAGACGAAGATGTGGTTCAGCGGCAGAATGGCCAGCAGGCGTGACTCCGGTCCCACCCCGATGGCCGGGACGTTCTGCAGCGTCTGGTTGAGAATGTTGCCGTGAGTGAGCACGACGCCCTTGGACCGACCGGACGTGCCGGAGGTGTAAATGATGGCCGCCGTGGAGTCGGCGGTGGCGGGGCTCGCCGCCAGCGGCTCGTGCCGCCGGAGGAGCTGCACCCAATCGTCGTCCAGCACGAAGTACTCGCGGATATCCCCCGCCGCGGTGAGCCGCTCGGCGAACCGGGCGAATCCCGCCGAGACCAGCAGGACTGCCAGCGACGCTTCCCGGACGATGGCGACAATCTCATCCTCGGTCTGGCGCACGTCCAGCGGAACCACCGTCGCTCCGGCCGCGGCGGCCGAGTAGAAGGCGATGCTCCACAGGGAGCTGTTCTCGGCCAGGACCCCCACGTGCGGCAGCGGTGCGCCTGCGAGTCGCGCCGCCAGAAAGGAGGCGCCCCGGCCGGACAGGTCCAGCACCTCGGCGAAGCTGAAGGTTCGCCGGGCGTCGCCGAAGGCATCCACCAGGTGGGGGGCGGCGCCGTCGCGTTCCGCGCCGGCGGCAAGCAGGTCGTACAGGCACTCTGGATTCACGGTGCGCCTCTCGAAATTTAGTTCGTCCATCATACGCTATTCGGCCGCGGGAGCCAAACGGGATTCTGCGTGGCGGGCCGTCCGGAAGCGCCGGCTGGTTCAACCGGATCGGCCGGTGGCAAGGTATAATGGACGTGCACCCATCCAGCACACCGATGGCGCCGGTTGTCCCGGTTTCCGGCCAAGGCCCGGCGCCTCACCGAGGAGGTCCCATGGCACGCGTATGCGCCGTCTGCATCCTGATCGCCTGGTGCTGCCAGGCGGCCTGCCCGGCCGCCAATGACGGGCAACTGGAGCGACTCCGCCAGGACAACGATGCGCTCCGCCAGCGGGTGGAGACGCTGGAGCGATCTCTCGCGGAGATGCGGGCCATCGTGGATCGCCTGACCGACGCCGTTTCAATATCCGGTGGGGAGCGAGCGGCTGCGGCGGCCGCCCCGGCCCCGCCCGCACCGCCCGCCATACCCCTCCCGGTCGAGAGCCCGGCGCCCCCTCCCCCGCCACCCCTCCAGATCTACGGCAACGTCGAGCTGGATTTCGCCTGGGACCTGGACCGGAATCAACTGGGCGATCCGGAACCCGACCCGCTGGAGAACACCACCTTCGATCTCTCCCCGCG
>JAGOHA010000213.1 GCA_017996395.1 Acidobacteriota bacterium | reverse complement strand
ACGGCCGCCGGGTGCGACCATTCTGTTGTCGCACACGCCCTGGGAGGCCGAGCGCGCGGCATCTGCCGGGGTGGGGCTGATGCTTTCGGGGCACACCCATGGCGGGCAGATCTGGCCGTTCGGCGAGATCGTCCGGACGGCCTATCCCCTGTTGGCGGGCGAGTACATCGTGGACGGGATGACGGTGATCGTCTCCCGCGGCGCCGGCACATGGGGACCCCGCATGCGCCTGTGGCACTCGGGTGAGATCCTCCGAATCACGCTACATCCCGCAGAGAGATTGTCGACGTCCCCACAATAGACCTCCTCGCATCGGGGCCGCTGCACGCGCACGCTCTGACCGCTGGGCGTTCCCCAAGACCGTCAGCGCGCCCGCTTTCTCGTTGCATTGTTCTTGGTGGATACAATACAATCTGATCAAGTTTTCCAGTCCGTTCCGTGACGAACCGGCCCGGCGTGCGCCTTCGCGAGCACCAGCCGCGCACCTGACGACAACCCCCCGGGAGAACCGGAATGATCGGCCGCACCATCACCCATTACCGGATCCAGGACAAACTCGGCGGTGGCGGCATGGGCGTGGTGTATCGGGCCGAGGATCTGAAGCTGGGCCGGACGGTGGCGCTGAAGTTCCTGCCGCCGGAGGCGGTACGGGACGACGAAGCCAAGCGTCGCTTCTTCCACGAAGCCCGCGCCGCCGCGGCGCTGGATCACCCCAACATCTGCACCGTCTACGAAGTCGATGAAACACCGGAAGGCGAAGTCTTCCTCGCGATGGCCTGCTATGACGGAGAGACGCTGAAGGATCGGATCGCGCGCGGACCGCTCCCGGTGGGGGAGGCCATCCACGTCGCCTTACAGGTTTGCGATGGTTTGGCGCGGGCGCACCAGCGCGGCATCATTCACCGGGACATCAAGCCGGCGAACCTGATGCGGACAACGGACGGCACCATGAAGATCCTGGACTTCGGCTTGGCCAAGCTGGCGGGGCAGACTGCGCTCACCCGTACCGGCGCCACCCTGGGCACCGTCACGTACATGGCGCCGGAGCAGGCTCGAGGAGTCGCCGTGGATGGACGGGCCGATGTCTGGGCGCTGGGATCGGTGCTGTACGAGATGGTCACCGGCCGGCCGCCGTTCACCGGCGAATACGCGCAGGCCGTCATCTACTCCATCCTCAACGAGGCGCCCGAGCAGCCTTCGCACCTGCGACCGGGCCTGCCCGCCGCCCTGGAGACCGCCATCGCCCGGGCGCTTGCCAAGGACCCGGAGCAACGGTTTGCCGGCGTGGCGGAACTGGCTGCGGCGCTTCGCGCGCTCGGCCTCGATCCGGCAATATCCCCCCCGCTGGCAGAGACACAACCGCTGGCAGTTTCTCCCGGAACAGTCCCGGGCGCCCGGCAAACCGATTCGGGTGATCCCGCAAGCTTCCCCGCGGGAAGGACCAGGTCCCGCCCCCCGTGGTGGTTGTACGCCGCCGCGATACCCTTCGTCTGCTATTCCCTCTTCATGATTTTCCATTATCTCTTTGGACTGGAGAGCCTGGGCTATCGATATAGCCAGAAAGACGGGGCGATACTGCTGATCGATGTCAGAGAGGGCTCCGCCGCGGAACGTGCGGGGCTCCAGGCCGGCGACCGGATCGTGACCGTGAACGGCGACCCGGCATCCCGTGATGTGATGAGGCGTTTAAACTATTATGCCGAAGGGGGGAAGGAGTATCGGCTGGAATACGTCCGCCAGGAACTCCCTCGCCATACCACCCTCGTTCTTGGGCGAAGGCCCTGGCGCTTCTGGCTCAGTCAGGACGGGCTGAACGACCTGGGCCCCATCTTCATCTCCCTGGTGTTCCTTGTCCTCGCGTTATCGATCGCTTTCTCCCGATCAAGAGATTCTGTGGCCCTCACAGGGGCCCTCTGGATGGCCACGTGGAGCATCCCGATGACCTGGCTTCTAGTGGGAGTACCGCCGGGCTTCAACCGGATTATCGGCCAGCTTCCCCTTCCGCTGGCCGTCGCCATCCTGCTGGCTCCCATCATCTCCCTCGGCTTATCCGCCGAACTCGGTTTCATTTTCATGGCGTCATTCCCGAGGCGGGTCTTCCGGGCGCGCTGGATCTACGTCGTGCTGTGGCTGTCTGCCCTTCCCCGGATCGCCATCATGGGGTACGCGATAGTGAGCACCCACCATACGCCCACTCCTTTCGTGTTCTGGCCCGGCGTGCTCCAGGTGTTCGCCTCGATCCGTTTCTTGTATTGGATCGGCGCCATCGGCATGTTGATTTACAATTTCCGAACCCTGCAGGATGTAAACGAGCGGCGGCGATTACGTCTTCTGTTCATCGGGTTCTGCACATTTTTCGTCCTCGCCCTGGTTCACACCCTCGGCTCCGTCCGGATGTGGGATTTTCAAAGAGTATTGATCGTCTTCTACTGGAAAACTCCCCTGCCCCTGGTGGTCTCGCTGTTCCTGGCGGCGTCGGCGGTATTGGTGGCGGTAGCCATCGTCAAGCACCGGCTGTTCGGCCTGCGGATGATGATCCGCCGGGGACTGCAGTACGCGGCGGCCCGCGGGCTCCTCCTGGCCCTCGCGCCCGCCTGCGCCGCGATCCTCGTGGGCGATCTCCTGCTCCACGCCGACCAGCCCCTCGGCGTCATCCTGGCCGCCAGAGGTTGGTTCTACGCCGTTCTCGGGATCGGCGGCGCCGTCGCCCACTTCAAGAGGAAGCACTGGCTGGAAGCTTTGGACCGGCGGTTCTTCCGCGAACGCTACGACGCCCGCCGGATCCTGGCCGATCTGGTCCAGGAAATCCGCCAGGCCGGCGATGTCGCCTCGGCCGCCCGGCAGGTGACCGCCCGGATCGCCGCGGCGCTCCATTCGGAGTATGCCGCCCTGCTGATGCGGGATCCAAACACGCCGGCATTTTACATCATGGCCGCTGCCTGCGGGCCGTCCGCCCCGACATCCCCGACGCCGGCGGATCCCGCCACCCTGGCCCTGCATCAGGCGCCGCTCCCGGCCTCGGGAAAGCTGATCACACTCATTCGCGTGCTGGAGAAGCCGGTGGAGATCAGCATGTCGGAATCCAACTGGCTCCGGAAACAGCTTCCCGCGTCGGAGACGGCGTGGTTGCAACAGGTCCGGATCGAATGGCTGTTCCCGGTGCGCCTCTCGGCCGATGGCGCGGAGATCCTGCTGGCGCTCGGCCCGAAGCGTTCGGAGGAGCCGTACTCGCACGAGGACCAGGACCTGCTGGCGGCGGTCACCGGCGCCCTGGCCCTCCGCCTGGACACGCCATCCGCTTCCGCGCCGCCCCAGCCGTGGGCCCCGGTCCTGCGCTGACCGCCACCTGCCTCAAGCAAAACGGGCATCACCGCTTGGCGGAGATGCCCGTGTATATCTGGTGCCGATGGCCGGACTTGAACCGGCACGCCCCTTGCGGAGCGAGGGATTTTAAGTCCCTTGTGTCTGCCATTCCACCACATCGGCTGATTATTCATCACCACAAAG
>JAGOHA010000212.1 GCA_017996395.1 Acidobacteriota bacterium | reverse complement strand
TCCGCCACGAGAACAGGTCCGCGCTCCCCTTGTCCCGGACCGGGTGGCAGAGCAGGCGCCCGTCCTCGACGACGAGACGGCAGGGGCGGTAGGCGGTGCGGTCGCCCCGGTGGCGCATCGGTTCGGTGAGCGTGGCGGTGACGAACGTGCTCCCGGGTCGGTTCCAGCCGGCCAGGCGCCGCAGGGCCGGCAGCACGAAGCGGGCCGCCTGCAGCAGCGACGAAACCGGGTTGCCGCTGAGCCCGAACAGGAGCTGGCGGCCCTTGCGGGCGAACACCATGGGTTTGCCCGGTTTGATGGCCACCGCGTCGAACAGCACCTGGAAGCCCTCGGCCCGCACGGCGGTCTGCACGAGATCATATTCACCCACCGAGACGCCGCCGGTGAGCAGGATCACGTCGGCTTCAGGTTCGGCACTCACGGCGGACCGAATGGCGGCCTCGTGGTCGGGCACGATGCCGCGAACGGCGCAGGTGTAACCGAATTTGCGAAAATACGAGGCGATGGAGTACATGTCCGAATTGCGGATGCGGCCGCCCGTGGGCGGCTGGTCGATGTCCACGAGTTCGGAACCGGTGTTGATGAGCGACAGCACCGGCCGCGGATAGACGCGGACCCGGGTGAACCCGAAGATGGCCAGGACTCCCAGATCGCTGGCCTTGAGGACGTCGCCGGGGGCGAACAGCGGACTCCCCGCCGCCAACTCGGATCCCCGCGTCGCGACGTGCCGGCCGGCGGCCGGCGTTTCCGTGAACTCCACCGAGTCGTCGGGGTGTTCCCGGCAATGCTCCTTGGGCATCACGGTGTCGGCGCCGGCGGGCAGCGGCGCTCCCGTCATGATCTTGACCGCCGCGCCGGGAGACAGCTCGCCGTCCATGGCCTTGCCGGCGGGCAGGCAGTCCACCACGCGGAGACGCGCGCCCGGGCCCGTCGCGTCGGCGGCACGGAAGGCGAAACCGTCCATCATGGCCCGGTTGAAAGCGGGGACGTCGTCGCCGGAACGCATGTCGGCCACCACGGCATAGCCGCCGGCCTCCAGCAGCGGGACCTCGATGGGTGCGCGGGGCTGGCACTGCTCCAGGATGATGCGTTCGGCCTCTTCGATGGAGAACATGGGGACCTCTTCCCGGCGGTCTCGCCCAGATGGTAGCCGAAAATCCGCTTGAATGCACGGGGTTTTTCACGGATCGGCCGCCGGATTGGTGGACGCGGCGGGCGTCTTCCGCTATACTCCCGTTTTCTCCCCGGCCGCGCCCCGGTGGTGCGACCGGAATCCAGCGGAGGTGCGGCATGGACCCAAAGCCCGGCGGCTTCCCCTCGACCTTCTGGATGGCCAACGTGACCGAGCTGTTCGAGCGCGGCGCGTTCTATGCCATGGCCAGCTTCGTGGTGCTCTACCTCGGTCAGCTGGGCCTCGGCGACTACTGGCCCAGCACCCTGAACGGCACCGTGCTCTGGACCCTGGTCTATTTCCTCCCCATCCTGTCGGGAACCATCGCCGACCAGGTGGGCTTTAAGAAGTCGCTGCTGGTGGCGTTCGTGCTCCTGGCCGCCGGGTACTTTCTGATGGGTTTCCCGGTCTGGTTCGGCGGCGCCACCCTGGCCAAGACCGTGGAGAGCGAGGTCACCGCCGGCGCCAACATCGTCATCCCGGTGGTGATCGCCATCGTGCTCATCGGCCTGGGCGGCTCCGTGGTCAAGCCGTGCATCTCCGGCACGGTGCAGAAGACCTCCGGCGTCCGGGCGACGCTGGCTTTCGCGATCTTTTACATGGTCATCAACATCGGCTCGCTGTGCGGCCGCGGCGTGAGTTACGCGGTCCGCAAGCAGTTTGACCTGAGCTACATCTTCGCCGTGTCGGCGGGATTCGCCATCGTCGCGTTTTTCGTGGTGCTCTTCCTGTACAGGGATCCGGACCGGCTCCCCGGAGCGGCCGAGAAAAAACCGCGCAAGTCCCCCGGGCGCATCCTCATGGACATGGTGCTGGTGCTGCGCAACCTGCGTTTCGCGCTGTTCCTGGTGGTGTCCAGCGGCTTCTTTTTCATCTACAACCAGGTGTACAACGTGCTGCCGCTCTACCTGAAGAAGGTCGTCGAGCTCGACCCGCCCGTGGACCTCATCACCATGGCCAACCCGTTCACCATCGTGTTCTTCCAGCTACTCATCACCAAGCTGTTCGGCAAGTGGAAACCCATCAACTCCATCGTGGTGGGCACGGTGATCATCGGCCTGGCCATGGTCATCAACCTGGTGCCCATCTACTATCTCGGCATCCGGAACATGAGCCTGGGCACCCTGCTGCCGCTGGGCTCCATCTTCATCACCCTGACCGTGGCCCTCATCGCGTTCGGCGAGCTGTTCACCTCGGCGCGGACCTACGAGTACATCGGCGCCCTGGCGCCCAAAGGGCAGGAGGGGCTGTTCCTCGGCTACGCGAACCTGCCCATGGCCATCGGCTCGTTCTTCGGCGGCCCGGTGGGCGCGCTCATCTTCAACGAGGTGATCTGCCGCGGCGCCGTCAAGCGGCCGGACGGCCTGCTCGATCCCGACCCGTTCTGGAACACCTTCGGCTGGCTGATGCTCATGGGCATAGGCTTCGTGTCGGCCTTCAGCATGTGGCTCTACAACCGCTGGCTCCGGAAGCAGCAGGCGGCGTGACGGAACCGGCCCCGGGCCGGGCGGCGGCGCGCGAGGGCTCAGAGCCGTTTCTGCATCCAGACCACGTCGAAGTCGCGGCCGAACTTGCGGCCCACGGCCCGGAAACGGCCGCATTCCGCGAAGCCGTGCTGTCGGTGGAAACGGATGCTGCCGTCGTTGAGCGAGGAGATGCTGGCCAGGATCGTGTCCACCTTCAGCCGGCGCGCCTCCGCCTCGAAGCGCTCCAGCATCATGCGTCCCAGCCCGCGCCCGGTGTGCTCCGGGCGGATGAAGTACGTCACCTCCGCGGTCCGCGCGAAGGAATCGGCCGGATGCCAGCGGCGCAGCATGCCGAAGCCGGCCACGGTCCCGTCGGGAGCGATCACGGCGACCGACGGATAGCCCTGGGCCAGGCCGGACAGGCGCCGGTAGAACGCTTCGTCCACCGGGGTGGACGGGTAGGCGGCGAAGCTGCTGCCGACGAACTGGTTGAAAATCTCAGTGACCGCCCCCGCGTGGGCGTCGGTCAGCGGTTCCAGACGATACGCATCCATAGAGTGTGCTCCGCTATCATCACGGACTTCCGCCGGTTTGGAATCCGAAAGCAACCAGACGGGATTTCGGGCAGCTTCAAGTCATTCCGGCGGGTACGGTTTATTTTCATCCTGCTCCGCCCCGAAGGCAACAGCCAATCAAACCGGTCAGCGAATCAGCCAATGTGTCGGGAAGAAATCGGGCCGGCGCATCCGCTTGGACGGACGCCGTCGTTGCGTTGAACCAGGCGATCCGTCATGAAATCTGTGGAATTTCCCACCTTTTCTTTGATGTTTCCCAATTGTAGGGGCGCAACATTTTTGAAATGATTACGATAATTG